>CAVGBO010000030.1:15250-38096 GCA_963627465.1 Phocaeicola dorei
TCCAGATTGACGTTTTCCATGCTGCGGAAAATATTGGCTTCCACGGTGGGGTTCACTTTTTTCAGCTGGGCAATCAGCTGCTTGATTTCCATCCGCTTGGAAACGGTGCGGCCGTTCGGATCACAGGTGGTGCAGGTATCCGTAAAGTGACAGGCACACTGAATGAAGTGCAGGTCATTGGCGTCACGCCAGGTTTTGATGTCATTTTCCCGGATGAAGTACATGGGGCGAATCAGCTCCATCCCGGGGAAGTTGGTGCTGTGAAGCTTGGGCATCATGGTCTGCACCTGAGCACCGTAAAGCATGCCCATCAGGATGGTTTCAATCACATCGTCATAGTGATGCCCCAGGGCGATCTTGTTGCATCCCAGCTCCTTGGCCTTGCTGTACAGATGCCCCCGACGCATCCGGGCACACAGGTAGCAGGGATTCTTTTCTTCCCTGTACACAATATCGAAAATATCCGTTTCAAAGATGGTGACGGGGATGCCAAGAATCTTGGCGTTATGCTCAATCACCTGACGATTGGCAGCGTTATACCCGGGATCCATCACCAGAAAGACCAGCTCAAAGGGAAACTTCCGATGACGCTGCAATTCCTGAAACAGCTTGGCCATGAGCATGGAATCCTTGCCGCCGGAAATGCATACGGCAATGCGATCACCTTCCTGCACCAAATCATAGGTGCGGATGGCCTTGGCAAACTTGGAGAATAGCCGCTTGTGATAGGTGGTGCGGAGACCTACCTCGATTTGCTGGCACTTATCCGCTTCCTGCTCCCGCTGAATCTTTCGCATCAGCCAGCCCAGGTATCCATCTTGCAGGCTATAGGCAGACAGGTGCTTCTCCCGGAGTGCTTCCGCCACGGGAATACTGTTGGTGCCCCGGTGGCAATAGATCACAATGTCCTTATCCTGGGGCAAAGCTTCCAGGTTTGCCTCCAAGGCCTCTGCCGTGTGCACCCTAGCCCCGGGAATGATGCCGTAGGATACATCCTCTGCACTGCGGATGTCAATGAGCAGCGTGGTATCAGGATTCATCGCCTCAAAGGCCTCCTGCGACAGTTCAACATGGTTCATCATACACTCTGCTCCTCTTGCACCGTATTTTGCAGCCTTTCCATTATAGCGAAGATGAACAGGATGCGCAAGTGTGGGGAAACGAGCGCACAAGGGGAGGCGCTGCTTTGATGAGTCCGCCAAAGAACTTGCCAAACGCAGGGAAACTTATTATAATAAAAACAGATCCTGTCGTTCCAATGAAGAAACCGAAGGAGGATGCAATATGGACGTCCAGCAGGCCTACGAGCAATGGTTAAAGGATTTTTCCGCAGATACGGATACGGTAGCAGACCTTCAGTCAATTGCCAACGATCCCAAGGAAATTGAGGATCGGTTTTATACGGAGCTTTCTTTCGGTACGGCTGGCATGCGGGGCGTGCTGGGTGCCGGTACTAATCGTATGAATCGCTACAATGTGCGCCGTGCCACCAAGGGCTTGGCACAATACTTGATGCAGAACCCGGAAGAAGCAAAGCGGGGCGTGGCCATTGCGTACGATAGCCGCCGCTGCTCTGCAGAATTTGCCAAGGATACGGCTTTGGTGCTATGTCAGGAAGGCGTGCCGGCGTATCTGTTTGATGCTCTTCGCCCGGTGCCGATCCTTTCCTATGCGGTTCGCCATTTGCATGCCATTGCAGGCGTAGTGATTACCGCCAGCCACAATCCTCCCCAGTATAACGGCTACAAAGTGTACGGCGAAGATGGTGCACAGGTTGGCCCTGAAGCGGCGGAAGGCGTTACCGGGTTTATTCGTGCGCTGGATTACAAGGACTGCACCCTGATGGATGAGGAAGAAGCCAAGGCTAAAGGGCTGCTGCACATCATTGGCAACAAGGAAGTGGACGATGATTACATCGCTCAGGTGAAGACCCTGTGCATTCAGCCGGAAATGCTGGCCAAGGAAGGAGCTTCCCTGTCCATCGTCTACACTCCCCTGCATGGCAGCGGCAATGTGCCTGTCCGCCGCATCCTGAAAGAAATCGGCATTACTAACGTGGCCGTGGTAAAGGAACAGGAAATGCCTGATCCCAACTTCTCCACCATTAAGGTGCCGAATCCTGAGGATCCCGGCGCCTATACCCTTGCCTTCAAGCTGGCAGATCAGGTGGGGGCAAGCGTGATTTTCGCCACTGACCCGGACTGCGACCGGCTGGGCGTGGCCGTCAGGGACAATGAAGGGGTTTTCCATCTGCTGACGGGCAACCAGATTGGCTGCGTGCTGCTGCATTACATCCTTTCCACCAAGGCAAAGCAGGGGACACTGCCGAAGAACGGTGCGGCGGTGAAGTCCATTGTTTCCACCTGCCTGGCTAACAGCATCTGCGAGAAGTACGGGGTGACCATGTTTGAAACCCTGACGGGCTTCAAGTTTATCGGCGAAAAGATTCAGCAGTTCCAGGATACAGGCAGCCATACTTTCCTCTTCGGCTTTGAGGAAAGCTACGGATTCCTGTCCTCCACCTTCGTGCGGGATAAGGACGGCGTGAATGCCTCCCTGCTGATTGCCGAAGTAGCGGCGGCCTGCAAGGCGGAGGGCATTACCCTCTACGACCGTCTGCAGCAGATTTATGCCGAGTTCGGCTACTATGTGGAGAAGGTCGTCAGCAAGACTCTTCCCGGCAAGGACGGCCTGACGCTGATGAAGAAGATCATGTGCGACCTGCGTGCCAATCCCCCCAAGGAGCTGGCAGGCAAGAAGGTGCTTGCAGTACGGGACTACCTGACCGGTGTACGTACCTGCGGCGGCAAGGAAGAGCCTACGGGGCTGCCTGCCTCCAATGTGCTGTACTATGAGCTGGAAGGCGGCAACTGGGTGTGCGTCCGTCCCAGCGGCACCGAGCCGAAGATCAAGCTGTATGTCAACAGCAATGCTGCCGACAAGGCAGAAGCGGAAGCACTGAACGAACAGCTCCGTGAAGCCAGTGAAAAGCTGCTGGAAGCTTAATTGACGTTTATTTCCGGGCATGGCTGACCGGTCATGCCCGGCATCTTTTTGTATCATGCCGGGAGGATGAAGGAATCCATGCGAAAGCTGATTTGCCTGATGCTGACCCTTGCAACCCTGTGTGCGGCCTTTGGCGGCGCATATGCTGAAAGTATGGATCAGCAGTCGCTGATGTTGGAAAAAGTGGAGGAAAGTCTTGCATCCGTTCAGGCGGAAGCAACAGGATGGGCAGCCTCCATCCTTTCCCAAGCCGTTATTGCCGGGGTTGCGGTTGCGGAGGACGGAAAGTCCGCCACGGCCACGGTGACGGTTCCTACCCTTGTTGCCGGTGTTGATAACAAAACCGGGGACATGGATGCAGCGGCATACCTAGCGCAGGCAGTATCCAATACGGCAACGGCGGATTATCAGCTGACGGCCAGCATCAAGGAAAATGACGAGGGCACGGTGGTCTTCAAGTGGTCCGGCAGTGAAAGTCCCAGCAAACTGTTGTCCGGGGTGAAAAAGCGGGCAGCGGCGGCGAAGAGCAGCTACCAAATCAAGGGCATCCGTACGGCACTGGGGGAAGTCCTTCTGCCGAAAGCAACGGATCTTCCCAAGAAGAAGCCGGAAACTGCTCCAACCCTGAACGCCTTGACGGACTATGGCACGGCGGTGGCTGGTAAATTGCAGGTATCCGCCGACAGTGCAGCTCGCCGGCTTGCTCCTTTGCTGATGCTGATGAAGATCACCAAGGCAGAAGCAGGGGACGAGGCCATTCAGCTGAACCTAACCGTAACTGTCGGCAACTGGAAGTCCATGCTGTCCGATGCGGAAGAAGCAGCTCGCACCAATATGCAAAGCATGCTGGGCGTGCCGGAGTTTACCCGGGATGATGTGGATCGGGTGCTTTGCGAGGCACTGGCAGAGACCTTCCTGACCTATGCCTATGACAGCAAAAAGCCCACCACCATGCACATGACCGTTGACCTGACGGCTGTGGCGCAGGGAGGCGTTGCATCTGCTGATGCGTTGATGGACTTCTTCGGCGAGTACATGACAGCTGTGGATGCATCCGTGGACAGCCTGATGACCTATGCGGCCACCCTACCTTATTATCCCCAGATTGACCTGATTGATACGGGGATTCTCACCGGTACATCCGATGAGGAAGGAAGCCGAGTCATCTTTGACACCAAGGGTAGTGAAAACCATGCCTATGTATTAGTGGAGCGGAACGGGGAGCAGGTGCTGTCCGGATTCATTCATCAGGGCGTGCGGCTGCAGGTGACTTTGCAGCCCGGCAATTATCGGGTGTATTTCACCACCGGCAGCGATTGGTATGGAGAACGGTACTTCTTCGGCAAGGATGCGTCCTGCGGATACTTTGATGTAACCGTGGGCACGGATGACAACACTCGCATTCATCTGACAAACAGCGACAGCGGCACATTGCAAATCACCTCCATAACATGGGATGAGCTTCGCAGCGAGGCCGGCGTGTGGTAAGTGACGGAAAGGAAGATTTTTATGGATAAGCAAACCTATCTTCTTGAGCAGCTGAAAACCTTGACCAACATTCCCAGCCCCACGGGCATGACCCGGGAAGCTACGGATTATCTATTGGCGGAGCTGACCCGCCTCGGCTTTGCCCCTGAGCGTACGCCCAAGGGCACGGTGATCTGCTGCATCGGCGGCACGGGTCACCCCCTGGCCATCTCTGCCCATGTGGATACGTTGGGTGCCATGGTGCGCGCCATTAAGTCCAATGGCTGCCTGCGGTACACCCAGCTGGGCGGCTACAATGACAATGCCATCGAGAATGAAAACGTAATCATCCACACCCGCAGCGGTAAGCGGTACAGTGCTACGGTGCAGTCCACCCATGCCAGCCGCCACGTGTGGGGCAACCAAACCGCCACGCCGAGAAACGATGAGTCCCTGGAAGTGGTAGTGGACGAGGAAACCTGGTCCAAGGAGGCTACGGAGGCACTGGGCATTCGTCCTGGTGACTTTATCTCCTTTGATCCCCGTACGGTGATTACGGAAAGCGGCTTCGTGAAGAGCCGCCATTTGGATGACAAGGCCTCCAGTGCTGTGCTGTTGACCTTGGCACGGGAAGTAGCAGAAGGCCGAGTGACCCTTGGTCGAAAGGTAACGTTGATCTTCACCGTGTATGAAGAAGTAGGTCATGGCGCATCCCCTGTATACAAGATGGATATTGAAGATCTGCTGGCGGTGGACATGGGCTGCGTAGGGGATGATCTGGGCTGCCATGAAACTCAGGTGTCCATTTGCGCCAAGGACAGCGCAGGTCCCTACGATTATGATTTTACCACCGAGCTGGTGGAACGTGCCCAGCGGCTGAAGCTGGACTACGTGGTGGATATTTATCCCGGCTATTCCTCGGATACTGCCACGGCACTGAAGGCCGGTCTGGATGCCCGCTACGCCCTGTGCGGACAGGGTGTGTATGCTTCCCATGGCTATGAGCGGACTCATATTCGGGGCATGATGAATACCTTGGCACTGGTCACCGACGTGGCAGAACACGTGAAGTGATTCAGATAGGCAGGAATTAAATCCAAGCACAACAGAAAAGCACAGGCATCATTTCAGCCTGTGCTTTTCTGTTACCTTTTATTCGCCGCTGCCGGGGGTGGGTAAGGAGACAATCGGCGTTGGGGTAGGTGCCAAGGTGGGGGTAGGTTCGATGGTGGGGGTGGTCAACACGTCCGCATATAGGGCTTCCAGCGTGGCCACGGTAGCTGTGCCGGTTACCTTTAACCCGGCGGCTTTCTGGAAATCCTTCACGGCCTGCACAGTACCGTCCAGATAGGTGCCGGAACACTTGCCGTGATAATAGCCCAGCTCTGTCAACTTCATCTGCATCCAGTACACGGCTTCGGAAGAATCGTTCTTCTTCAGCTGTGCCAGCGGCATGGGGGGCAGACCGTCGGAAACGTAAACGGGGCTGGCGGTAGGTTCGGGCGTTTCTTCCGGCAGCATGGTTTTGGTGTTCAGTGCCGGCAGCTTCAGAGAAGCACGAAGCTCCGGATCTGCCGGCATGTCCTCCACAATGCTGACTACCGTGCCCTCACCGCAGTTGTCATAAATCCACTTGGCGTCAGCCACGGTTAAGCGGATGCAGCCGTGGGAAACTCGCTTGCCCAGGTTCTTGTAGCTGCTCTTTGCCAGCGCCTTGGTGTCCACTGCGTTGTAAATGACGGAATGGAAGGCAATGGAGGAGTTGATCCGTGTCCAGTATCGGGCATGACCGCCCCACTTGGGGAAGTAGCACCACTTGGCTTTCCGGCCGGTCAGCACCCAGTCGCCCGGATCACTGGGGTTGGACTTGGTACCGGTGGAGCACAGCATCTGCCGGACAATCACGGTATGCTCGCCGTTTTCATCCAGCCCGTAAACGGTAGTGACCTGATTGGCCACGTCCACCGTGATGGCGTAAGGCACAGGAGTAGGGGTGGGCGTCGGCTTGGGGGTAGCATCCGGCAGCACCACGGATGCGTCATTGAAGATCAGGTTCCAGGTCACTTCACCCACAATGCCGTCTACGGTGACGCCGTTCTGCTTCTGCAGGGTTTTGACGGCGGTCATGGTTTTGCCAAGGAAATTGCCGCTGATGGGGCCGGAGTAATAGCCCAGCTCCGTCAGCCGGGTTTGCAGCTGCTTGACCAGCGTACCGGTGGAACCCTTGGCCAGCCGCTCGGTATAGGCGACGGTTCCCTGCATAACGGTGCTGGTATCGGTGGTATCGCTGGATTCCTCTGATGTCTGAAGGAGGACTGCCAGCGTATCCACATCGGCAATGCCGGTGACCTCTTCGCCGTTGGCTTCCTGATAAGCACGGACAGCTTCTTCCGTGGCATCCAGATATTCACCGCTGACTTTGCCTTTGTAGTAGCCCAGCACGGTTAACCGGGTTTGCAGCTCCTTCACGTCATCCCCGGTGCAGCCCTTCTTCAAAGGACGGTACTGTGCCGCAAAAAGCAGGCTTTGGGTTTTTGCGTCCGCTTCGCCGGTGACTTCCAGACCAAAATCCTCCTGGAAGGACTTAACTGCCGCAGTAGTAGCTGCATCATAAACGCCGGTTGCATCACCGGTCAGATAATAGAGATCCTTCAGGCGATACTGAAGGGTAGATACATCGTCCCCTTCATCCCCTTCCTTCAGATCCCGATCCTCTGTTACGGTGATTTCAAACCCGTCATCATCCAGGTCATCCACAGGGACAGCCTCTTCTTCACCCATCGCCCCCAGGGGCAGAAGGAAAAGCAGAACTGTCAACAGTGCCAGTAAGCTGCGTTTCATTTGTTTCCTCTCCTATGTTCACACAAGCAGGTCATTACCGCTGGACTTCTTCAATCATTTCCAGCACACGCTTGGTACCGTCTGCCGGCGGGGCGGCTTTCACATTGGCGGCCAAGACTGCCCGATCAGCCCAGGTTTTCTTCAAGGCTTCTGCGAGGGTATCGGCAGTCATGTTTTCCTGCAGCAGCACCCGGCAAAGTCCTCGCTTTTCGTAGCTCTGGGCATTGAGAATCTGGTCGCCCCGGCTGGCTCCCTTAGGGTAGGGGACAAGCAGCAGCGGCTTGTCCAGTGCCTGAAATTCGCACAGGGCGTTGCTGCCTGCCCGGGACAGTACCAAATCCGCCGCAGCCAGCACGTCCGGCAGGTCTGCATCCAGGAATTCCACTTGGGTGTAGCCGGCAGTGCCTTCCAGAGAGGCGTCCAGGTTGCCCTTGCCGCAGATGTGAGCCACATCGAACTGTTCGGTCAGCTGAGGCAGAGCTTCTCGCAAGGCTTTATTCACCGCCTGTGCGCCGGAAGAACCGCCCATCATCAGCAGAACAGGCTTGCTGCCGTCAAAGTGCAGCAGTGCCAGTCCCTTAGCACGGTCGCCCCGGAAAAGCTCCGGCCGCAGGGGCGTGCCGGTCATTTCGGCTTTTGCACCCAGGGCGGTTGCACACTCCGGGAAGGTGGTGGCGATTTTCTTGGCGAAGGGCTTGCAAAGCTTGTTGGCAAGGCCGGGGGTCAGGTCACTTTCGTGGCAGAGGACGGGCACATGATGCACCCATGCGCCGAAGACTACCGGCACAGCCACGAAGCCGCCCTTGCTGAATACCACGTCCGGCTTAATTTTCCCGATGACGTGGGATGCCTGAAAGGCTCCGGCAATCACTCGGAAGGGGTCGGTGAAGTTCTGCCAGGAAAAATAACGGCGCAGCTTGCCGCTTTTCACCGCATGATAGGTGACCCCGGGAACGGAAGCCATCTTGTCCCGTTCCATGCCTTTTTCCGTGCCGATATAGTGAATCTCATACCCGCGTTCCTGCAGGTGAGGAATCAACGCTAGGTGGGGGGTTACATGTCCCAAAGTGCCGCCGCCGGTGAGAACAATTTTCTTCATACTACCGTGCCCTTTCAGCAGAATACAAAAACAGGCGCGGCGCCAGTGAATGCGTCGCGCCTGTACTGATGCTATCATACATCAAACAGTCGTTTTCGGCAAGACCAACAAATCATTCCTCGTCGGGAAGATCTTCCTCCAGCAGCGCCAAATCGTCTTCTTCGTCGAAGGATTCGGCATCTTCGCTAGCCGTGCCCTCCTCGGGAACAGCCGCTGCCTGATCATTGGCCTTGAACAGCTCCTGCCGAATCACAGCATCGATTTCATCTGCGATTTCGGGATGACTCTTCAGGAACAGGCGGGTGTTCTCACGACCCTGACCGATGCGCTGATCCTTGTAGGAGAACCATGCGCCACTCTTGTGGATGATGTCCCGCTCCACAGCCAGATCCAGCAGCGTGCCTTCCTTGCTGATGCCTTCGCCGTACACAATATCGAACTCAGCCACACGGAAGGGCGGGGCAACCTTGTTCTTTACAACCTTTACCTTGGTGTGATTGCCCACCACGGTGGAGCCGTCCTTCAGCTGCTCACCACGGCGTACATCCAAGCGGACGGAAGCGTAGAACTTCAGCGCACGGCCGCCGGGCGTGGTTTCCGGGTTGCCGTACATGACGCCCACTTTTTCACGCAGCTGGTTGATGAAAATGGCCACGCAGCCCGTCTTATTGATGATGCCGGCCAGCTTCCGCAGTGCTTGGCTCATGAGTCGTGCTTGCAGACCCACAAAGCTGTCGCCCATTTCACCGTCGATTTCGGCCTTAGGCACCAGTGCGGCAACGGAGTCGATGACCACCACATCCAAGGCACCGGAGCGAACCAAGGCTTCCGCAATTTCCAATGCCTGCTCGCCGGTGTCCGGCTGGGAGACATACAGCTCATCGATATTCACGCCCAGCTTCTTGGCATAGGCGGGATCCAAGGCGTGCTCCGCGTCCACAAAGGCTGCAATGCCGCCTGCACGCTGGGCTTCTGCCACAATGTGCAGGGCAACGGTGGTTTTACCGGAAGACTCCGGTCCATAAATCTCCACAATACGTCCCCGGGGAATACCGCCAACGCCCAGGGCTGCGTCCAGCGTCAGGCAGCCGGTGGGAATCACCGGGATATTCTGGTCGGTTACATTTTCGCCCAGCTTCATCACAGCACCCTTACCGTACTGCTTGTCCAGATCTGCCAATGCATGCTCCAGTGCCTTCAGTTTTTCCTCCTGAGGGTTATCGCCGGACTTGACTGCTTTCTCCGCCTTAGAAGCGGCTGCTTTTTTCGTCGCCATGATGTAAGATTTCCTCCTAACTGGTTCATCCTTATAGGCATGCGAAGGGAATGCTTCGCAATGATTCCGTCTCCTGCATGGTATCACGGATAACCATGGTTTGCAAGGGGAACACCGGAAAAAGACGAACTCAGTTTCGTGTTTTGCAATGGACGCAAAGGCGGTGGTCAACGCTTGATATCGTAGTTCATGTTCATCAAATTCTTGATGGTCTGCACATCGTCGATGATGTTGGCATCCCCGTGAATGGTATGCTTCAGCACACTGCTGGCAACGGCGAAGTTGACCATGTCCATGGGGCGGAAGTTGTGAATCATGGCGTAGATCAGACCGCCGGCAAAGGCGTCGCCGCCGCCTACACGATCCAGAATGTTGAAGGTGTACAGCCGGCTTTCGAAGGTGTGTCCTTCATACCACATGAAGGCCTTCAGGCTGTTTTCACTGCCGGAATGGGCATAGCGGACGTGGCGACCGATGCACTTGATGTTGGGATACCGTTCCACGAAGCACTGGAAGATTTCATCCTGCTGCTCGTAGGAGGGCTGAAGCGGAATGCCGTCCTTCACATCTCCCTTGGCATGGTCATTGTCATCCCGCCACAGGTGATAAGGCTCAATGCCCAGCAGCACATCCACATAGGGGAGGCACAGGGTGCAGAAGTCCCGAGCCTGTTCCCAGCTCCATAGGGTGGAACGGAAGTTGCCGTCAAAGCTGACGGTCATGCCCTTCTCCTTGGCTACCTTCAGGCAGTCCAGCACCAGCTTGGCACAGTTAGGACCCAAGGCCGGGGTAATGCCGCTTAGGTGGAGCCAGTCAAAGCCGGTGAGCAGTTCATCCAAATCCACCTTGGAGAAGTCGTATTCCGCCATGGCGGAGTGCTTGCGGTCATAGATGACCTTGCTGGCACGGATGCCATAGCCTGTTTCCAGATAGTAGGTGCCCAGCCGGTGGGAAGGGGTTTCCTCCGGGGAGGAGAGAATCACAGGCGTGCAGTGCACATCGTTGGAGCGGAGCATCCGCACAGCACTCTTGCCCAGGGAATTGTTGGGCACCACAGAGAAGAAGGTGCTGTCAATGCCCAGGTTGGCCAGTGCCAAGGCGATGTTGGCTTCACTGCCGCCGTAGCTGGCTTCAAAATTGTTGGCGACCCGAATCTTATCGTAATTGGGGGGCGTTAAGCGGAGCATGATTTCCCCAATGGTAATGAACTTTTTGGTGGTATCCAATTCTCGAAGCAGCGGATTGGAATGTTCCATGCAGATGTCCTCCCTTGGCGTTTTTTCATGCTTCTCTTATTCGCCACAGCCTAGGAAACTTCCTGCTGAAGACACGGTATTTTCCTATAACAACGAATGCATGTTCGACTGCTGTTGACAATAAATGATAGTTTTGATATGATGTAGCCAATGCGTGGGGAGGGATGAAGGGTGACGGAGTATTCAATGACCTTTGGCAAGTGCCTGGATCAATGGATGTTGGATCACGACCTGTCTGCAATGGAAGTGGCGGCGATGACCGGCACGGGAAGCATCACCACCATCTCCCGCCTGCGCCACGATCAATGCACACCCAAACGCTGCCTTGCTTTTCTGGAAGCCCTTCTGGCTGCTGAAGAAGCTCCCGTATCCCCCCAGGAAGAAACCCGGTTCCGTGCTTCGCTGAATGTGAATCGAATGCAATCCGGCACAATGGATCATGAAGAAGCCTTTCACCGCATGTTTTTCTCTGCCGAAAGGACACAGACAACGCTGCTGCTTCGCCAGCTCCAGCCTCTGCTGGAAGATGCTGCAGAAATTCATGTGCTGACCTTCCAGCATGCCAGCACAATGCTCTTTCAGGATTTGCTGAGCCTGCTGGATGCCTTCGGAGAGAAGATTCATGTCCAGTGCTGCCTGCATAGGGTGCAGAGTGAGGAAATGCCCGGCTTTATTGCGGATGCCATGCCGGTGCTGTGCGACACCAGGTGTCGGGTCTCCATCCTGCCGGAACATGCCAGCAGCCCCGGCGACTTGTCGATTCTCCGGTGCAGAAAGAATGCTGCATGGCAGGAGTGGCTGCTCCTTGCCCAGCCGTCCAAGAAGATTCGTATGATGAGCCTGCCGGACAGCGGCTTGTACGATTTCTTCCAGCAGGTGGCAGTGGATGCACGGGATTTGAACTACGTGTACGACCTGTCGGATTTTCGCAGCTGTGCGGAGCATCTGGAAGCACTGTATCAAATGGAAAAGGATACGGAAGTCTGCATCATGCAGGAAGATCTGCCCTTTGCTTGTATGCCCATTGAAATTCTCCACAGCGCTTTCCGCAATGAGCGGGAAGATCATGGCACTGTGGTGGATTTGCGCCGGATCAGTTACCTGCGGTGCACCAATATGCTGACCAAGAAAAGGGCAACGCACCTGATTCTGTCCTGCCAGTGGATGCAGAACTTTATGGCAACCGGGCGGCTGAAGCGGAAGGTGCTGGAGCTGCGCCCTTTTACCGTGGAGGAAAGACAGGCGATTCTGAACGCCATCATCGCCTTTGCGGAGCAGAATGAGCAGTTTGACTTGCATCTGTCCACGGAAGAAAGCCTGTTTGCAAACCATAATGTGTCCGCCAATCTGGGACGGGGCGTGGCATTGATGCCTGGAAGTTACGATGGCTTCCTGCATTGCGATACCTTTGTTCAGGATGCAGGCTTCGCCAGAATGATGCGCCGGTATTTCTGCAAGACGCTGATTCCTCATTATGCCATGAGCAAGGAGGACAGCATTGCTTTCCTGAAGCATCTGGTGGAGGATCAAAATACAGGAGAAAAACAAAGCACGTGACAAAAAACGGGTTGACAAGCAGGGTGCCCTTATGTATAATAAGCCCATCCTAAAGGAAAGGGGAGAGCCCAGATGAGCAAGGCTATCAGCATGATGCCCATGGAGATGTGCATGCGTCGCATGTGCATGCTTTGCTGTGCCAAAGTTTCGATGGGCTTTCAGATAAACGGCTGAGTCGGGCAGGTTTGTTCGATGCACTGGCTGTAGGATGAGGAGCTTCGTCGAGAGGCTCCTCATTTTATTTTCCTGAGGGATTGAAAGGAGATCGTTCCATGAACCGAGCAGAGCGGCGGCTAATCCGCTGCAACATACTGAACGAGCGAATGTGACCTGGAAGCACGGAAACCTGATTCATTGACCACATCGCACCATGAAACGAAACGAAAGTAAGGAGAGATTTTCCCATGAAGAAGTTCCTTTCTCTGATTCTGGCTGCTGCCCTGGCTCTGTCCTGCACCGCTGCTGCTCTGGCTGACGGCATTACCATTGCCGTTCCTAATGACCCCACCAATGAAGGCCGTGCCCTGAAGCTGCTGGAAGCCAACGGCATCATCACCCTGAAGGAAGACGCTGGCATTACCGCTACCGCCGCTGATATTGTGGACAATCCCAAGAACATCACCTTCCAGGAAGTTGAGGCTGCCATGGTGCCCAACGTGCTGGCTGATGTGGACTATGCCATCATCAACAACAACTACGCTTTGGACGCAGGCCTGAATCCTGTGAATGACGCCCTGCTGATTGAAGACGCCAACTCTCCCTACAGCAACGTGCTGTGCGTGAAGGAAGGCAACGAAGAAGATCCCCGCACCAAGGCTCTGCTGGCCGCTCTGACCAGCCAGAAGGTTGCTGACTACATCAACGAGACCTTCGCCGGTGCTGCCATCTCCGTGGTGGAGAATCCTACCGATGGCTATGATGCCGATGTAGACTATGCTGCTCTGGCCGGCACCACCATCACTGTGGCTGCTTCTCCTACCCCCCATGCTCAGATCCTGGCTGTTGCCAAGGAAATCCTGGCTGAGAAGGACATCACCCTTGACATCATCGAGTACACTGACTATGTGCTGCCCAACACCGTGGTGGAAGATGGCGAAGTGTTCGCTAACTATTTCGCTCACCTGCCCTATCAGGAAAACTTCAATGCTGAAAACGGCACGCACATCGTGTCTGTGGGTGCTATCCACGTGGAGCCCATGGGTCTGTATGCCGGCAAGCAGGCTGACCTGACCGCTTTGAAGGGCGAGTAATTTCCTATCATATAGCCACATCGGCTGCCCTGAGAGATGGGAAGCCGGTGTGGCTTTCTGTGCGTAACGGAGGAGTTTCATGATCGAGCTGCGTAACCTGTCCAAAAGCTTTTCCACTTCGGGCGGTCCGGTGGATGCGCTCAAGCACGTGAACCTGACCATTAATAATGGGGACATTTATGGCATCATCGGCATGTCCGGTGCAGGCAAGAGCACGCTGGTGCGCTGCATCAACCTGCTGGAAAGACCCAGCGAAGGTTCTGTGCTGGTAGACGGCAAAGACCTTGGGATGATGAACAAGAAGGAGCTGCGGGCTGTACGCCGCCGGGTCACGATGATCTTCCAGGGCTTTAATCTGCTGATGCAGCGCACCTGCCTGAAAAACGTGATGCTGCCCCTGCGCCTGGCAGGTGTAAGCAAGAAAGAGGCAGAAGAGCGAGCCATGAAGCTGCTGGAAACCGTAGGCTTGCCGGACAAGGCCAATGCCTATCCTGCCCAGCTCTCCGGTGGACAGCAGCAGCGTGTGGCCATTGCTCGGGCACTTTCCACGGACCCGGATGTGCTCCTGTGCGATGAAGCGACCAGCGCTTTGGATCCCAAAACCACCCACGCCATTCTGGAACTGATCCGGGACATCAATGCCAAGATGGGCATTACGGTGATTATCATCACCCACCAGATGAGCGTTGTGCAGGAGATTTGCAGCCGAGTGGCCATTCTGGAGCACGGCACGGTGGTGGAGGAAGGGGACGTGGCAGAGGTTTTCGCCAATCCCAAGGCACAGGCCACCCAGAACCTTGTGTATCCGGAAATGGCACAGGGCAATATTTCCCCTGCACCCGGCGGACAGCTGGTACGGCTGGTGTTCAACGGCGCCAACACGGTGCAGGAGCCTTTGCTGGCACGCATGGCCATGGAAAAGGGCATTGCCGCCAGCGTACACACGGCTTCCGTCCGTGCGGTAGGGGAGAAGACCTACGGCTACATGCTGCTGGAAATCCCCGGCGGGCCGGATGAACTGGCGGCAGCAGTAAAGTACCTGAAAGCAACCCCCAACGTGAATGTACAGGTAGAGGTCACGTACGCATCTGACGCAAAGGAGGAACAGGCATGAACTTCGCCAATGCATTTACCCCAGAAAAATTGCAGGAAGCCTGGGCCATGTTTCTCAGCGACTTTCCACAGGCCTTGTGGGACACGGTGTATGTAACCTTCCTGGCTACCTTCTTTGCCATTGTGATCGGCTTGCCGCTAGGCATGATCCTTGTGGCAGGGGATGCGAAGGGCATCCGTCCTTTGCCGAAGCCTTTGATGAAATTCCTGAACGTGGTGATTAACCTGCTGCGTTCCATTCCCTTCCTGATCCTGATTGTGATGGTCATTCCGCTGACCCGGTTGATCATCGGTACTTCCGTGGGCACGGTGGCTTCGATTGTGCCACTGGTGGTGGCAGCTTTCCCCTTCGTGGCACGACTGGTGGAATCCAGCCTGCGGGAAGTGAACCCTAACATTATCGAAACGGCACAGAGCATGGGTGCCACGCCTATGCAAATCATGCTGCATGTGCTGCTGCCGGAGAGCGTGCCTTCCCTCATTAACAATTTCACCTTGGCCATCACCACCATTATGGGCTACACGGCCATGAGCGGTGCCATCGGCGGCGGCGGACTGGGCAAGATTGCCATCACGGTAGGTTATCAGCGGTACAAGTATGCGGTACTGTATTTGGCGGTGATCGTGCTGGTGATTCTGGTGCAGATTCTGCAATCCTTCGGCACCTGGCTTAGCCGCAAGTGCGATAAGCGACTGAAGCACTGACATAACGGGCAAACATGCAAAGACTTTGGCTGCAAGGGTCAAAGTCTTTTCTATTAAGTAGGAACTCGCCGGAGCGTTGATTGATTTTCTCCTGAAGCCATCGTATGATGGAGCACGGAAAGGAGCGAAGAACATGGACAATACCAGCGTAGGAAAGCTGATCTTTGCACTGCGGAAGGAACTGGGCATGACCCAGCTGCAGTTGGCAGAGCAGATGCATATCAGTGATAAGACGGTTTCAAAATGGGAACGAGGTTTGGGATGCCCGGATGTTTCTCTCCTTCCGGAATTATCACATTTGTTGGGTGTTGACCTGGCCAGCCTGCTTGCAGGCAGCCTGAATGAAAAGGACGCCCAGGGAGGAAGCATGAAGAAAACGAATTTCTACGTTTGCCCGAATTGCGGCAACATCATCACCGGCATGACGGAGTGCAGCGTAAGCTGCTGCGGAAAGAAGCTGCTTCCGCTGGAGGCAAAGAAGGCGGATGAGGAACATAGGCTGACCGTTGAAAAGATTGAGAATGACTATTTTCTTACAACCGAGCATCCCATGACCAAGGAACATTACATTTCCTTTGTGGCACTGGTGACCGGGGACACGGTTGTGATGCGGAAGCAGTATCCTGAGTGGAATTTGCAGGCACGGATCCCCATGATCGGCCACGGCAGACTGGTGTGGTACTGCACACAGGATGGACTGTTTTACCAAAATATCTGACGGAAATTTTCCGTAAATTTCTGAGGCAAAACCGTCAGAAAAGACAAAAAAGGGATTGAAATTTTTTCTTGCCTATGGTAAAATTACAGAGTTTCATCAAAGTGGGTTCGTGGGCGGCTGCATGTCCGCAAGGATGTGTTCCACGAAAACGCTGATACGTCTTCTGCATGCGCTTTTCATCCGCACCTTCCAATTGGCGGATGGAGAGCGCCGCCGCGCGCTTGCTTTCACCGAGCGCAGGCAAAGAGCGTCTGGCGTTCCGGCCACTCCGGGGTGGGTTGCCCCTGAGAGGCACCGTGAAATCCAGGTTCTTTCAAAGGGTCGATAAAAATCGGCCAAGCAACATACGGAGGTGTTTTACACACATGGCACGCATTGCGGGCGTAGACCTGCCCAGAGAAAAGCGCGTGGAAGTCGGCCTGACCTACATTTATGGCATTGGCCTGTCCACTTCCCAGAAGATGCTCGCGGAAGTCGGCATTGATCCCGACGTTCGCGTTAAGGATCTCTCCGAGAATGACATCAGCAAGCTGCGTGACTATATTGAGCATCACCTGAAGGTGGAGGGCGACCTGCGCCGTGAGGTGTCCCTGAACGTGAAGCGGCTCATGGAAATCGGCTGCTATCGTGGCGTTCGCCATCGTCGCGGCCTGCCCGTTCGCGGACAGAACACCAAGACGAATGCTCGTACCCGCAAGGGTCCCAAGAAGACCATTGCCGGCAAGAAGAAGGCCACCAAGTAAGGATCGGTCTCACGCGACATTGACGCCCACTGACTGTGGGCACGGAGGGATGAATCAATGGCACCCAAGCAAAAGCTTAAGAAGGTTTCGCGCAAGCGTCGCGAGCGTAAACTCGTGGAGCGTGGCGCAGCCCATATCCGTTCTTCTTTCAATAACACCATCGTGACCATTACCGACACGCAGGGCAATGCTTTGTCCTGGGCATCTGCCGGTGGTCTGGGCTTCCGTGGAAGCAAGAAGTCTACGCCCTTCGCTGCGCAGACTGCTGCTGAAACCGCTGCCAAGGCAGCTATGGAATATGGCCTGAAGACGGTGGAAGTGTTCGTTAAGGGCCCCGGTTCCGGCCGTGAGGCTGCTATCCGCTCCCTGCAGGCCGCCGGCCTGGACGTGAGCATGATCAAGGACGTGACGCCCATTCCCCACAACGGTTGCCGTCCGCCCAAGCGCCGCCGCGTCTAAGGATTTGAAGGAGGACAACGTACAATGGCTATCAATAAGCAGCCGATCGCCCGCAAGTGCCGGAGCTTTGATATTTCCCCGGCCGTTATGGGCTACAGCAATAAAAAGTCTAACCGGAACCCCGGCGGCAACCGCCGTAAGAAGGTTTCCGAATACGGCGCACAGCTGAAGGAAAAGCAGAAGGTCAAGTTTGTTTACGGCGTGCTGGAAAAGCAGTTCCATCACTACTATCTGAAGGCCGCCAACATGAAGGGCGTTACCGGCGACAACATGCTGCGTCTGCTGGAACAGCGCCTGGACAATGTGGTGTATCGCCTTGGCCTGGCCAAGACCCGCCGCATGGCTCGTCAGATCGTTGTGCACGGTCACATCCGTGTTAATGGTCAGAAGGTGGACATTCCTTCTTACTCCGTGAAGGTGGGCGATGTGATTACCCTGCGTCCCGCTTCCGCTGAGAAGGAAATGTTCAAGTCCCTGCGGGAAGGCACCACCGTGCTCACCCCCAAGTGGCTGACTTTCGACGCTCCCAATCTGACCGGTACGGTCAACGCCTTGCCTGCTCGTGAGGACATCGACCTCCAGCTGCAGGAGAACATGATCGTCGAGTTCTACTCCCGCTAAAATTGGAAAGGCTAGGCGAAATCTGCTGCGCCGCATAGCACGGTGGATTTGGCCGGTCTTTCTTCCAGGACCATTAGAGGAGGGTTAACGAAATGATCGTTTCAATCGAAAAAGCACGCATCGAGTGTGTAGAGGTTGGCCAGAACGGTTGCTATGGCAAGTTCGTTGTGGAACCCCTGGAGCGTGGCTTTGGTCACACGCTGGGCAACTCTCTCCGCCGTGTGCTGCTGTCCTCCCTCCCTGGCGTTGCGGTCTCTGCTGTGCACATTGAAGGTGTGCAGCATGAGTTCTCGACTGTTCCCGGCGTGAAAGAGGACGTGACTGAGATCATCCTCAACCTGAAGGGTCTGGCGGTAACCATGGTTTCCGACGGTCCTAAGACGGTGATGATCGATGCCCAGGGTCCCTGCGAAGTAACAGCTGGCTCCATCAAGGTGGATGATGAAATCGAGATCATCAATCCCGATATGCACATCGCCACCCTGAATGAGGATGCCCATCTGCAGATGCAGCTGACCCTTGATAAGGGCCGTGGCTATATCAGCGCTGACAAGAACAAGAACCCCAACATGCCTATCGGTATGATCCCCATGGATAGTATCTTCACCCCCATTAAGAAGGTGAACTACACCGTTGAGGATACCCGTGTAGGCCAGATTACCGACTATGATAAGCTGACGCTGGAAATCTGGACCAACGGCACCCTGAAGCCTGAAGAGGCCATCAGCGGCGCGGCCAAGATCCTCAGCGAGCACCTGAGCCTCTTTGTGAGCCTCACGGATCAGCCCATTCCGGTAAGCATGGTGCAGCCTGAGGACGACAAGAAGGAAAAGGTCCTCGAGATGACCATTGAGGAGTTGGATCTGTCGGTTCGTGCTTACAACTGCCTGAAGCGTGCAGGCATCAACAGCGTGTCTGAATTGGTGCAGCGCAATCAGGAAGACATGATGAAGGTTCGCAACCTGGGCCGGAAGAGCCTGGAAGAAGTCGAGCAGAAGCTGGAAGCACTGGGACTTAGTTTGCGACCCAACGAAGAGTAAGACGGGGCGGATGCGGGGGAGAGACCGTCGGGATTTTCCCTGCTGCCCGTGAAGGAGGAAATTACCCATGGCAAGCCAACGTAAGCTGGGTCGCACTGCGGATCAGCGCAAGGCGCTGCTGCGCAACCAGGTGACCAACCTCATTTGGTACGGCCGTATTGAGACCACTGAAGCCAAGGCTAAGGAAGTTCGCCGCATTGCGGATCGGATGATTACCCTGGCCATTAAGGAATGTGACAACACTGTTGCCACCACCAAGGAGACCCACAACGACAAGGGTCAGTCCATGACCATTGACGTGGTGAACGATGCTCCCTCCAAGCTGCATGCTCGCCGCCTGATGATGGCTTACCTGTACGATGTGCAGGAGCAGAAGAACAGCGACGAGACCAAGAAGGAGTACAAGGAGCGCACCAAGGATAACAAGCATCCTGTGGTGGAAAAGCTTTTCCGCGAAATCGGCCCCAAGTACAAGGCTCGCAACGCAGAAAAGAACTGCAACGGCGGCTATACCCGCATCTATAAGCTTGGACCCCGTCGCGGCGATGCTGCCGAGATGGTTGTTCTCGAGCTGGTGTAATTCATAAGAAACATACCACACATCAAAGCAAATGCCGTGTCTCCCGCACAAGAGACACGGTTTTTTCGTTACTATGAAAAAAGGGGACGAAACCGCTTTTGTAACGGTTCCGCCCCTTTTGATTGGATAAGGCAGATTACACCGCACCCTGCGCCATCATGGCATCGGCAACCTTCAGGAAGCCTGCAATGTTGGCACCGGCTACGTAGTCGCCGGGAGTGGCGTATTCCTTGGCAGCGTCATCCACCTTGTGGAAAATGCCTACCATAATATCCTTCAGCTTGGCATCCACTTCTTCAAAGCTCCAGCTGAGGCGCATGCTGTTCTGGCTCATCTCCAGGGCAGACACGGCTACGCCGCCGGCATTGGCTGCCTTGGCAGGGGCAAACAACACCTTGGCCTGCTGGAAGGCTGCGGTTGCTTCCAGCGTGGAAGGCATGTTAGCGCCTTCACCCACAGCTTCTACGCCGTTGGCAATCAGTGCCTTGGCACTGGCTTCGTTGATTTCGTTCTGGGTAGCGCAAGGCAGGGCAATCTGGCAGGGGATGGTCCAAATGCCGGAGCAGCCTTCCGTGTAGGTGGCGGTGGGCACGGCATTCACATATTCCCGAATCCGCTTCCGCTCTACTTCCTTCAGCTGCTTGATCACGGCGAGATTTACACCGGCGGGGTCATGGATATAACCGTTGGAGTCGCTCATGGCCACTACCTTGCCGCCCATTTCCGTAATCTTCTGGGCAGCGTAAATGGCCACGTTTCCGCTGCCGGAGACCACCACCGTCTTGCCAGCAACAGACTTGCCGTTGGCCTCCAGCATGGCCTGGACAAAGTAGCAAAGGCCGAAGCCGGTGGCTTCCTTCCGGGCAAGGGAACCGCCCCAGGTGAGTCCTTTGCCGGTCAGCACGCCTTCATACAAGCCGGTGATCCGCTTATACTGGCCGTACAGGAAGCCGATTTCCCGGGCACCTACGCCGATGTCTCCGGCAGGCACGTCCACGTCCTTACCCACATGGCGGTACAGCTCGGTCATAAAGCTCTGGCAGAAACGCTGCACTTCATTATCGCTCTTGCCCTTGGGGTCAAAGTCGCTGCCGCCCTTGCCGCCGCCGATGGGCAGTCCGGTCAGGCTGTTCTTCAGAATCTGCTCCATACCGAGGAATTTAATGATGGACAGGTTGACGCTGGGATGCAGACGCAGACCGCCCTTGTAAGGGCCAATGGCACTGTTAAACTGAACACGATAGCCCCGGTTGACCTGAACCTGACCCTTGTCATCCATCCACGGCACACGGAACATGATGACCCGTTCCGGCTCCACGTACCGTTCCAGCAATCCGGCCTTTTCGTATTCGGGATGACGATCCACCACCGGCTTCAAGGTGGTCAGGATCTCCGTGGCGGCCTGAATAAATTCAGGCTCGTGGGCGTTGCGGGCTTTCAAATCATCCAGTACTCGCTGTGCGTAGTCGCTCATATGCAATTCTCCTTTCTGATTTCCGCAAGGGTGGGATGCCCTCTGCGGCGCTTTGGCTTCGTTGACAAAGCATCAGTGCCTCTCCATTCTACATGGTGGGACGTGCATATTGCAATAGGCAGACTGCCTTTCTTATGTTTTTCTTGCAATAAAACAGGCTGCTCACCTCCATGAGATGAACAGCCTGTTACGCACAATATGATCGTTTACCCAATCAGTCCCTGTACAATGATCACGATGATCAGCAAAGGAATGACAAACTGGAACACGGGCTTCAGGAAACGGGGCAGGTGAATGCCCTTGCCGGTGTTGGCTTCCTTCAGATATTGATCGAAGCCCCAGCCCCAGCGTGTTACGCAGAAGAGCAGGTAGATCAAACTGCCGACGGGCAGCAGCAGATTGGACACGATGAAGTCCTCACCGTCCAGTACGGTGCTGCCGGCTCCCTTGGGCTGGAAGCCGCTCCACACATTATATCCCAGCACACAGGGCAGGCTGAGGAGCAGAATCCCTACGCAGCAAACCACGCAAGCCGTGCGGCGATTCATGTGGAACAGCTCCATGACGCTGGCAATGATATTCTCGAACACCGCCACCACTGTGGTGAAGCTGGCGAAGGTCATGAACAGGAAGAACAGGGTTCCCCACACCTGACCGCCGGCCATGTTGGTGAATACGTTGGGAAGGGTGATGAAAATCAGGCTGGGGCCTGCATCCGGGGACACGCCGTAAGAAAAGCAGGCAGGGAAGATGATCAGTCCTGCACTGATGGCCACGAGGGTATCCAGCGCACAGATGTGCACGGCTTCGCTGCACAGGGTGTTCTTGCGGGACATGTAGCTGCCGAAGATTTCCATGGCACCAATGCCCAGACTTAGGGTGAAGAAGGACTGATTCATGGCAGACACAATCACCTGACCGATGCCCTGCTGGGAAGCACGGCTCCAGTCCGGCAGCAGGAAGAAGGACAGCCCCTCCTTTGCGCCGGACAAGGTGAAGCTGTGCACGGCCAGCACCGCAATGAGCAGGATTAGTGCGCACATCATTACCTTGGTAATGCGTTCTACACCATTTTGAAGGCCTAGGCTGCAAATCAGGATGCCAAGCACAACAGTGATGGCCATAAAAATCCCCATTTCCAAAGGGTTGGCCAGCATCTGGCTGAACACATTGGCGGCAGCATCAGAAGCAGACAGGCTGTTGAAAGTGCCGGTGAGGAACTTGACAAAGTAGCTCAGCATCCAGCCGCTGACGGTGGTGTAGTACATCATCAGCATGACGCAGCCCAGCAGGCACACGTAGCCATGCAGGTGCCATTTGCTGCCCTTCTTCTCCAAAGCCTTGTAAGCCTGAGTAGCCGTCCCTTGACCTGCACGGCCGACTGCCAGCTCCATGGTCAGCACGGGAACACCCATGATGAGCAGAAAGAGCAAATAGAAGAGTACAAACACGCCGCCGCCATTTTGACCGGCAACGGTAGGAAAGCGCCACACATTGCCAATGCCGATAGCGCATCCGGCACTGACCAGGAGGAAGCCCAGGCGGGAAGCAAAGTTCTCACGCTTAGGGGAGGAAGACGGCTGACTCATACAAGGCCTCGATTCACTTTTTGATTTGCCCGTAATAGGCATTGGGTCCGTG
>CAVGBO010000030.1:38339-43537 GCA_963627465.1 Phocaeicola dorei
CTCATAGGCACGCTGCACTTCTTCCGGGGTTAGATCCCGAGCACAGGGAACGGCACCGTAAATGTAATCTGCGTGGGTGGTGCCGTAAGCCGGAATGTCCCGACCGGCCTGCGCCCAAATGGTGGCCCACCGAGAGTGGGTGTGCACAATCCCGCCAATGGAGGGAAAACGGCGGTACAGCTCCGCATGGGTGGGGGTGTCCGAGGAAGGATTCAGGCTGCCTTCCATCTTGTGCCCATCGGCAATGGATACCACCACCATGTCTTCCGGCTTCAGCTCCTCATAGGGAACGCCGCTGGGCTTAATCACGAACAAGCCTTGTTCCCGATCCACCCCGGAAACGTTGCCCCAGGTGAAGGTGACCAGATGATAGGCAGGCAGAAGCATGTTGGCTTCATAAACCTGCTGTTTCAGTTCTTCAAGCATTGCGTTTCCTTTCAATCCTTCAGCATGGCGACACCCATGACCACCAGCGTGCCAGCCATGACCCCATACAGCAGGGTGTTCTCAATGGAGGACTTGTCCAGTGCAAACTCGATGAGAATAATCAGCACTACGCCCACCAGATAGAGCGCGACACGCATGATGGTCCAGATCTTTCGGCTCTTTTCCCGGGGACGGCCTTTGCGGATTAGCCGAAGCACCAGCACCGTGGTCAGGGTAATGGCAGCGGCAATCTGATTCCAACGGACGAAGCCGAAGCGGATGAATTCATCCTCCCGCCAGGATTCCAGAATGATCTGACTCAGGCTCAGCAGCACAAGGAAGACTTCCGCCGTGCGGCCAGGCTCACGATTCTGATGCAGCAGGCAGAGCACCACAATGAGAATGATCGCTGCTGCAACGGCCTCGTACATGAACACAGGCATTTGCCAGGAACCGTTGGCTTCCACAGCGAAGGGGAAACGCTGGAAGGCTTCATCCTCGATGTAATCCCCAAGACCTTGGGAAGTGAAATACTCGGCGGCTCGTGCAACGCACAGTACCAGGGCAGAACCGGGAGCAAGCAGATCCAGCACGTCAGGGATTTTGCGGTGGGTGGCACGGGCATAAATCAATGCGGAAATCATGCCGCCCAAGATGGCACCATACAGGGTGAAGCCGCCTTCCCAAATCCGGGGGATGAAGGACGCTCCGTCAAAATCCACCAAAATGGATTCGATCATGGTGGCGCAGTACACCAGCCGGGCGCCGATGACAGCACCGGGGAGCACCGCCAGGCAAAGAGACAGGGATGCGTCAACGCCGATGCGTTTCTTGCCAAGGTAGGCGGTCAGCAGAATGGCCAGCAGAGCACCGATGGCCAGCAACAGGCTGTAGGCGGTCAGCTGAAGATCGCCTACGGACAGCAGAACAGTGGTTTCGTTCATTGTGCGGCCTCCTCGGTTTCTGCGGTGGCAAAATACAGGATATCCCCAATGGCACGAATCTTCCCCGTGGAGAGGGAGTTGATCTTCTTATAATTCAGCACTACGCTGGAGGAAGAACCGCCGTCCAGATTGTAGGCATTCTTTGCACCAAGGTCATAGAGCAGCTGGGCAAACTCTGCCATGGTCAACCCGGTAGAACCCTTATTTTCAGGCCCTTCCGTGGCCACAATCAGGTAAGACAGGTGATCCATCTGGGCAATGGCGATGCGCTGGGTTTCGTGGGTGGGGGAGGAGGACTTTAGCGGAAATTCCGTGGTCATGACTCCATCCACCACCAGTCCGGGGCCAAAGGTGAAGGCCTGCATGATGGTGCCGTCAAAGGCGTCAATTTTTTCCTTGGTTAAGCCTTGAATGATGGTGAAATCCCCCTGATCGTCAATGAGCAGGGTGTCATAAATGTCATTGTACCGCTCCCGCAGCACCTTGCCGTTGCGAACAATGTAGCCCTGGCTGTGGTACACAAAGTAGTCCCCGTTGATGGCCAGCACGGCGTTCACACGCTTGGCAATGGTATCCGCCCGGGCGGTGGACTTGGAAGGATAGGGCTTGCAAAGCTCTGTACGCAGCTGGGTAGGGGAGGCAATCTGCACCCATACCAGCATGATGGTGGTATCATAAGCCCGCATGGTTTCGACTTTGACGGACAGGGTGTCGTCAAGGTATCCGCCGTTGTCCGGCAGGAAAGCGTCCGTCAAGGGAGCAGGAGCCTTTGCGGCGTAATCAAGAGGCGCCACGTCCTCTGCCGTAAGGGTAACAGGCGCATAGGCAGGATAAGCAGCGGCTTCCTCGCCAATGGCCAAAGGCGTCATGGAGGGAACCAGGAACGCCAGTAAAACAAGAGCCAGCAGCACTGCAATGACTCGTACAAAGGTCTTCAACCGTGATGGCCTCCTTTTGAAAGTAGCAGTGGAAAATGAACCTTACCTATTATAACGGCTTTTACGATGCTTGTCAAAAATAGTCGTGCGTTGACGAACACCGCTAATTCGGGTATGATGGGGGAGAACGCAAAACGAAGCTGAAAAGGTGGCGTTTACGATGCTGATATCCCATGGATGTGTTCAATGCCACGTGCCGGAGCAGACAACGGTAGCGGAAGGCCTTCGCTGCCTTGGCATAGACAATCCGCAGATCCTTGCCGCTATTCGGGGCGGACAGGTGCTGGAGATGAACGAAATGATCCCCGGAGACGGGGCATTAACGCCCATCACCATCGCCCAGGAAGAAGGACGGCGGATTTATGAACGCTCCCTTCGGTTTGTCATGCTGCTGGCTGTGCGGAGAAAAATGCCCGGTCAAAGGGTTCGGGTGGAGCATTCGGCGGCGGGGGGCGTGCTGGTTCGCCTGCTTGGTGTTACGCTCAGCGCAGAGCAGGTGGATGAGCTGGAGCAGGAAATGCGCCGCATTACGGCGGAGAACCTTCCCTTTATCAAGGAACAGTGGCAGGTGAAGGACGCCATTGATTACTTTGAACGGGACGGCCAACCGGACAAGGTGGCGTTGCTGAAGCTGCGCCCCTTCAAGCATTTTGAAATGTATGCCTGCGGCGGCATGTGGGAATATTTTTACGGTGCCATGGCACCTTCTACGGGCTATGTGAAGGTATTTGACCTGCTGCCCCACGATGGCGGTTTCGTGATGCAACTTCCGGACAAGACGGCACCCGGTATTCCGGCCTATTATCGGGATTACCCTAAGCACCTAAGCATCTTTGCTGAAAGTGTGCGCTGGTGCGATATCCTCGGGGTCAAAAACGCTGCGGATCTTGCGGAACTGGTGGATCAGGGAGATCTGCGCACGTTTATCCGGGTCAACGAGGCTTTGCAGGAAAAAGCCTTGGCCGGTATTGCGGACGAAATAGCCCGGAAAAAGAAACGAGTGATCTTTCTTGCAGGCCCTTCCTCCAGCGGGAAAACCACCACGGCGGCTCGGCTGGCCATTCAGCTGCGGGTGTTGGGGTTCCATCCCACACGGCTGAGCCTGGATGACTACTACCGCAACTTGCGTGACATTCCCAAGGAAGCGGACGGCAGCGTGGATTTGGAAAATATCCAGACCCTTGATCTGCCTCTGCTTCAGCAGCAGATTTGCGCACTGCTGCAGGGTGAAACGGTGGAAACGCCCCTGTTCAACTTTGCCGCCGGAGAGCGTGCTGCCCACGGTGTCGTGCGAACACTGGAACAGGGTGAGCCGATCATTATCGAAGGCATTCACGGGCTGAATCCCATGCTGACGGAGGGCATTCCGGCACAGGAGATTTACCGGATTTTTGTCAGTGCCCTGACTTGCCTGAACCTGGATGATCACAATCGAATCCGCACCACGGATGCCCGGCTCCTGCGGCGGATTGTGCGGGATGCCCAATTCCGGGGCGTATCTCCCATGGCAACGCTGAACATGTGGCCCAGCGTGCGCCGGGGAGAGGAACGGTGGATCTTCCCCTATCAGGAAACGGCGGACAGAATGTTCAACACTACACTGCACTACGAGCTGCCATTTTTGAAAATGTGGGTGTATGATCAGCTGAAGGCCATTCCTGCCACGGAAGCCTGCTATCTGCCGGCACGGCGTCTGGTAAAGGTGCTGCATTACATCCCCAATGTATCCAAGGATATGCTGGATGAAATTCCGCCCACGTCGCTGCTGCGTGAGTTTATTGGCGGCAGCACCTTTGATAAGGATTAAATAGGAAGAAGCAAAAAACAATGCAGATCAAAAAGTATTTTGTGCCCCTGCTAATGCTGACGGTTTTTGAAACTATTGCTGTCACTCTGTGGCTGACAAAGGACAACCTGTTCTATTTGTTCAACTTCAGCTACATCGGTATTTCCATTTCCCTGGGCATGTTCCTGCTGATCAAGCGGCATCCATACGGCAGACGAATTGTGCAGCTGCTGGTTGGGCTGTACATGCTGGTGTACTTGGGGGTGATTCGCGGCGAAAACATGCAGATTGAAGGCTTCTGGTATTACCTGTTCAGCGGCGTGTTTGAGGCGGCGACTATTCATTACGCCGTGGCAAAAATCTTTGGCCCCCTGCTGTTCGGCAGAGGATGGTGCGGCTACGCATGCTGGACGGCCATGGTGCTGGACTTCCTGCCCTACAAAGTGCCCAAGCATCCCAGAAAGAATCTTGGTTGGATTCGGTATGTAACCTTTGCGGCATCGTTGATTTTTGTGGCGGCACTGTTTCTTGCCGGAGTACAGCATAAGGAGCAGATCATATTCTGGGCGTTCATCATCGGCAATGCGGTGTACTACTTGGTGGGCATCGTTCTGGCCTATGCGATGCAGGATAATCGAGCCTTCTGCAAATATGTTTGCCCGATTACGGTGTTCCTGAAGCCCATGAGCTATTTCTCCTTACTCCGCATCCGCTGCAATCCGGACAAATGCGTTTCCTGCGGCAAATGCAAGCGGGTCTGTCCCATGCAAGTGGATGTGACGGATCCATCCAGAAAGCGGAAGAACGGCACGGAGTGCATTCTTTGCATGGAGTGCGTCAAGAACTGCCCCAAGCAGGCGCTGTAAGGGAAGCAGTGGAGGATGTCATGCTTGGGATGTGGAGGGATCTGGAAAACGAAAACCGAGCAAAAAGTTTTTCTGAAATCATAAAAAAGGGGTTGACTTTTTCGCAAGATAGAGGTATACTAATTGAGCTGTCAGGGAAAGCAACACGCTGACTGATGGCTGTGGGCTCGTAGCTCAGCTGGATAGAGTGTTTGACTACGAATCAAAAGGTCGTGGGTTCGAATCCCGCCGGGCTCAC
>CAVGBO010000031.1:0-19610 GCA_963627465.1 Phocaeicola dorei
TTTCAGTGTTTCGCTTATTATACGCTCAGTCTTTCTGTTTGTCCATTCCCTTTATACAGGATAAATCTACAAATACACAAGAAAAACAAGATAGCTCCTTTTCTTTCCGTGCTGTTTCTCGTTGTCTATGACTGAAATTTCTTTCAGCTTTTGCAGGGTAAAAAAAGAGGATGCTACCAATCGCAGCATCCTCTTCGGTATTTTGAAAGCTCATCATTCGGTGCAAGGGACAGCTTATTCCTCTTCCTTCACGATGGCAATGTGCAGCTCGTCCAACTGCTTCTGCTCTACCTTGCCGGGCGCACCCATCATCACGTCCTGAGCATTCTTGTTCATGGGGAAAGGAATGACTTCACGGATGGTGTCCACACCGGCCAAGAGCATCACCATACGATCCACGCCGGGGGCAATGCCCGCATGAGGCGGTGCACCATAGCAGAAGGCGTTGTACATGGCAGGGAACTTGGCCTTTACGTCCTCTTCGCCCAAGCGAACCAGCTTGAAAGCCTCAATCATGATTTCCGGATCATGGTTCCGTACAGCGCCGGAAGACAGCTCCACGCCGTTGCACACCAAGTCATACTGGAAGGCCGTAATGCTCAGGGGATCTGCCAGACCCTGCTGTGCCTTTTGCAGCACTTCCAGGCCGCCGTTAGGCATGGAGAAAGGATTGTGGCAGAACTCCAGCTCGCCGCTTTCCTCGCCGATTTCATACATGGGGAAGTCCACAATCCAGCAGAATTCATACTTTTCCCGATCCATGTGGTTGGGGCACAGCTCACCCAACTGCTTGCGCAGCACGCCGGCCGTCTTCTGCGCTGCACCCTTCTTGCCGGCTGCCAGTCCAACGAAAGTGTTAGGCGTCAAGTTCAGGGCAGCCACGACAGCATCCTTCTTGTCCTGCAGGAACTTGGCGATGCCGCCTGCCAGCTCGCCCTTTTCATCCATCTTGAACCAATAAGGCTTGCTGCCGGCAACAACCTCCACGTCTGCGCAGAGCTTATCGATCTGCTTACGGGTTGCCGTCATATCGGTGACAACCACAGCCTTCACCACGTTGCCCTCGAAAGGACCGAAGCCGCAGTCCCCTACCAATTCCGTTACATCCTGACACTTCAGGTCAATCCGCAGGTCAGGCTTGTCGGAACCGTAGGTTTCCATGCTTTCCATATAAGGAATGCGGCGGAAGGGTGCGGAGGATGCCACATTGTAGGTGCCGTACTTAGCGAACACAGGCGGCAGTACATCCTCCAGGATGGCGAACACATCCTCCTGAGAGGCGAAGGCCATTTCCATGTCCATCTGATAGAATTCACCGGGGCTGCGGTCGCCACGGGCATCTTCATCACGGAAGCAGGGAGCAATCTGGAAATAGCGGTCAAAGCCGGAAGTCATCAACAGCTGCTTAAACTGCTGAGGAGCCTGAGGCAGGGCGTAGAACATGCCAGGATGCTTCCGTGCAGGCACCAGATAGTCACGGGCGCCTTCAGGAGAAGAAGCCGTCAGAATAGGCGTGGTGATTTCCAGGAAGCCGTGCTCCAGCATAGCCTGCCGAAGTGCCGCCACCACGTTGCACCGCATAACGATGTTCTTCTTGACCTCCGGGTTCCGCAGATCCAGATAGCGATACTTCAGGCGAATGGCTTCGTCCGCTTCCTTGCTCCGGTTGATCTGGAAGGGCAAGGCATTGTAGCGGCAGCGACCCAGTACTTCAATCTTTTCAGGCACTACTTCGATGTCGCCGGTATCGATCTTGGGGTTCTTGTTGTCCCGTTCACGGACAGTGCCGGTTACGGAAATGGTGCTCTCCTTGTTCAAGTCACGAACGGCAGCCATCATTTCCTCCGACTCGATAACAACCTGGGTCGTGCCGTAGAAGTCCCGCAGCACCAGGAAAGCCAGATTGCCGCTCACCACCCGAATGTTTTCCATCCAGCCGGAAAGTTGCACCTGCTTGCCGGCATCCGACAGGCGAAGCTCGTTACAGGTATGGGTACGGTTCTGCATCGTTATTGCAGCTCCTTTCACATTGTGGTCTTCCTTATTTGGTCATATCACGAACGGCGGCGGCAACTTCTGCCCGAGGCACCGTCCGTTCCTCCCGGGTCTGCATGTGCTTCAGCTTCACTACGCCGTTTGCCACCTCGTCATCCCCCAAGGTAGCCGTAATGGCTGCGCCCGTTTTGTTGGCATACTTGAACTGTGCCTTCAGGCTGCGCCCGCAGTGATCCATGTCCGCCTTCAAGCCTTCCTTCCGGAGCTGCTGAACCAAGGTGAAGGCACTCAGTTTGTTTTCGCCCATATAGGTCACGAACACATCGTACCACGCCGGTTCAGGAATCACAACACCTTCGCTGTCCAGCAGCATCAGGACACGTTCAATGCCCATGCCAAAGCCAACGGCCGGCAAATCAGGACCACCCAGCTGATTGACCAAGTGATCGTATCGTCCGCCGCCGCAGACGGTCAGATTGCCGTCCTTGGTGGTGGTGATCAGTTCAAACACCGTCTTGGTATAATAATCCAAGCCACGGACAATTCGACTATCGACCTGATAAGGGATACCGCTGGCCTTCAGGCACTCCTGCAGCTGGGCAAAGTGCGCCTTGCAGTCATCGCACAGCACATCCAGCATGCTGGGCGCATCCTTCACCAGCTCCTGGCACTTGTGCTCCTTGCAGTCAAGCACCCGGAGAGGATTGCGGTCGAATCGGCTTTGGCAGGTGGGACACATCTGATCCAGTCTGCCGGACAAAAACTCCTTCAGCATAGCATGATACTTAGGCCGGCACTCCGGGCAGCCAATGGAGTTAATGTTCACGGACAGATTTTTCACCCCGAGAGAGCTGAGCAGCTTGTATGCCAGCAGAATCAATTCTGCGTCTGCCGTGGCATCCTGTGCGCCGAAGCACTCCAAGCCAAACTGGTGGTGCTCCCGCAGGCGACCGCTCTGTGGTGCTTCGTAGCGGAAAATTGGGGCGTTCAAATAGTACATCTTGCACGGCAGAGGATCTGCATACAGGTTGCTCTCCAGGAAAGAGCGTGCCGCACCTGCCGTACCTTCCGGCTTCAGGGTAATGGAGCGATCTCCCTTATCCTTGAAGGTGTACATTTCCTTCTGCACAATATCCGTCGTGTCGCCAACGCCCCGCAGGAAAAGTTCCGTGTGCTCGAATACAGGGGTGCGAACCTCCCGGTAACCGGCCTCTGCGGCGGCGTGCCGCATCTTATCCTCAACGTATTGCCAGCGATAGCTGTCTGTCGGCAGCACGTCCCGTGTGCCTCTCGGTGCCTGAGTCAGCATGAATATATCCTCCTTTGCCATGGGTGTAGAAAAGCCCCATGCAGTATGTTCTGCATGGGGCGAATCATCTTCGCGGTGCCACCCGTGCTTTGCGGCTCGATTTTCCGTGCCGCCTCATTGCCCGGTTAACGCTGGGCATACGTTCGGCTTTCACCGAAAGGCTCCGGGGTGTCCCCGTTTGTCTGCCGCCGGAAGCTTTCAGCCTAAGACTTCCTCTCTTTCATGCAGCCTGACATACGCTCTTCCCATCCTTGCCTGCCTCGTTATTTTAGCAGGATTCCCGACAGTTGTCAACGTGGGGATTATCCGTCATACGCCGCATCAAACCAAGGTTGCCGTCACTTTGCTTCACCAAACATTTGCTGCACCACGGAATAAATCAGCCTAGCCGTTCCCTCCACGCCAAAGCGAGAAGAGTCAATCAGCAAATCCTTATTTTCCAGCACGTTTTTGCTGTCGCCGCAGTATTTCTTGTGGTAATAGCTACGAGCAAGATCCATATCCCGGATGGTTTTTCTGGCTGTCTTCTCATCCATGTCCAGCCGTTCGATGCAGTTCTTTACCCGCTCTTCCATAGGAGCGAAAAGATAGACGGAAAGATGGTTCTTTTCATTGCGAAGGATATAGTCACTGCACCGTCCCACAATGATGCAGGATCCCGCTTTTGCTGCATCCTGAATGATGCTGCACTCCGTATCAAACACCTCGTCGCTGATGCTGTAGCTGGTCAGGTTCATTTTCTCCCGGCGGTGCCGAAAGAAACCGGCACTGCGGCTGGCTCGTTCTTCCGTGTCGCTGATCAGGGTCAGACTCTGACCCATGCGTTTTGCCGCAGCCTCCACAATATCCCGATCCCAGAATTCCACTCCAAGCATTTGCGAAAGGCACTGTGCCACAGTGCGTCCCAAAGCGCCAAACTCTCTGGATATCGTTACCACGTATTGTTCCATGACAAGCCCTCCGATCCCATTGGCAGATTTAGGCTGCCGCTTTTGCCGTTTTGCGCGTCTTCTTCTGTATACGGCGAACGATGCAGGACAGGGAAAAATTGATTACAAAATAGATTAGCGCCGCAAGACCAAATAGAACAAACACGTCGGACACGTTCACGGTGCCCAGTCCGTTGTAACGATAGGCGGTGCTCATCAGCTGCTTCGTGCGAGCCATGAGTTCAATGGCCGCCACATTGGCCAAATAGGAGGAATCCTTAATGGTCGTAATCACTTGACTGAGCAGAGTCGGTATCACGTTCCGAAAGGCCTGAGGCAGGACAATGTACCACATAATCTGCACCGTGTTAAAGCCCTGGGCATGCCCCGCTTCAAACTGTCCCTCTGCCACGGAATTCAGTCCGCCGCGGATAATCTCCGCAATCACAGAGGATGTAAACAGCACCAATGCCACCGCTGCCTTGAAGAGCAGCTTCACATCTGCCGCAGAGGTCAGCCCGAACATTTTCCGGCTGAACATCTTCGGCACCGGGCAAAACACCAGGCAGATAAAAATCCAAAGCAGCAAAGGCGTATTACGAAAAACTTCAATATAAATAATCGCAATGCGCCGAAAAATTCTTGCTTTTCCGTGGGTTCCGTAGTTCCGCAGCAATGCCAGCACAGAGCCTAACAGGATACCCAGCACAACCGCCACCAGAGAAATCATGAGCGTAAACACCACGCCCCGCAGCAGATATTGCAATAAGGCAGGAGTCGAAATCATTTGAAAGCTGGCCTGCAATTCCGTCATAGATCTGCCACCTTCCTTCCGCTGCTGGGACGAATCACTGTCCTTCTGTCACGAAGCTTAAGCCGCTGTTCCCAAGTACTGGCCAAACGTGACAGAGGAAAGCAAATGATAAAAAAGAGCACACCGCACACAAGATAGGCAGGGCCGTAGGCACCGCCGGTATTCGCGCCGGTAACAAAGGAATACGTAAGCGAAATCAAATCTGATCCGCCAATGATGTACAGGCAGGACGTATTCTTCACCAAGTTGACCACCTGATTCACCATCGGAGGCAGAATGACCTTTACACTTTGAGGCAGGATGATGTAAATCATCTGTTCCATGTAATGAAAACCTTGAGCTTGTGCGGCTTCGAACTGTCCCTTGGGGATTGCTTCGATGCCTGCCCGAAACACTTCCGCCATGTAGGCTCCGTGATAAACCCCCAGTGAAATGATGCCTGCCGGCAGGATGCCAATGCTGTGCCCTGAAAAAGCAAGCGCATAATACAGAAAACAAATTTGCAGCACCACCGGCGTATTCTGGATAAACTCCACATAGACCCGGGCAATGCCACGCAGCAGTTTCGATCTGCCCGTGGCCATGAGTCCGAAAATCATGCCTAAAACCAATGCCAGCAAAATCCCGGACAAGGCGGTAAGCACAGTCGTCTCCAACCCCAGCAGGAAAGTGGTGCGATATGTCCAAACCTTTGACCATGCTTCCGGTGTGAAGAGTGACATGCGCAAGCCCCCATTTCATCAACTTCATTGGCGATTCAGCAGGAGAAAATAGCTCACTCTCCCCTGCTGAATCGCCATTTATGCATTTACCTAATTACTCCACGCCGTTAGCAGCCATGAAACCGGCAATGGTGCCGTCCGCAAGCCACTCGGTGATCTTCTCTTCCACATAAGCAGAGAAGCCGGAGCCCTTCTTGGTAGCCACGCCGTATTCCTGAGGTGCAAACTGGGCGTCAATGAAGGAACGGCCTTCGGTCTTATAAATAGCCAGGATGGACTTATCCACGGAGAAAGCGTCTACCTCACCTGCGCTCAGTGCGGTGGAAATGGTGGGATAATCGTCATACTGCTGGAAGGATACGCCGTTCGTCCAGGTGGCAGGGTCGAAAGTGTCCCGGCTGAAATCAGTGCCGTCGATCAGCCCGGCATCGATCATCGCTTCAACCACAGCACGGGCAGAAGTAGAACCGGAGGAAACGCCCACCTTCTTGCCAACCAGATCCGCCAGGGTCTTAATGCCGGAAGCATCCTCTACCAGCACGGTAACATAGTCGGTGTAATAAGGCGTGGTGAAGTCCCAGTTTTCCTTCCGGGCTGCCGTGATGGTAAAGGTGGCCAGCACGCAGTCAATATCGCCGGAATCCAACAGCTCCGTACGGGTTGCGGCGGTCACGGTGGTGAACTCTACATCCACACCCAGCTCTTCAGCCAGCTTGTTCGCAATATCAATTTCCATGCCGCTGTACTCGCCAGTCAGCATGTCCTGATAACCAAAGCCCACAACGGCGTTCTTCACGCCGACACGCAGCACACCCCGATCCTTAATCGCCTGCACATCTGCATCCTCTGCCAGAGCAGCAGTGCTAAGTACAAGCAAAACCAGCGTCATCAGCAGGCACCAAACCTTTTTCATGGAAAAGACCTCCTTCAAACTTGTGATTTCTATGTTTCTGCCCCAAAGGGACGGGAAACCTATTTCCGCAGGATCTTGCCTAGGAATTGCTTCACCCGTTCGTTTTCCGGGTGCTCGAAGAAGTGTTCCGGCGTGCCTTCTTCAATGATTTGCCCATCTGCCATGAACACCACCCGATCCGCTACCTGCCGGGCAAAGCCCATTTCGTGAGTAACCACCACCATGGTGATTTTTTCCTTGGCCAGGCGGATCATAACATCCAGTACTTCCTGAATGGTTTCCGGATCCAGTGCTGATGTAGGTTCATCAAAGAGGATGATTTTCGTCTCCTGGCACAGGGCACGGGCAATGGCAATCCGCTGCTGCTGACCGCCGGAAAGTGTTGTCGGGTAGACATGGGCTTTATCCCGCAAGCCCACCACATCCAGGTAATGATAGGCCAATGCCTCTGCTTCCGCCTTCGGCTTGTGATGAAGCTTCATAGGAGCCAGCGTCAGCTTTCTCAGCACGGTCAAGTGCGGATAAAGATTAAACTGCTGGAACACCATGGCCATGTTCTCACGGACAATCTTCGTTTTGTTATGGGCAGTTATTTCCTGTCCGTTAATGTAAACATGACCGCTGCTGGGCTCTTCCAGAAAATTCATGCAACGAACCGTGGTGGACTTGCCGGAGCCGCTGGGACCGATAATCACCAGCTTCTCTCCTTCTGCCACCGTCAGGTTCACATCCTTAAGCACATGGAGTTCCCCGAAATATTTGTTGACGTTTTCCAAGCGGATCATTCCGTTACCCTCCCGGTTAAGGATTTATTGCAGGATCTTTCACCATCTCTTGCATGATAGTTTTGCCATCATGCAGAAAAAAACGCAAAGGCACTTGACAGAAGTATCGTTCTGCCAAGCGCCTTTGCTTGAGGCCATTATAGCGGCCGTCTGATAGGCTGTCAATAGTTTTGGCTGTAAATACACGGAAAATACAGTCCGTTATGCAGGTTTCTTCTTAAATCCTGCATTTTATATTACCAAGGCGTGTTATCTGGTCAATAGAATGACGTTTTCGCCATTCACAAATCATAACCGTTCATTCCGCCCCATACACATACAAATCCGTGCTGGTGGCAGGAGCGTCCATGCCCAAAAGGTCGCTAACGGTGCACAACTCATACCCATCCTCCAATAATTGAGGAATCAGGGTTTGCAGGCACTGCACATCCTTCCAGTTAGTGTGATAAAGGAGGATGCTGCCATTCTGCACAGCACTGCGAGCCTTGACGGCATTGGTCTGGCTCACATCCCAGCGGATAGCGTGGGTGTAGCCTGCGGCGGCAATGGCATCACAGACGCTGGAGCCGTTGGATTTCTGGGTGTTGCCGTAGGGCGGGCGCATAACCTGCATTTCATAATGATAGCCGAGCACCGTATCCAGCTGCTGCTGGGTACGCTTCAGCTGATAGATGATCTGCCGATTGTCGCATTTAATGAGGCTGGCGTGACCATAGGTGTGGTTGCCGATTTCGCACCCGGTGTCGATCACATCCTGCCACACCTCCCGATCCTTCTCTTTCAGTGCTTTGCCAACCACAAAGAAGGTGACGGGTACGTTGTATTCTTTGCAGATGTCCAGCACAGCCTTCAGATTGTTGATGTCATAGCAATCATCCACCGTTACGGCAATGCGCTTCTGCTCCCGATCCCCATGGAAGACAATAAAACCCTTCTCCACAGCGGAAGCCGTAACAATTTGGCATAAAAAAAGCAGACCGAGAAGCACTGCGGTCAAGCGTTTCATGGAGCATACCTCCTTAGATCATCGAAAAAAGAAAACGTGTGCGAGCGTGACCGTAAGCCGAGTTCTGTCGTGGACGATCATCTATCCAGGCCTGGCGTTGCCGCGCAGGCTCAAGCGATTGCGGGGACGCGGCGGGCAACCTCATGTGTCCCATATACATCTTGCACCAGGTGGGGTTTACAGCACGGACAAGTCGCCAAGCCGTGGGTGAGCTCTTACCTCGCCTTTCCATCCTTACCGGGAAACCCGGCGGTTTCTTTCTGTTGCACTCTCCTTGGAGTCGCCTCCACCGGCCGTTAGCCGGCACCCTGCCCTGCGGTGCTCGGACTTTCCTCATACCTTTCGGCACGCGATCGTCTGATCACCTCGCACACGTGAGTCATGATACCACGCTGAACGTGGTGTGTCAATCCCGAAACAAAAGGGGTTCATTCATTCATCTGCAACAATATGTCATTTTCGCAAATGCCTACGTGATTCATTTACCGAAACCGGCGGCGTTCATCCAGCAGATGCTTATAAAGAGCAGGATCGTCTACAATCCGTCCGCAGCCCATGACCACGGAGGTCTGGGGATCATCTGCCACAGCGCAGGGAATGTGCAGCACGTCATACACAGCTTCCGTCAGTCCGGAAAGTGCTGCTGCGCCGCCGGTGAAGACAATGCCTTCATCAAATACGTCGTTGGCCAGCTGAGGAGGCGTATGTTCCAGCACAGCCTGAATGCACTCAATCAGCTCGGCAACCGGCTCCTTCAGGGCTTCATACACCTCGGAGGTGCTGACGGTCATCGTCTTGGGGAGACCGGAAATCAGATTGCGGCCGGTGACGTACATGGTGACGTCCTCTGTCTTCGGCACGGCAGAACCGATGTTGATCTTCAATTCCTCCGCCGTACGTTCGCCAATCAGCAAATTGTGTTTCTTCCGCAGATACCGGATGATGGCATCATCGAAATAATCACCGCCGATGGAAACGCAGTTGGACACAGCCACCTGTCCCATGGACAGCACGGCAATATCCGTTGCGCCGGCACCCATATCCACAATCATGGAACCGTAGGCTTCATCAAAGCTAGTGCCTGCCCCCAGTGCAGCAGCCACGGGACGATCCAGCAGGTTGGTCTTCCGCATGCCGGCATCAAACATGGCACTGATGATAGACCGCTTCTCCACCTCATTCACGCCGGAAGGCACGGAAATGACTGCCCGGGGACGGGAAAAGAATCGCTTTCCCACCACCTGGGCGGTAAAGAATTGCAGCATGGTGCGGGTCAGCTCGAAGTCCGTCATGGTGCCGTTGCGTAAGGGGCGCAGTGCCAGCACATTTCCCGGCGTGCGGCCAATCATGCGATAAGCATCCGCACCGACAGCAATCGGCTTGCGGGTATCCCGCTCAACGGCAACCACGGCAGGCTCCCGGAGGACAATGCCCTTGCCCTTCATGTAAATCAGCACATTGGACGTACCAAGATCGATGCCGATGTCGTTTACCTGTGCCAAAAAATCATCACCTAGCTTCCCAAAGGAATCGTATCGTGGACATTATAGCATGAAAAAACCGCTTCGTAAACCACGAGCGAAAAACTTGCCAAGTGGAAAAATGCGTGGTATAATGCAACCGTTATATCAAAGGCGACGACGGAGACAATGCCGGAGCACCTTGGCCACCGCAGAGAGGAATGCGTATGCTGCAAGCATTCTGATGGCTGAGCCGGAAATTCCCTCCTGAGCTGCACCGCTGAACAGGCTTCTTACTAGGCGGTGACGGATCGGCCCCGTGAAAGGCATCGAGCGCATCACGATTTTTTCGTTGTGCGGAATTAGGGTGGTAACACGCGGCAGCATCAGCCTTCGTCCCTTCGGTGGGGCGGAGGCTTTTTTCATTGCCGAAAAGAAAGGATGGAATACGGAACATGGGCATGAGGGAAAAAATCGCAGAAATCCATCAGCTGATGAACGATGAAATGGGCAAGATGGATGGCACCCAGGCACTGGAAAACCTGCGGGTGCGTGTGCTGGGCAAGAAGGGTGAATTGACGGCACTGCTTCGTGGCATGGGTCAGCTGACCCCGGAAGAGCGTCCTGCCGCCGGACAGATGATCAACGAGGCACGGGAACGCTTTACGGAAATGCTGGATGAAAAGCTTCGTGTGCTGAAGGCCAAGGAGCAGGAGGAAGCCCTGAAGCGTGAAACCATCGATGTGACCCAACCTGCCGAAATGCCGGCCATGGGCAGTGAGCATCCCCTGACGCTGGTGATGAATGAAATGATCGACTGCTTCACCGGCATGGGCTTTGAAGTGGTGGAAGGCCCCGAAGTAGAGCTTGACCACTACAATTTCGAGCTGATGAACATTCCTAAGGATCACCCTGCCCGGGATGCTCAGGATACCTTCTATATTGATGATAACGTGGTGCTCCGGACCCACACCAGCCCCATGCAAGCACGCACCATGCTGACCCGGAAGCCCCCCATTCGTGTCATCTGCCCCGGCCGTGTGTACCGTGCCGATGAGGTGGATGCCACCCACAGCCCCGTGTTCCACCAGATGGAAGGTCTTGTGGTAGACAAGGATGTAACCATGGCGGATCTGCGTGGCACGCTGAACGCCTTTGCCGAGCGGCTGTACGGTAAAGGGATTACCACCCGGTTCCGTCCCAGCTTCTTCCCCTTCACAGAGCCTTCTACTGAGGTTGACCTAACCTGCGCCGCATGCCACGGCAAGGGATGCCGTGTATGCAAGGGTACTGGTTGGATTGAAGTGCTGGGCGGCGGCATGGTAAATCCCAAAGTGCTGGAAATGTGCGGCATTGACAGCAGCGTGTATTCCGGCTTTGCCTTCGGCATTGGTCTGGAGCGGATTGCCATGCAGCGTTATTCCATCCCGGATATGCGCCTGCTGTATGAAGGCGATGTACGCTTCCTTGGTCAGTTCCGTTAAACCGAAAAAATGTATTCAAGCAGAAGTGTTTGTATAGAAGGAGGGTTTTCCCTTGAAGGTACCGATGCAATGGATCAAGGAGTACGCTGACATCCCCATGAGTGCAGCGGACTATCAGAATAAAATGATTATGATTGGCGACGGTGTGGAAGGTTACGAAGAAACCGGCGCAGAGGTGGATCACGTAGTGGTTGGACGGGTATTGACCTGTGAAGCACACCCGGACAGTGATCATCTCCATGTCACTACGGTGGATGTAGGTGGCGATGCACCGCTGCAGATCGTCTGCGGCGCACCGAATTGCCGTGCAGGCATCCTGACCCCTGTGGCTCTGGTGGGTGCTCACCTGCCCGGCGGCGTGAAGATCAAGAAGGGCAAGCTGCGTGGTGTTATGTCCGAAGGCATGCTGTGCTCCTCTGAGGAACTGGGCGTGCCGGTAGAACTTTACCCCTCCATTGGTGCAGCCGGCATTCTGGAATTTCAGGAAGAGTATCCTGTCGGCAGCGATGTGAAGCCGATTCTGGGCATTGACGACACCGTGATGGACTTCGAAGTGCTGGCCAATCGTCCGGACTGCCTGAGCGTGTGGGGCATTGCCCGTGAAACGGCCGTGGCCTGCGGCACCACCTTCCACAAGCCGGAAATCACCGTAACGGAAGCAGGCGGCGACGTGCACGATTATGTGCAGGTAGATGTGGAAGCTACCGATCTGTGCCCCCGGTACATTGCCCGGGTGATCAAGGATGTCCGTGTGGGACCCAGCCCCATGTGGCTGCGGAAGTATCTGTACGGTGCCGGTATGCGTTCCATCAATAATGTAGTGGACATTACTAACTTCATCATGCTGGAAACCGGCCATCCCATGCACGCCTTTGACTTGGACATGGTGGAGGGTCATCATATCATCGTCCGCAAGGCAGTGGAAGGTGAGCACATCACCACCCTGGACGGCAAGGCACACCCCCTAACGGCCGGTCAGCTGGTCATTTGTGACGCCAGCAAGCCTTCCTGCGTTGCAGGCGTGATGGGCGGCGAAGAAAGCGAAATCACCGAGAAGACCCATACCATGATGTTCGAATGTGCCGTGTTTGACCGGGCGTCCACCCGTGTCACCAGCCGTGCACTGGGCATCCGCACGGAATCCTCCGGTCGGTTCGAAAAGGGCGTATCCGTGAAGACCGCCATGGAGGCCATGCAGCGTGCCTGCCAGATGATCAATCAGCTGGATGCCGGCGATGTGGTCAGCGGCGTGATTGACATTTATCCCGACCCTGCCAAGAAGCAGGTGATCATCGCTTCCTGTGAGAAGATCGCCCGCCGTGCCGGTGTGGATATTCCTGCAGACGATACGGAACGCATCCTGAAGGAGCTGTTCTTCGATGTTGAGCGTGACGGTGACAAGCTGACCGTGACGGTTCCCGACTTCCGGCAGGATGTGGAGGGCGAAGCGGATCTGTGTGAGGAAGCTCTGCGTGTCTATGGCTACGACAAGATTCCCTCTACCCTGCTCCGTGGCGAAACGACTCCCGGCGGACGTTCCGACCGGATGCGCCTGAAGGACGAGGTCAGCCACGTACTGACGGCTATGGGCTTCTATGAAATCATGAATTACTCCTTCGTCAGCCCCAAGTCCGTGGATAAGCTGATGCTGGACGAGAAGGATGCCCGCAGAAATATGCTGCCCATCCGGAATCCTCTGGGCGAAGATACCTCTGTGATGCGCACCACCCTGGTGCCGGATATGCTGTCCACCCTGGCCCTGAACATGAATCACGGCAACGATAGTGCCCGCCTGTTCGAGGTGGCTGCCGTGTTTGATCCGGAGCACCGCACGTCGGAAGGTCTGCCTACGGAAACCCGGAAGCTGTGCCTTGGCCTGTACGGCAAAGATGCAGACTTTTTCACCATGCGTGGTGTGGTGGAACGTTTGCTGAAGCAGCTGGGCATCGCCTTCGATGTATCCCGCAGCGATGAAGTGTACCTGCATCCCGGCCGTCAGGCAAAGCTGACCCAGGGAGACCAGGTGGTGTGTGTGCTGGGCGAAGTGCATCCCACCGTTCGGGAGAACTTTGACATGCCTTCCCGGGCACTGATTGCTGAAATGGACATGGAAGTCATCGCCCAGCTGCAGACCCCCATGGGTGCAGTCAAGCCCATGCCTCGTTACCCGGCGGTTAGCCGTGACCTGAGCCTTGTGATGGCCGAATCCACGGAAGTAGGTCCTCTGCTGGCTGACATGGCGCACGCTGCCGGCAGCATTCTGGAGGATGCAAAGATGTTCGACGTTTACCGCTCCGTTGCGGTAGGCAAGGACATGAAGTCCGTGGCCTTCTCCTTCGTGTTCCGTGCGGCGGATCATACGCTGACGGAAGCAGAAATCACCAAGGCCATGGAGAAGCTGCAGAAGGTGGCTGCTGATAAATATCAGGCGGTCATTCGGGGATAAGGAAAGACAGCAAAAGGGAGAAGCATGAAAATCACGTGCTTCTCCCCTATCGTTATCAAAAAGGGAGCACAGGCGATGTTGCTTGTGCTCCCTTTGCTATGCTTACATTTCATTCATAAAAGCTTTGATGATGCCCACGCACTTTTCCTTGCCAATTTTGGAGGAATCCATGCACAGGTCGTAGTAGTCCGCGTCCTTCCAATCATGACCGGTGAAGTACCGATAATATTCCGCCCGGCGCTTATTGATGCTGCGGATGGCCTTAATGGCATCGTCGCTGGTCATGCCGTACTTGCTCATCACGGAGCGAATGCACACATCTTCCGGGGCGTGGACGTACAGCTTAATGGCATTGGGCGAATCACGGAGCACGTAGTTCGCACACCGCCCCACGATGACGCAATTCTCCGTTTCCGCCAAAGCACGGATCATCTTTGCCTGATAGCGGAACAGGTTCTCATTGGAAATGAAGTCGTCCCGATCCGGAGGGATGGTCTTCCCATCGAACACATTGCTGGCAATGCGGAAAAGAGGCGTACGCCGGAAGGTTTCATCTGCCTTGGCAAAGAATTCTTCGCTGATGCCGCTGTCTGTGGAGGCCAGCTGCAACAGCTCCCGATCATAAAAGGACCAGCCCAGTTCCTCTGCAAGCATTTTCCCCATGGCATGACCGCCGCTGCCAAAGCCCCGGGCGATGGTAATCACATGGTAATCCGACATAGGATAACCTCCCTTCCTGGTAGGCAAGGATAAGCTTCTTTCGTGCCTTTATTATAGACCAATTTGGGTGAAAAATCAACCGAATATTCAAGGAATTCGCAACATGTGGCATGAAAGGTTGGTAAAGCGTTGACATCGTGACATAGGAAACTGCCAAGCTGTGCTGTTCAAAATTTCCAGAAAGTACATTGACAGCCGAACCTTTGTCCGGTATAATTGGAGCAGACCTTTAACAACGTCAGCATCCTTCGGCAAACAATGGTTGAACGTTGTTTCCTGAAGATTCTGTGTCTTGAAACAACGCTCCAATCTTTGCCATTGTAAGGCGACGCTACAAAAGCAAGGATGCAGGGTTTGCTCATCGTAAGGAAGTTACTGGCATACACGCACATTCTACTGAAGGAGAGGAAAAATGATGAAACAGCAAAATGCAAAAGGATTCCTTCATGATAATCCATCGGATGCCCACAGCAAGAAGTCCGGTCCAAAGGCAGCCGGTGTGAAGTCCTTGTTCATGCTCAAGGATGGCGAAATGCTCATGACCTCCTTCGGCCGGGGCAATGATGCCATTCAGGAGAAGATTGTCCGCAGCGGCGTCATCAAGGACTTGCAGGAGAAGCCTGCATTTTCTGCCGAGCCGGAAAAGAAAGGCTACCTTGTCAGCGGCCGCTTAACCCACGATGCTACGCTGGACGATCCCAGCCAGTCGGTGAAAAAACCCGGCGACGACCTGATTGGTCTCCGTCGGCAGTTTGAAACACTGTACTTCGGCACTACGTTCGAGGATAACATTCACATCCAGCTGATTTACAACATTCTTGACATCGAGAAGATCCTGAGTGTTCACATCAACAACATCATCTACGAAATCAATAACCTGTTCCGCCGGGATGGTGATGACCGTGATGACCTGTTCCAATCGTTGAAGGCAACACAAACCTTTGAGAATTTTTCCAAAGGCGCACCGGTTCCCAAATCGCTATTCAATGAGCTAATGCAAAATCCGCGCCGTGCGTATTTTGGTGATGTGATCTATCGTCCGCAAAGGAAGTTGAAGGGCAAAGGGAAGTCATTCCCTGCTGATGATACAGCAGAGCAGGAGCGTTGCTACTATTTGCTTGCTTTGCTGGCAACAACGAGGCATTCGCTGGCTCACGGCAAAAGCAGCGATACCAGCATCATCTACCAGCTTGACAGCGGTAAAAATGTGGTTAAGCCGGAAGCTCGGAAATACTTGGATGATCTGTATGCAGAAAAAATCAAGCTGCTCAATAAGGACTTCATCGAGCATGCTCGGCAAAAGAACCTTCCCCTGCTCTTTGAAGCACTGAACATAACCGACCAAGCTCGCAAGGAGCAGCTTGCACGGGATTACTACGACTTCACGGTACGCAAAGAGTATAAGAATCAAGGCTTCTCCATCAAAAAGCTTCGTGAAATCATCCTCAGCTTGCCGGATGCAAAGGTGCTCACCGAGCAGGCATACGACAGCGTGCGTTCGAAGCTGTACATGCTGTTCGACTTTGTTATCTTCGACTGGTATCGCAACCACCCGGAGCAAGCAGGCGAGCTGGTTAACAGTCTGCGCAGCGCACTCACCGAAGAAGATAAGCTTCATTGTTACATGGACGCCATCGACGTCCTGTGGGCTGATATTAAGCCAGCCATCATGGAGCATATTGCCGTAAAGCTTAGCGAGAGCTATATCACGACCATCGCTGCCGAAAGCATGGATGAAAGTGTGCTGAACGGCGTGCTGCTTGGAGAAACCGCATCCGGCTTCAGCGAGCTGATGTACCTGCTGACCTGCTTCCAGGATGGCAAGGAAATCAACGATTTGCTGACCACGCTCATCAACAAGTTTGAGAATATTGCCAGCTTTATGCAGGTGCTTCAGGAACGGGGTCTGTCCTGCGAGTTCAAGAAGGAATTCAAGATGTTCGCAAACAGCCAGACCATTGCCAAGGAGCTGCGCACCATCAACGCCTTTGCCCGCATGAGCAAAGCAGATGCCGCTACCAAGGCGGCCATGTTCTATGATGCGGCCTACCTGCTGGGCTTCAACGGAAGCGATGAGGAATTAACCAAGCTCATCACAACCATGCTGGACAAGGACAGCGGCGAGCGGCTGCCTAACAGCAAGAAGGACAACGGTTTCCGCAACTTCATCATCAACAACGTAATTGAGTCCCGGCGGTTCCAGTACCTTGTGCGCTACGGCAATCCCAAGAAGCTGGGCAAGCTTGTGCGGAATAAGAAGGTCGTCGACTTCGTGCTCAAGGACATCCCTGATGCACAGATCGTCCGCTACTACAACAGCTGCAAATGCACCAAGGCGGAGTATGCGCCCAGCATGCGCAAGGAGCTGCGGGAGATGATTGCGCAGGTGGATTTCACGGACTTCGAATTGATCCGCACCAACGCACGATACGCAACAGCTGAAGATAATGTGGAGAAGGAGCGGAAGAAGGCCATCGTCCGCCTGTACCTGACGGTGCTGTATCTGCTGGTGAAAAACCTGGTGTACGTCAACTCCCGGTACTTCCTCGCCTTCCACTGCGTGGAGCGGGATGCCGTGACGTATGATTCGGCGGCGTTTAAGGATATGAGCACGAGAGAGGGAAAGAAGTCATTGTCTGAATTTGCAAAAAGGCGTGTGCTGGAGGACGGTGTGCTGAACAAGCGTGCCACCGACTATATGCGTCAAAACTTCGCCAATGCCGATCCCCTGTTTATCACTGATTTCCGCAACGGTGTTGACCACATGAATGCCGTGCGGAATGCGGACAAGTACATCGGCGACATTTCCCACTTCGATTCCTACTTCGAGCTGTATCACTACTTGATGCAGCGGTCGCTCATCGACTCGTATCATTATGGCCTTGAACACGGCAAGTTTGCCATCACAGACGTGAATCCCGCATCGCTGAAGTATATGGCGCTTGTGGAGCAGCACCGCACCTACTGCAAGGACATGGTGAAGGCACTGAACGTGCCCTTTGCCTACAACCTGCCCCGGTACAAGAACCTGTCCATCAAGGAGCTTTTCGACCGGAACAATTACCTGCCCAAGGAGGCAGGCAAGGATGCCGTGAAGCCGGAATAACCCTTGCTGCTTTGCTCGATATCCTAAGGCCGCTAACCTGCGTGTTGGCGGCTTTTTTCGAAGGAGGTATTTCCATGGCATCAGGCTGGCGAACCGTGGTCATTAACCGGCACGAGGAGCTGGAAATGAGCGACAATCAGTTGGTCATCAAGAGTGAGGAACAGGAATGGACTGTTCCCCTGGAGCAGGTGCGTGATGTCATGGTTGCGCACCCTTCCGGCAGCGTCAGTTTCTCGCTGCTGCAGCGGCTGACGGAGGACGGGGTGAATGTGGTGCTGTGTGATCGCCGTCATGAGCCGGCGGCGCAGCTGATTCCCATCGGCGGGCACTTGGAAGGTGCCGGGCACCTGCTGGATCAGGCGGCGTGGACACAGCGGCGGAAAGACGCACTGTGGAAGCAGATCGTCCGGGAGAAAATCACCATGCAGGCGGAGCTGCTGCGTCAGGTGGAGCATGCCGCTGCCAAGGATGTGGGCAGCTATGCCGCCCAAGTGCGCCCCGGCGACAGCACCAACCGTGAAGGTGCTGCGGCGAAAGTCTATTTTCGTGCACTGTTTGGGGATGATTTTGTCCGCCATGCGGTAGATGATGTGAATGCCGCCCTGAACTACGGCTACACCATCCTGAACACCGCCGTCAGCCGAGCTATTGTCTCCCATGGGTACAACACGGCGCTGGGCATTCACCACTGCAATCGGCTGAACTATGTGAACCTTTCCTGCGACTTGATGGAGCCCTTCCGTCCGCTGGTGGATGCGATTGTTGCTGCCAACGCAGGGCTTCCATTGGATTGGCCGTACAGGCAGCAGCTGATTGGCGTGCTTCAGTGCACTTGCCGGCTGGATGGGAAGGAATACAAGCTGGGCGATGCACTGGATCTATTCATCCTGCAGGCCATGGACGTTATGCAGGGAGAACGCAAAAAGTTGGGAGTGATCAGCTTTGCGTGACCGAAAAAGCGTGCTGATGGTCATTTACGACCTGCCTACACTGACGCCCCAGCAGCGGCGGGATGCACAGAAGTTTCGCAAAAAGCTGATTGCAAGCGGCTTTCTTCCTTTGCAGGAATCCGTATATGTGAAGCTGCTGCGCAACGCCAGCGGTGCTGATGGCGAGGTAGCTGCCGTGCAGAAGCTTGCACCGCCGGAGGGTGTTGTGCAGGTGATTCCCATGAGCCTGCAGGTGTTTCAGAATATGCGGACGCTGACGGGTGAAGGTTTCAACATGAAGGTGTTTGCGGACGACCTTCTCTTCTTCTAAATTGCCTCACATCCGTGACATTTTTCGTGATTTTCAGGCTGAAATTTCGGAAAAATGTCACGGATGTGTTGACAAGTGAAAGCCCGCAAAGTATAATAAAATCAACCTCTTGAGGTGCCCCAAGGTGCCCAGAGGGACTACACCCTTACCATGTGGTAGGGGTCTAAAACCAAGCATGGCCTGGTCGGGAAGGATGCCCTTCCCTTTGGACTACACCCTTACCATGTGGTAGGGGTCTAAAACTTCCTATGCCTATGCACAGGCGCATCCCATTTTGGACTACACCCTTACCATGTGGTAGGGGTCTAAAACGATGCGGCTGTCCGTGCCCTGCGTGCTTCCATGGGACTACACCCTTACCATGTGGTAGGGGTCTAAAACGTCTGCCTCAATGTTGCGAATCTCCGGGGTGCAGGACTACACCCTTACCATGTGGTAGGGGTCTAAAACGCAGGCATTGAGAGACAACGAAGACATTGTGCAGGACTACACCCTTACCATGTGGTAGGGGTCTAAAACAGCACCAAGCGAAGCCTGCGTATCCATCTTTTGGACTACACCCTTACCATGTGGTAGGGGTCTAAAACCATAGCCTGGACAAGCTGAAAAGCCCCGGTCAAGGACTACACCCTTACCATGTGGTAGGGGTCTAAAACTATGG
>CAVGBO010000032.1:0-373 GCA_963627465.1 Phocaeicola dorei
ATTAGAGAATGTACCGAGTGTACTAAATGCTTCTTCTGCCTCAGAATAACGGCCTGCTACCAATAGTGCCCACGCTTGATCAAACGCTTGGCTCTTCTGATATCTCATGCAGTACTCATTTGCTAATTCAGAACGTCTATCGATAATTACCTGCTCGCCAATCTTAAGATAAAAAACCTCATTCTCTCCTGTATCATTATACACTTCCGCATACACTGACAAAGACTCACTCTTTCCATCGGCGTTGCGATAACTAAGGCGTGTTGTTTCTGCAAATCTTCCCCAATCACGTTGGCAGTTATAATCAAACCACGGCCATTCCACAGACGTAACGCCTATGCTGTTGTAATATTTCTCCACGCAGCTTTTAACT
>CAVGBO010000032.1:383-23439 GCA_963627465.1 Phocaeicola dorei
TTTTAACTAGCTTTTTCACTGCATCGTGCTCGCTATCAGATGCCTCGTGATTTACTTTGATTTCTTTTTTTATTGTACTGCTCATTGCATTGAGTTCATCTAGCGACAAAACCGTCAGATCAATACCCGTCCTCTGGTTCACAATATGAGTATCAACATCTTTCCACAATGGTGTTGGAAGCTTCGATCGGTTATCAACAATTACTACGTTTTTAATGCTCAGGTAGACAAGCTCGTACTTTCCCTCAACCGGATAAACTTCACCCAACACATCATCCTTGTGCTTCTGATTAGCAGTATCTCGATAATCAATATGTGTGGAAACTTTCAAAAGAGACCATTCTCTCGTATATGTGTAGTTAACCCATGCCCATGAAATATCAATGCCTTGTGCCAAAAAATGCGCTTCCGTCGCATCTTTCACTGCCCTCAGTACAGCATTTTCTTCTGCTGACGAAATACTTGTGAAATACTTTTCTCTTGCGCTCTCAACGTCCGCTCCAAGCTGATTAAGCTCATATGCCGACAGAGATGTTAAATCAAACTCCTCTGCGAATCCCGCTGTCCATAAGAAACAAAAAATGATCGTTAAAAAAGCAAACACACATTTCCTTCTCATAAGTACCCTCCTTCTTTCCTCGTTGCAAAAGTAAAAGTTTCCAACCTTCTATACACACTATAGCACAATCATCCTGCAACGGCAAGAGAAGTGAGAATAAATATTCGATATTTTTTACATTTCATTCTCCGTTGACATTTCCCTCCCACGCTGGTATCATTCTTTTATCAAAAAGGGGTGAAGCGTGGATGGACACGGTGATTGTGGTGCTAGTGATGCTGGTAGTTGTGGTGGCCGCCCTGCTGCTCCTTCGCCTCACTGCTGAAAGCCGGCAGCAAAAGCAGCTGGTGCAGCGGGTTCGCTCCACCAACCTATACAGTCACCTATACCCCATGTTTCGCCGATATGATAATGAGAATCTGGAAAGCGTGATTCTCCGGCCGGAAGGGGTTCGCATCCGCACCATTTCCGGCAGCGAAACCCACTACACCTTCCGCAAGCACGGGCTGGACAATCCAGCGGATGATACCCTATATGCGGTGGCTTTGGCTACGCTGGTAGACATGCGCATCCTACGGAACACACGCAATTATGTTTTCCGCAGCCACACAGAGACTCGCTCCAACGGGGACAAGCGTTTCTGGTACGATTATGTCATCACCCACGAGCGAAAGGACACGGTACTTCGAGCCACATCGAGGAGATTGTGACAATAAATGCGGGAGGGCGGCTTTTCTGAGAAAAGCCCCCTCCCGCACCTACCCCGAAAAGCAGCATAAAAAAGCGAGAGAAAGGCTTGTTACACAATTGCCTTTCTCTCGCTTTCATTCATCACTGTTGAAAGAATGCTGTTGTGGTTTTATAAAGATAGCAGGTGCCAATGCGCTGGAGGAGAATTACTGTCAGGGTATCCCCGGCGTTCTTCTTATCCTGGGTCATGGCATGGAGCAAGTCTGCCTTCGGGATTTCCGGAAGCTCCGTAGGAAGGGAAAGAGCCTTTTCCAATGCAATCAGCCGCTGTGCTGTGCCGTTTTCCGTCAATCCCCTCTCCTCTGACAATCGGGTAATGGCCGCCATGCCGATGGCCACGGCTTCCCCGTGACGGTAGCCCTCGTAATGCTGCACCGTCTCCACGGCGTGGGCAAGGGTGTGACCAAAGTTCAGCGTCATGCGCAGGCCGGTATCATGTTCGTCCTGCTCCACCACGTTGGCCTTATAGCTGATGCATCGGTGAAGGATTTCATCGATATCCTGCATAAGTCCTTCCCGACCCATGGGTGCATCCTTTTCCAGCAGGCGGAACAGTGGCTCATCTCCGATGCAGCCGTACTTGACCACTTCCCCCAAGCCATCCCGCCAGTAAGCCGGCGTCAAGGTTTGCAGGGTATCCGGGTCGGCCAGCACCAAAGAGGGCTGCCAGAAGGCACCCACCAGGTTTTTCCCTTGGGGCAGATCCACTGCTACCTTGCCGCCCACAGAAGAATCCACCTGTGCCAGCAGGGTGGTGGGAATCTGCATCAGCCGAACCCCACGGAGCCAGGTGGCCGCCGCAAGCCCGGCCAGATCCCCCATAACGCCGCCCCCAAGAGCAATCACCACATCCTTACGGGTAATGTGATGCTCGCTGAAGAAGGTGTACAGCTGCGTCAGACAATCCAGGCATTTGGTTCTTTCCCCGTGGGGCAGAGTGATACTCACCGCCCGGATGCCTGCCTGTGTGAGGGAGGTCATCACCCGATCAAGATACAGGGGTGCCACATTGTCATCCGTCACTACCGCAGCGGCGCATTGGCCGAAGGCAGACAGGAAATATTCCCCTGCCCGGTCAATCAGCCCCCGTTCAATGTGGATGGGATAACTTCTTGCGCCCAGATGGACTTGAATGGTGCTCATGATGCACACCCTTCTTTCCTAATAATATGAAGCTTACACTTCCCGACCCACAACCGCCGCAATCTTCCGAATGTCGTCCATCACATCGGCGAATACTTCCGGCTTGATGGACTGCTGACCGTCGCACAGGGCATGATCCGGGTCATTATGCACCTCCACCATGACGCCATCCGCACCGACGGCAATGGCGGCACGTGCCAGAGGCTCCACCATCCACCATTTGCCGGTGCCGTGGCTGGGGTCAACGATCACAGGCAGGTGGCTCAGCTTCTTCACGGCAGGGATTGCCCCCAGATCCACCGTGTTCCGGGTGTAGGTTTCAAAGGTACGGATGCCCCGCTCACACAGGATCACGTTAGGATTGCCTTCCGCCATAATGTATTCGGCACTCATGAGCCACTCCTCAATGGTAGCGGACAAGCCCCGCTTGAGCAGGATAGGCTTCTTGGTTTGACCCAGCTGGCGGAGCAGATCGAAGTTCTGCATATTCCGTGCGCCTACCTGAATCAAATCCACCTTGTCCACAAATACGTCAATATCCCGGGGAGACATGATTTCGCTGACAATGGGCAGGCCGGTAGCTTCCCGTGCCTGGCATAGAAGTTCCAGACCTTCGTACTTCAAGCCCTGGAAGGAATAGGGGGATGTGCGGGGCTTGAAGGCACCGCCCCGGAGAATAGCAGCACCGGCATCCTTCACCTTTTGCGCCACATAGGTGATTTGATCCCGATTTTCCACAGAGCAGGGGCCGGCCATGACTGCCAGCTTCTTGCCGCCCACCTTGACGCCTGCTACATCCACCACGGTAGGTTCCGGGTGGAACATGCGGTTTGCCTTTTTGAAGGGTTCAGCCACGTGCATGATTTTATCCACACAGCGGAAACTTTCAATCTGGGAGTGGTCAATCCGGCTGGTGTCGCCAATCAGGCCGAGAATGGTCAAATCAGTGCCCACAATGGGATTCACGGTAATGCCGCCCAGGCCAGTAATCATATCCGTCAAGCGATCCATTTCCTGTTGCTCGGTACCCTTTTTCAGCACGATAATCATAGGTAACATCCCCCTTTATTCTTTGGGAACAAAAAAGCGGGAGCCCGCAAAGAGCTCTCGCCTTTCAGCATCCGCAGATTCTGCCACGGAAACACCTGACGCCTCTTTTACGGTACGACCAAATACCCGGTACGGTCAAAGCCGCCCGGGATCGTAAACGTAAAGGAAGCAAAGTGCAGCATAAACATCCTCCTGCGGACGGTTCACCGTCCATGGCTGTTATTATAGTCATGCCTATCTTGTATGTCAAGGTTTTATTTGACGAATCCGCCGCCCTGCGCTATGATACTGCTATCACACATGAGGAGGAAGCAGCATGAACATTACCCTCATCGGCATGCCGGGCAGCGGCAAAAGCACCGTAGGGCAGGCACTGGCCAAGCGACTCGGGCTGCAGTTTGTGGATGTGGATCAGGTGATCATCCGCAAAACAGGCCAAACTCTGGCAGAAATTCTGGACGATGTAGGGGACGCTGGCTTCCGCCAGGTAGAAGAGCGCATCAATGCAGAGCTGGATGTGCAGGACAGCGTCATTGCCCCCGGCGGCAGTGTCATCTACGGCCCCCGTGCCATGGCACACCTGCGGGACATCAGCACCGTGGTTTACCTGCAGGTAGAGCACGATGAGCTTCTGCGCCGGCTAGGTGATCTCCACGCCCGTGGGGTCAGTATCCTCCCCGGGCAAACCTTCCGTGACCTGTACAATGAGCGGTGCCCCTACTATGAACGTTATGCCCACCTGATTGTGGATACCAAGGGATTGAACCTTGACCAGGTGGCCGAAAAAATTGCGAATATGGTGCTATGAGTACAAGCGACTCTGCATGCTGATTTTGCCAAAAACAAAGAAGGGCGACATTGCCGTCGTCCTTCTTTGTTTTGACGCCTTAGCCCTCAATGGCAATGCGGGTATTAGGCTCAACCTTATGCTGAACCTCCTTGGGCACTGTCAAGGTCAGCACGCCGGACTCATACTTGCCATGCACATCCTCGGGGCGAACTTCACCCACGTAGAAGCTGCGGGTCATGCTGCCCACGTAACGCTCCTGACGGATGTACTTGCTCTTCTCGTCATCCTTCTTCTCCAGACTCTTGCCGGCCGTAATGGTCAGATAGCCGTCCTTCAGGTCAACCTTTACCTCGTCCTTGTTGAAGCCGGGCAGGTCAACAGCCACCTCGTAGTGGTCGCCGTCATCCTTCACGTCGGTCTTCATCAGGTTCTTGGCATTCTTGCCGTACAGGGTACGGTCAATGTTCATCAAGTCACGACCAAAGTCGTTAAACAAATCATCAAACATGGTTTCATGGAAAATGCTAGGAAGCATACAACTCAACTCCTTTTGAAATCCTTGTACCGTTCTCCGGGGGTTCCTCTTTTGTCCCCCTCTCGGTACGATTGTATGATATCACGTTTTGTTAGCACTGTCAATAGCCGAGTGCTAATTGTTCATCATTTATTTACAATTATAATTGCATCTTTTTGTTGATAACAGGTCAACCATCGGTTGCTTCTTTTCATTCCCCGGAAAGTTTGCTATACTGTTACTGCATGATAAGACTGCGAGGAGGTTCCGGAATGGATACCATTCGTTTGGGAAGAACTAATCTCACCGTAAGTAAAAACGGCTTCGGTGCCCTGCCTGTTCAGCGTGTTTCCATGGAGGAAGCTGCCAAGCTGCTCCGCAAAGCCTATGACCACGGCATCAACTACTTCGACACCGCCCGTGCCTACACGGACAGCGAAGCCAAAATCGGCTATGCACTCCACGATGTGCGGGCAAACATTGTGATCTCCACCAAAACCACTGCCCTGAAGGCTGAAGATTTTTGGAAGGATCTCCGCACCAGCCTGGAAACCCTACGGACGGACTATATTGACATCTACCAGTTCCACAATCCACCCTTCTGCCCCAAGCCAGGCGATGGCTCCGGCCTGTATGAAGCCATGGAAGAAGCCAAGGCCAAGGGCATGATCCGCCACATCGGCATTACCAATCACCGACTGGCTGTGGCTGAGGAAGCCGTACGGTCCGGTCTGTACGAAACCCTGCAGTTCCCCTTCTCCTACCTGGCCAGCGACAAGGAGCTTGCCCTTGTGCGCCTGTGTGAGGAAAAGGATGTGGGCTTCATCTGCATGAAGGCGCTTTCCGGCGGCCTGATTACCCACTCCGATGCCGCCTACGCATTCCTGCGTCATTATCCTGTAGCCCCCATCTGGGGCATTCAGCGGGAAAAGGAACTGGATGAGTTCCTCAGCTATCAGGATAATCCTCCGGAATTGACGGATGACCTGCAGGCCATCATCGACCATGACCGGGGCGAATTGGTGGGGGATTTCTGCCGTGGCTGCGGCTACTGCATGCCCTGCCCTGCCGGCATCGAAATCAACACCTGTGCCCGTATGTCCCTGATGATCCGTCGTGCGCCTACCGCCGCACTGCTGAATGAAAAGAGCCAGGCCATGATGAAGAAGATCGAAGGCTGTCTTCACTGCGGTCGTTGCAAGACCAAGTGTCCCTACGGACTGGATACGCCCACCCTGCTGGAGCGGAACTACGAAGACTACAAGACCTTCCTGAAATAACTGATGAAGCGATATTTGTGGATTACCCCGGCAGTGATCATCCTTGACCAGCTCACCAAATGGGCGGCACGGCATATGACAGCACCCATCACCCTGATTGACCGGGTTATTGGGCTGCGCTATACCCAGAACACCGGCATGGCCTTCAGCTTTCTCAGCGACCACATCATGCTGTTGATTCTCCTTTCCGTGGTGCTGATGGCGGCAGGGTATGCGGTGCTGCGCCGCTATACGCTGGGAGCGATAAGCCGCACGGCCGCCATGCTGATGCTGGGCGGAGCTGCCAGCAATCTGGTGGATCGGCTGTTTCTGGGGTATGTAACGGACATGATCGAGCTGCTGTTCTGTTCCTTTGCCATTTTTAATGTGGCGGACATTTGTCTGACAGTGGGCTGCGGACTGATGATCTTCTCCCTGCTCTTCAGACCTCAGGAATGGAGGGAACGGCATGGCTGATGAAACCCTGTTTCACCTGACAGCAGACGGTCGGCGGCTGGATGTTTTCCTTGCCGAGGCTACTGGGCTGACCCGCTCTCGTGTTGCTTCCTTGATGGATGATGGCTGCTGCCTGGTGGATGGCAAACCGGAAACCAAAGCCGGTGCCAAGCCCAAGGCCGGCTGTCCGATCGTCTTCACTCTCCCCGCCCCTAAGCCTGCCGTTCCGCAAGCAGAGAATATTCCCCTGACCTTCCTGTATGAGGACAAGGATTTGGCTGTGGTCATCAAGCCCAGCGGCATGGTGGTGCATCCGGCTGCCGGGAATGAGGATGGAACCTTAGTCAATGCCCTGCTCTATCACATGGACAGCTTAGGGGGCATCGGAGGCGAGCTGCGTCCCGGCATTGTTCACCGGCTGGACAAGGACACTTCCGGCCTGCTGCTGGTTGCCAAGAACGATGCATCCCAGTTGGCACTCAGTCAGCAGTTAGCAGACCGTGCCATGGAGAAGCACTATCGTGCCCTCGTGGAGGGAAACCTGAAGGAAGATCACGGTTTCATTGATGCCCCCATTGCCCGGCACAAAACGGACAGGAAGCGAATGGCGGTAGATCCTGCCGGTCGTCCTTCCCAGACAGAGTGGACGGTGCTGGCAAGAGGTAAGGGCTGTACCCTGCTGGATGTGCACATTCTTACCGGGCGCACCCATCAGATTCGTGTTCACATGAAGCACATCGGTCACCCCGTGTGCGGTGATCCGATTTACGGCGTTGCCCGTGGAGTGCAGGTACCACGGCTCATGCTCCATGCTTATTCGCTCTCCTTCACCCATCCTGCCACTGGTGAGCGCATGACCTTCACCGCCCCCATGCCAGAGGCTTTCCTGAAGGGACTAAAAAGCGGCGGCATTGAAGCCGATGAAAAGTGAATGGCATTTGAAAAGGGAGCTGTTGCATCCATCTGCAGCAGCTCCCTTTGGTTGTATCTATTGTGACTTGCTTACGCCGCATCATCCTCTGCGGAAAGGTTTTCCGTAGCGAACAGCTCAATGGCAGAGGTGATTTCCTCTTCCGTGTAGTTTTCCGCAATGCCAGCGGCATTCCAGTAGCTATAGTTGCCGGTGAACCAGCTTTCCAGGTCTGCTTCATCCTCTGCATAGCGGAATTCCAGGTGCCAAGTGGTAGCCATGGTATCCGGGGAGAAAGCAAACCAGGTGAACATACCGGCATCTGCATCATCGGTCTTGTAGAAGATGAAGCCGTTTTCGTTTGCAACGTTCTGGAGGGTGTACTCGTGGCTGAAGACTTCGTTGCCCTCTGCATCCACGCCGCTGATGCGGTTGCCCTCCACGGTCATCTTGGCCATGCCGCCCAGGAAGTAGCAATCGAAACGCATCTCTTCAGGATTGGCTTCATAGGCTGCCGCTGCTTCTGGACCGTAGGTTTCTGCCATGCAGAAGTTGAGCAAATAGGCAATCGTGGCTTCTGCATTCTCTGCGCCTACCAAAGGTGTTACAGCGTCCACCCAGGTTTGATGATAAGCTTCCTTGGCCAGTTCCGGGAAAAGCTCCACATAGGTGCCCTGAATCGTGCTCAGGTAATCCTCACCCTCGGCAAACGCACTTGCTGCCGTCAGCAGCATACAGACACACATGAGCATCGCAAGAACCTTTTTCATGATTGGTTTCTCCTCACTTTCCGGTTAGATTTCTCTAACCAGAAAGAAGGATACCATATGGTCATCTTCGCATCTATTCCGTTTTGTTGTCATCATTCCATTTCGGTACACCACTTGCCGCATCCCGGTAGGCGGTTGGGGTTGTGCCATAGCGCTTCTTGAAGGTTTCGGCAAACTTGCTGGCACTTTCATAACCTGCATCCAGTGCAATATCCACAATACGCTTGTTGCTGTGGGAAAGTTCCACTGCCGCCTGCTCCAAGCGGTACTCCCGCACGTATCGGTGCACGGATGTGCCGAAAACCTGCCGGAACAGCTTTTGCAGCAGGGACACAGAAATCTGATGCGCCTCTGCTAGTTCCGCCAGGGTCATGTGCCGGCCGTGGTCGCTGAGTAAATGATCCCGCAGGTGGTGTGCTAGGCGAATCTGCTCGGCGGAGTGATACCCTGCATCAAGCTCCGGTCGAGGGATGCTCTTCAGCAGCATGAACAGTTCAATGACCTGAATAGTCAGATACTGCCGGTCGAAATAAGGCAGATTTTCCATCAGCTCACGAAACACATGCTCGCAGCGTGGTCCCGCATGCATAGCCGTAAACCAGTGATTGCCCAGCAGATTGCCTCGCAGCTGCTGAAAGTCCACCGCAAGGGCAGGCACATGTTCCTGCATCCACTTTGCCGCCTTGGCGCATTCCACCGTAATGCACAGGCCTTCATAGTACCCCAAAGGCAGCAGGGATTTGGAAACCGTACCATGCATGCCATCGAAAGTGCTTACCGCCATATCTCCGGGCGTCAGAGTAACACGGTCATGGGCAGAGAACCGGCTTTCAAACCGTCCCGATGCGCAAAAATTGATTTCCAGTGCGTCACAGGCTTCCCTCGCTTCCTGAAAGCTGTGGGTTTCCAGGCATACCCGCATGACGGTAACGCCATCGAACAGGTCGTAGTAATCCATGCGTCCGGTACCGTCTTCACATGGGAGTGCCATATGGACTTGCTCATCGAAACCGCTCACGATTTGTATTTCCGACATACGCCCTCCGTCTGCTGTCATACTGATGATGTTCCACAGTGCAAGGATAGCACAGGACAGGCTATCTGACAATCTGAAAAGAGGCTGTGAAAGCGTACCAACTTTCACAGCCTCTTATGTGTGATGTTTATTCTTTGGTATCAATGGTGGCTGTCATGCCGAGGCGCGTGTTTTCATCGGGCACAAAATCAATGTGCACGGTGTAGGTAACACTGCTGGCGTCCTCTGTTGCCGTGTAGGCAATGGCAGAAACTCGGCCGGTCACTGTTGCTTCCTCATTCCAAGTAAAGGTCATATCCACCGTATCCCCTACGGACAGATACGCCAAATCTGCTTCGTTAATCTCCGCTTCCATGCACAGCTTGTCCGTCTTGCAGATGGTCGCCACAGCGTCCCCCTTGCTTAGGGTACTGCCGGCGGACACATTCACCGCTTCCACAATGCCATCTGCCTCTGCATACAGGGTAGCGGAAGGAGTTTCGCCCTCGCTTGCCGTGCCGGTCAGGGTTTCAAAGAGGAGCTGTCCGGCCTCCACATAGTCGCCATCCTTCACCGCCATGGACACAATCGTGCCACTGCCTGTTACTGCCACGGGATCGGTCCGGCTGACTGTGCCCCGACCAATGCGACTGGTGGATACATGGCTTTCTTCACGGTAAATGTCATACTTTTCACTGGGGGTGAAGTTTCCTTCCGTCACCTCCACGGTATAGGATGTGCCACTGACAGCGGTGATCACGCCGGTGCCGGTCAGGGTGGAATCAGAGGTATTCACCAGATACACGCTTTCACCGATGTGTACATACTTGGTAGCAGCGGATTTATAGGCGTTGGAAGTGCTGGCAGACAGGGTAAAGCGGACATCCCCTTCCATGTACATGACGCCGCCGTAGGTGTCCGTTGCCGTATCCGCATCATCCCCTGCCTGGGCAAACACCCCGGTAATGGTGCCGGACTGGGTAGCATACACCTTTTCGGTGGCCAGCTTCAGCAGCGGATCTCCCTTGCTGACCTTCTGTCCGGCAGTGATATACACACTTTCAATGGTTCCCCCGGCAGATGCATAGGCAATGGTTTCCTCCGCAGGCTTCACCGTGCCGCTGAGGGAAATGGTTTCAGCATGGGCTGCCGGCAGGATCATCAGTGCCAAGGCCAGCACGGCAGGCAGTATATGTTTCTTCATAGGATTTCCTCCTCGTATTTTATGGAAAAGTTTGATTACATAGACCGCAGGGCATCAATAGGATTCAGCCTGCTGGCCTTCCGTGCCGGAGCCCAGCCGAAGACAATGCCCACGGCTGCCGAGAAGCCAACACCCAAGGCAATAGCTCCTACGGAAATCACGAAGGTGGTGCCCATGACCTGACACAGAATGTAGCTGAGAATCAGACCGAAGGCAACGCCAACCAGACCACCGATGATGGACAGCAGGAAGGATTCAATCAGGAACTGAATCTGAATCTGCCACGGAATAGCACCCAAAGCCTTTTTCAGGCCAATTTCCACCGTACGCTCGGTCACCGTGGTCAGCATCATGTTCATGATGCCGATGCCGCCAACCACCAGGGCAATGGATGCAATGCCTGCCAGCAGCATGGTCATCATGGAGAGCATTTCATTCATGGTGTCCTCCACGCTGCTCATGGTGGTGATGGTGAAGCAATCATCCTCGTAGCTGAACATGGCGTCCATCTTGTCTTCAATCTTATCTGCCGCCGTGTCGGAATCTACCCCATCTGCCAGGTATACGGTGAAGCTGGTCACTTCCCCTTCGTTGTTCATCTTCAGTGCCGTGGTGTAGGGAATCAGAATGTCGCTGCTGCCGGTAAAGGCACTGGCAAGACTTTCCGTGTTTTCATCCGAGAAGATGCCTACAATGTAGAAGGGAATGCCGCTGATGTACAAGGTTTCTCCCACAGGATCAATGCCGAAAAAGAAATCGTCAATGATGTCCTGATTGATCATGCACACGTAGGACGTATTGTCTTCATCCACAATGTTCAGGGTTCTGCCCCGCAGCTTCACATCATTGGTGTAAAAGTAGTAGGCATTCTTGCCGGCAACGGAAATGCTGCTTTGATAGCTTCCCCCGTAGCTGACCCGAGCAGACAAGCTAACCGTGGGGGTAATGCCGTCAATTTCGTCCATTTCCGTCAGCTCGTTCAGGTCTTCCGTGGTCATGCCGGTCTTCAGGTCGCTGCCGGTAACGGAAACCATCAGCGTACCTGCGCCCATGGAGGAAAAGGAGGAAGACAGTGCCCCGCTAACCCCGGATACCGTGGTAATCAGCGCAATAACTGCCGTAACGCCAATCATGATGCCCAGAATGGTCAGGAAGGAGCGTACCCGGTTGCCCAGAATATTGCTCACGGACATGACGACGCATTCACGAAGCATCACCAGCACGGAGCGGATTTTCTTACGCATCAGCCGTTTCTCCTCCTTCCGTCAGCACACCGTCAATAATATGCACCACTCTTTTGGCGTGGGCAGCGATGTGCATATCGTGGGTAATCATAATGATGGTGCGTCCCTCCCGGTTCAGCTCGGCAAACAGATCCATCACCTGTGCGCCGGTCTTTTGATCCAGTGCACCGGTAGGCTCATCTGCCAAAAGAATCGTAGGATTTCCCACCAACGCCCGTGCAATGGCAACACGCTGCTGCTGACCGCCGGAAAGCTGATTGGGATAGTGATCCATTCGGTCTGCCAATCCCACCCGTTCCAGCATGGCTTGGGCTCGCTTGTGCCGCTCCTTGGGTGCAACACCGGCATAGATCAGGGGAAGCTCCACGTTTTTCTGAGCATTCAGCCGAGGCAGCAGCTGAGAATTCTGAAAGATGAACCCGATTTCCCTGCTGCGCAAATGGGCAAGCTCCACATCCGTCAAATCTTCGATGGGCACCCCGTGGAGGGTGTAACTGCCCTCTGATGCCACATCCAGGCAGCCGATGATGTTCATCAGTGTGGACTTGCCGGAGCCGGAAGGACCCAGCACGGAAAGGTATTCCCCTTCCCGCACGGTCAGATCCACATCCTTGAGCACATGCACGTCTTCCTCGCCCATGTGATAATACTTGTTGATTTTCTTCATTTCAAAGAAGGCTTCCATGATGTTTTCGCTCATAAGGTGCCTCCTTATCAGTTGCCGCCGAAGTTACCGCCGGGGCCGCCGCCCATGCCGCCGCGTCCACCGTCGCTGTCGCTGCTGCCGTCTCGACCGCCGCCCATGCCGCCGTCCATGCTGCCGGGGGTAAAGTCACCGCCACCGCCGCCCATGGTAGGCGTAAACTGATTGCCGCCGAACAGGCTGCTCAGCATGCTGGCCATACCGCTGGTGCTGGTGGTGGTTTCTGCCACGGCGTACACCGTATCGCCATCGCTCAGGCCGCTCTTGATTTCCACATACTTGCCGTTGCTTACGCCTACTTCCACGTCCACGGTGGTCATTTCCCCGTTGTCATCCTTCATGTACACATAAGCACTGTTGGAGGCTGTAAAGCTGAGGGCATCCTCCTTCAGGATAACCACATTCTCCGCTGCTTCCTTGGGAATGGATACGGTCACCTGCATACCGGGATAAATGCCGTCCTCGTTCACATCCACATAAGCCACAGCGGTATAGTAAGCCACATTGCCCGTGGCAGAGGAAATATAATTGATGGATGCAATGGTGCTGTCGAAGGTCTTTTCCGTTGCGGTTGCTGTGACCGTGCAGACAGAGCCCACGCTCACATCCGCAATGTCGTACTCATCCACTCGCATGCTGACCTTCATGTGAGTAAAGTCCGCAATCTGAATCAGGCTTGTGCCGGAGGTGACTTCATCATCTGCCGAGACATACACCTGGTTCACCTTGCCATCAAAATCAGCAGTCAGGGTTTCGCCGCTGGATAGGCGCATCAGCTTGGCGCCCTTGGTCACCGTGTCCCCTTCCGACACATAAATGGTGCGCACGGTGGTATCCGAAGAGGCGGAATAAGTCTTGCTGTTCACCAGCGCCATGCTGCCGCTGAAGCTCAGCGCATTGGAAATGCTGCCGATGGTCGCCGTATAGGTATCATAAGTCACCGTATACTCTGCACGGAGCTTATCCACTGCATACCATCCGCCCAGTCCTAATATTGCCAGAATCAACACCGTGACAATGATTCTGCGCAATACACGCTTCCAACGTTTGCCCGCCTTCTTTTTCTTTGGCTGTTCGTTCATGTTGGTCGATCGCTCCTTGCCTTCTTTTCATCAAAGGATGTTCTCCCTTGCATAAAACAGGATACCGGGTCAATGGGTGCATTGTGTGGTGAAAGTCCTGCACAAGGGGTGAAAGATAGATGACGGTTTTGTGAACAGCATTTAGGCAAAACAAAAAGGAACTGGATCAATGTCATCCAGTTCCTCAATCAAGTGGATACTCAGTCGTCCCGGCGGCGAGCAATAAGGATCAGCCGCAGCAGGGACAGCAGGCTGGTCACAGCACTGGCCACATAGGTCAGGGCAGCGGCACGGAGCACCTTTTGCACGCCGTCCAGCTCATCCGCTGTTACATAGCCGCCGTCACGGAGCATCTGCACAGCCCGGCGGCTGGCGTCAAACTCCACAGGCAAGGTAATCAGGGCGAAGAGCACGGACAAGCTGAAGGCTACAATGCCGATGGTCAGAAGGGGCTTCCAGGACAGAATCAGCCCCAACACAAACAGAGGCGTAGCCAAGGTGGAGCCAATATTCACCACCGGTACAGCGGCAGAGCGCAGGTTCAAGGGTGCATAGTTGGTCTGCTTCTGCATGGCATGACCGGCTTCGTGGGCAGCAACCCCCAAAGCGGCAACGCTGCAGGAATCATACACATCCTCGCTTAGGTTCAACGTCTCATTCCGGGGATCATAGTGATCCGTCAAGGAGCCGGATACCCGCTTGATCACCACCTGCTGATTACCGTTGCGGCGGAGCAAGTCTGCCACAGCTTCATATGCCGGACGGCCAAGCCTGGTAGACACCTTGCTGTACCGTTCAAAGGTCATCTTCACCTGTGCCTGTGCCCAAAGGCCCAGAATCAGTCCGGGAATCAGCAGCAGATAAGTCCAGTCAAAATAATAATAGTAACCCATGATCATTCCTCCTTACACCCATAAGATACATGCCTTCTATGTGCTCAGTATGAAGAAATTGTGAAAAAACGCTCACTTTTGTTTGTCCCTTCGATATTGAAGGAAGAGGAGTACCAGCAGTGCAATGGCCGCAACCGCTCCAGCCAGAAAGCACCAGTGGCCGATGACCGCCTGATGAAAAGGAATCTTCATCAGCAGGGCAGCAAGCCACAGAACACCCACCACGGCGCACAAATGACGTGCCGCAGGCATTAAGGATTTCTTCTTCATGCAGCGTCCTCCGTGGCAGGATGATACCAGCGGTTCACAAAAGCTGCCACAAGGGAAATCGCCAGGAAGACGCACAGGCTAGCCATGCCTGTCCGAAGGCCAAACCCATCAGAGACCAGCCCTGCCACGTAAGGGATGACTGAGCTGCCCAAGCCGCTCATGCCAAACAGAATACCTGCACCAATCGGCGAGGATGCAATGTACCGAGCGGAATTGGTGACGCAGGTAGCGTACATGCCGGACATGCTCAACCCTGTAAACACCACGGAGGCCAGCAGCAACGCCGTGTTATTGACAAAGCACACCATGCCGATAACACCGAGGAGGAAGCCGGCAGAAAGAAGAATCAGCAGCAGTTTGTGATTGATCTTTGCACCGGGGCCTGCACAAAGCAGGCGGCCAATGATCAGCGTCAGCCACAGCAGGGAAACGATGGTAGCAGAGGGAATCTCCACAAAGTTGCTGTTATACTGGCTCAGATAGCTAGGCAGCCAGGAACTGGCAGCAGACTCCGCCCCAACATAGCAGAAGAACAGAATAGCGCACAGGTAAAAGGGAATCTCCCGCCAGAAGGCAAAGGATGTCTTCCTGTCACCCTTGGTTTCAGAGGTGCTCCCTTTCATTTCAGGGATGGGCTGCAAAAGGACAAGGAGGATCAATCCAAGCCCCAGCAGAGCCACCAAGCGGAAGCACATCCGCCAGGAGCCGCCTTTGGCGACAATCAGGCTGATGAGCAAAGGAACCAGCACGGCACCCACCCCATAGCAGGCGTTGCAGAAGTTCAGCTTACCACCGGCACGCTCATACAGCTCCGTAATGGTGGTGTTGGTGATGCTGTTCACGCCGCCCCAGTAGAACCCGGCAAAGAAGGACAGCGGATACATGAGCACCGGTGTCTTGACCAGGGACATGAGGGTATAGCACAGAAACAACAATCCGCCATACAGCAGCAACACCCGCTTCCGGGAAATCGCCTTGCAGGCAACGCCGGTGAAGATGCTGGCCAACAGATTGCCAAGCGCCAAAAAGCTAATGAACAAGCCGCCCTGGCTATCCGTCCAGCCAAAGTCCGCAATCATAAATTGCAAGCCGGTATTGGCAGCCAACACCATGCAGCCCACGGAAAAATACGCATAGAGCATAACCAGATACACCTGAAATCGCTTATCTTGCATCGAACGTTCCCCCTTCAGCCGATAACCATTATACTGTGTACAGCCGGCTTTTGCAAGGAAAAGCAAATAACCTATGAGAAAAAGGAGACTACACAAAGCAGCCTCCTTTGAAGGACTCAAAGCTTATTCTTCTTCCTGATGCTTCAGGGCAGCGCCTACAAAGCCGCTGAACAGGGGATGAGGACGATTGGGACGGGACTTCAATTCCGGATGGAACTGAACTGCCACATACCAGGGATGATCAGGGATTTCCACAATCTCCACCAGGTTCCGCTCAGGGTTCTTACCGGCAATGCGCATGCCGCCGTCCACAAACCGCTTCAGGTATTCGTTATTGAACTCATACCGATGACGGTGACGCTCCTCAATCTCGCTTTCCCCATAGCACTTATAGCTGATGGAATCGGGTGCAAGAGAGCAGTGATACTTGCCCAGCCGCATGGTGTGACCCAGATTCTCCAGATTCTGATCCGGCATCAGGTCGATCACGGGATAGGTGGTGTTGGGGTCCATTTCCGTGGTGTTGGCATCGCGGAGATCCAGCACGTGACGAGCGAACTCGATCACCGCCATCTGCATGCCCAGGCAAATGCCGAGGAAAGGAATCTTGTGCTCACGAGCATACTGGCAGGCTACCATTTTGCCTTCCAAGCCACGAGAGCCGAAGCCGCCGGGAACAAGCACGCCGTGGCAGCCTTCCAGCGTTTCAGCAATATTCTCCTGGGTCAGTCCTTCCGCCTGAATCCACTTGATGTGCACCTTGGCAGAGTGGGCAATGCCGCCGTGGGTCAGGGCTTCCACAATGCTCAGGTAAGCATCGGGCAGCTCCACATACTTGCCCACCAAGGCAATGGTGGTCTCCTTCTGGGGATTCAGCTGACGATTCACCATGGCCGTCCACTCGGTCAGGTCGCAAGGCTTGTTCTCCAGGTGGAGCAGCTCGCAGACCTTATCATCCAAGCCTTCCTCATGGAGCAGCAACGGCACCTCATAGATGGAGCGAGCATTCACATTTTCGAAGACGCGATCCGCAGGCAGGTTGCAGAACAGACCGATCTTGGCACGCAGATCAGCAGGCACCTCATGCTCGCAGCGGCATACCAGAATGTCGGGGCTGATACCGATGCCGCCCAGTTCCTTCACAGAGTGCTGGGTGGGCTTGGTCTTCAATTCGCCAGCCGCCTTCAGATAAGGCACCAGGGTTACGTGGATATACAGGCTGTTTTCAAAGCCTACCTCGGCGCGCATCTGGCGAATCGCTTCCAGGAAAGGAAGGCTCTCGATATCGCCCACCGTGCCGCCGATTTCCGTAATCACCACGTCCGGCGCATTCTGCTGACGGGATACCAGCAGGATGTTCCGCTTAATTTCATTGGTAATATGGGGGATTACCTGAATGGTTGCGCCCAGATACTCGCCCCGGCGCTCCCGGTCAATCACAGTCTTGTATACCCGGCCAGAGGTTACGTTGGCCGCCTGGGTCAGGCTTTCATCAATAAAGCGCTCGTAGTGACCCAGATCCAGATCCGTTTCAGCACCGTCGTCCGTCACGAAAACCTCGCCATGCTGGTAAGGATTCATGGTGCCCGGATCCACGTTGATGTAAGGATCAAACTTCTGGATGGAAACCTTCAAGCCCCGGCACTTCAGCAGCCGTCCGAGGGACGCAGCCGTAATGCCCTTGCCCAAAGAAGATACAACGCCGCCGGTCACGAAGATAAACTTAGTGTTCATGCAGATCAATCCCCCCTGTGATCCTAAAAAAACATTGACGCTCTAGTATAGGCTTTACAACTGAATTCGTCAAGTGCAAAAACAGAGAAAAATCCTGAAAAAATCAGCAGTAAACAGGTAGGCGGAACGTGCAGGGAAATTCATTCTGCCAAGTGCACGCCTTGATCAGGCAGCATCAGACCCGCTCCATGGTCTCCCGCAGGAAAGCCACGGAGCGTTTCACTGCCTCGGTATCCGTTGTTTGCGCCGCATAAGGTTCAAGGATCAGAGCACCGTCGTATCCTTGCGTCTTCAGTTCCCGAAAGAGCCGCAGAAAATCCATGACGCCCTCCCCCGGCAGGCAAAGCTTGCCAGCGGCATCCCAGTCCAGCAGATGAACGTGCCGAATCCGCCCTTCCATTTGATGAAGCATGTCGAAAGGATCCACTTTGCCCAGGTATGCCTGCTTCACATCCAGCACAAAGTGCAGATCCGGCAGCAGCTTCAAGGCGCTTTGCACACAGGCAAGATCCCGCAGGGTGCACCAGTTCACATTCTCCCACAAAATCTCCATGTTTCGGCTTTTTGCCACAGCCTGCATGGCCGCAAAACGCTCCGGCAGGTTGGCAATCCGCTCTGGGGTCATGGGCGACCGTGCGCCGCTGGGGCCGTGGAACACGTACCAGGAGGCTCCCAATACCTGCCCTGCATCCAGCACGTGAGTCAAAGTTTCCATGGCATCCCCTCTTTGCCGAGGAGAGCCGCCGAACAGATCCGGTTCGAACTGGGTGCCCTTGGGATGAACGGACACGCAGGGCAACCCCTGCAGATGTTCCTTCACCACCTGGCCGAAATTGCCACTGTACTCGCTCCTTGTCTGCAAAAAGATTTCGCACACATCCAAATCGAATTGGCGCAGGAAGGATGCTTCCTCCTCCGTTTCCATCCGCCCATAAAATCCGGCAGAGGACATGCCCAATTTCATCACAGCTTCCCTCCCAGCGCATCCAGAGAACAGGCAAACGCATCGCTGAATTCCTGCATAAACGCCTGCACCTCCGGCAAGTCAATGGCATGAATGGATTGCAGAATGCTTTGCGCCGCATCCGCAAATTCCCGATCCCCTGTCCGCATTTCCTCCATGCAGTGGGCGTAGGCACTGATCCGATCCGCTGCCTTCACCAGCTGCCATTCATAGGTGGTTTCATCGGGCTGCAAGTACGGGTGATACGCCGGCTGCAAATCCGCCGGCAGGGTATGCAGCAGCTTCTGCAATGCTTGCTGCTCCATGCGGCTGTAGGCCTCATGAATTACCGCATCATGATGCTTCACCGGCGTAGGCAAATCCCCGGTGAAAATCTCCCCCACGTCGTGATACATGGCCAGCACCGCCACATGCTCCGGCGAAACTTCCTTGTGAAAGCGTTCCTTCGCCAGTACTGCCAGCCCATGGGCAATCATGGCCGCCTGCAGGGAATGTTCCGCATCATTTTCCGGCTGGGTGGTATGCATCAGCCCCCACCGGCGAATCAGCCGCAGCCGGGACAGCCAAGCAAAGAATGAACTCATACGCGCCTCCTGCATCATCGGTATGCCTGTATGATACACAAAAAAGCTTGTGTTGACAATCATCAGCTTTCCTTCTATAATGACTATCGACAATTGCATCCACCGCTAGGGGGGCGACACGGAAGATCACATCCGTGGCTGAGAGGGCTTCGAGCCGACCCTTAGAACCTGTTGTAGATGATCCTACCGTAGGGAAGCGGACGCACGGCTTTTTTGCTGTGCATCAGGCCTTTGCGCCGAAGCTGCTTTCCCGCGTATAACGCGGGTTTTTCTTTTGGGGATGCGAAAGAAAAAAGGAGGATACCCATCATGTTCCAACTCATTGCAAAGGCCTTGGCCGACGAAGCCACCGCCACCGATGCGGCAGCAGAAGTCGCCGAAGCAACTCCGTCCTGGTTCCAGACAGCATTCAAGAAGTTTGCTTCCTTCCCTCTGTGGGCATGGATTCTCGTTGCTGTGCTGCTGGTGGGCGGTTTCATCGCCTACAGAGCCATCAAGGGCAGTAAGAAAACCGTGTGGAGCACCAAGATGATTTCCATGGGTGCCATCTGCATGGCACTGAGCTGTGTACTGAGCCTGATTCGCCTGTGGAGCATGCCCCAGGGCGGTTCTGTCACTCCTGCCAGCATGATGCCCATGATGCTCTTTGCTTACGTATACGGCGTAGGTCCCGGCCTCGCACTGGGTGCAGTGTACGGCGTGCTGCAATACATCCTTTCGCCTTGGTTCGTCAGTGTGCCCCAGGTGCTGCTGGACTATCCCATTGCCTTTGCCATGACTGCTTTGGCCGGCTTGTTCCGTCACATGAAGGACGAGCGTGTAGGACTGAGCCTTGGCGTGATTGTTGCCTGCATCGGCCGCTTTGTGGCGGCAGTTGCCTCCGGTGTGCTCTTCTTTGCTGACTATGCAGAAGGCTCCGGCATGAGTCCCATGGTTTACTCCATTTCCTACAATAGTAGCTACATGCTGTGGGAGTGCATTATCTGCGTGGTGCTGTCCGTGCTGGTAGGTGGACGGCTGGTGCGTGAATTAAAGAAGAACGCATAATCTTTCATATTTTCGGGCAGGGTTGGCATGTGTCTCCCCTGCTTTTTTTGCAAGGCAGCATGACCAATATAATAGGAAGTTCTGCAATCATGTTCCCCGCACGCTTGCAGAACTTCCTATTTTTTATCGTTCCTGAACTTCCTTGCCGGACAGGTGTTCAATGGTGATTTCAAACATCTGCACAGCCTTTTCAGCACGCCGGATTTCCGAATCCACCAGTGCTTCATCCGGATAGTACTTCATGGCCATACGCTTCAGCTGCTTCATAGCTTCTTCATGATCTGCCATGATTCGGCATCTGCCGAACACCACCGCACTTTGCAGATAAGGAGCCCAGGCATCTGTCTTGATGGTTTCATGACCGTACACTGTAAAGCAAACCTTATCACAGGCCGCCAGTGCATCCACCTTATGTCCGGCTTTGGCCCCATGAAAATAAATCTTCTGTGCTGCCTCGTCATAGAAATAATTCACCGGCACGGCGTAAGGATAGCCATCATCTCCATGAAGTGCCAGCACACCCCGCCGCTCATCATGCAAGAGCTGCTTGGCTGCTTCTGCCGGAATCTCGTTTTTCGTTCTACGCACAGGTCTGAACATTGGTGTTTCCTCCTTACCATGATACGGTCGCATCATAGCACAAGGAAGAGCGGGAAGCAAGTTTTTCTCTTGTTCAACCGTTATTCACCCAATTGTATACATTATCTTTCACATGTTGTTCAATGTCCATTCGGGTTGCACGGCATTCCTTGGGATACTTTTTGCCTGCCGCAAAGGCACGGAACAACAGTCCACTCCCCACAGGCAACATGGTCTTTACCATGCCTTCCGGAAAAACAAAGTGGGTGCCATGGGCATAAACATGAGACTCCACTTGGCATGCATGTTCTCGCTGGCTTAAACGCTTTTCCATGCGGCGGATGTACTTTGCCGTATCCCACAGCACATCGTCCTCTGCACCAATGAGCAGTAGTTTGCCCTGAATCCGTTCAACTTTAATGAATTCATCTTCCTGGATTGGATGACGTTTTTCCGATTCAACAAACAATTCCGATGAAGCAATCAAATTCTTTGTCCGCTTCGATTGTTCCATGACCTTCTGATAATATTCCGGATGCCGATAGGCGTAAGGCAGATAAGGCAATGGCTTGCCTTCCCATGTCAGAGTAGATTCACCGTCCCCCGGCCATTCCTTCATGCCGTCACGCTTGCCCTGATGAAATCCTTCCATCACAAAATCCGACGGTGTTAAGGCAATGGTCAAGGTTATTTCCGGATAATAGGAGGCCGCCACCAAAGCAAACATGGCGGTGGTGGATGCGCCTACGATGCCAAACTTCCGATTGCCTTGCTTCTTCAAGTAGGTAATGGCTGCACCGATCCGCTCAACAGGAAGGTTGCAGTGACTGTAATCCTTATGACCTGGACTGAGTGTCACCACATTGATGTGAAAGGTCTTTTGCAGCCACTTCACTGCCGACTTGGCCATGTAATCCTCGCAATCATCGCCAAACATGCCAATCATGGCGCAGGTGCTGCCCTCCACCGGCCAGTAACAGCCGTAAAAGCCTTGATCAGCCACTTTGATTTTCTTCACAAAGACACCTCCATCCGAATGCAGTTAGTCTATTCAAACCAACTATACAACACATTGTTCCTGACGTCAACTGTTTTATGCAGTGCATCGGCAATTGCATATGTTCCAAATTGCATTTCATTGTATTGTCTATATTCCATAATTTTCAATTTTATTATTGACATTATGATGCTCTTAAAGTAAATTACAGGCGTAGGATGTTTCTGTGCTCTCCCGACCGGTTTCTGAGAAAGAGGTGTATAAATTGAAAAAAGCAACTCGTTGCCTTTCGCTTATTGTAATTTTTTCCATGATTTTTGCGCCAGCACAGGCTACTACACTCTTTAGCTACTTTGTGTCCTGTTCCTATTACGAGGGATATAGCACTTTTGTGCAAGCACACCCGGATGTTTCTGTTCAAACCTGTCCTCAATACTATGAAACAACTTCTACCTTTGCAAATGCTTTGAATCTAGGTGAGTTAACTTGCGATTTATTCGGTCTTAATACACTCTCTTTTGATTGGTCATCTTTGATGGAAAAAGGGTATTGTGCCGATTTATCCGGCAGTACCATCATTTCCGACATTATGTCCCAATTATATCCTAACATTGCCGCACTGGGTATGAAAGATGGTCATATTTACGCTGTGCCGGTTTCCATCACCTTCCGCAATACTCTCTTTAATCAAGATGCTCTTGCCATGTGTGGTTGGGAAGATGAGCCCACACCACAATCTTTTCCTGAATTGCTTGACTTTGCAGATCGGTGGTGCAACTTAATCGAAGAAAACGGTGCATACGAAGGTCTGCGTCTCCATGCAGGGTGGGATTCTAGCCTATACGGAGAAGGAACGTACAGCGCATGGTTAATTTCCCTGCTCATTGACAGTTATATTTCCCAAACTCAATACGCCGGCGAAACATTGGACTTCAACAATCCTGAATTGATTTCCCTGTTAGAGCGGTGCATGACAGTAGGACGAAGGCTTTACGCACTTGAGCCAAAACCACGCAACACCGACTCTGGCGATGGTATCGGCTTCCTTATTACAGCCCCACAGAATCTTTGGCCTACCAACGCAGATCAAATTATTTGTTTCCGCTTAAACGATCAACAACCAGCCATTCTCAAAGCCGATGTCGATATGTACGCAGTCTATTCCGGCAGTAACCAAACAATGCTGACTATTCAACTTTTAGAATCCATTCTTGCCGGTGAAGAAAGTCCTTCTAGCTTTGATAGAGAATTGCTGTATGCCAATGCAGAACCTAAACTCAACAGCAACTACGACTATGCTGTTTCCATTCACAAGAAATATCTTGCCGAGACCGAAGCGCAATTGCAAGACTCCACACTGTCTA
>CAVGBO010000033.1:0-6593 GCA_963627465.1 Phocaeicola dorei
AAGGTACGTCCAAAGGCAAGGCCTTCCTCTATGGGGTGCTGTCCGGCATTGTGGAGCCCATCGGTGCTCTGCTGACCATTCTGTTGGCGCAGCAGCTGACGCCGGTGCTGCCTTACCTGCTTTCCTTCGCAGCCGGTGCCATGATTTATGTGGTGGTGGAGGAGCTGATTCCGGAAAGCCAAAGCGGCACCCATTCCAACCTGGGCACGGTGGGTGCAGCCGCAGGTTTTGCACTCATGATGGTGCTGGATGTGGCCTTGGGATAAAACAAAGGCGGCAGAGGAAACAATCACGTTCCTCTGCCGCTTGTTTGCATTCATCAGCACATCTTGATCAGCCGCTGATAGAAGGCAACGGTCTTCACCAGTGTTGCCACGGGAACACGTTCATCATTGGCGTGGATCAGTCCACGCTCCTCCTTGCTGAGTGCCATGGCGGAGAAGCGGAAAACATGGTCACTGAGCACGCCGTAGTGCCGGGAGTCGGAGCAGGCAATCATCAGGTAAGGCGTAACGACCGCATCCGTCCAGGTGCCTCGAATGGCAGTGCTCAGACGCTGGAAGGGCTCATCATCCGTGCGGGATTCCCGGGAGGGATTGAAAGCGTACACGGTTTCCAGCTTTACTCGGTCGTCATGGATGACCTTCTTTAAGTAGGCCACAGCGGAATCAATACTTTCACCGCTGTTGAGCCGAAGGTTGGCACCCACCCATGCTTCAGGGGGCAGCACGTTGTTGGCGGCACTGCCCTGCATCTGGGTGAAGGCCACCGTGGTGCGCACCAAGGCGTTCAGCTCGCCGCCGCTCTTCTTGCACAGAAGATTCAGCACCGGCTTGAAGCACCACAGGTTGGCGAAGATCATGCGATACAGGAAGGTGCTGCGGCGGCCAAGGGTATCAAACATTTCCGCAGCAGGGGCGGACAGATGGAAGGGGAAGGGATGATCCTCCACCCGGGCAACAGCCTTTGCCAGAATGCCTACGGGGCTGTGGGCAGGCGGGGTGGAAGCATGACCGCCCTTGGAAGAAACGGTAAAGCGTACGTTCACCTGTCCCTTTTCGCCCGTGCCCACAACGGCACAGCTCTGGGCAACACCGGGGAACACGTTATCCACCACGGCACCGCCTTCGTCCAGCACGAACGCAGGCTCAATATGGTGCTCGGACAGCCACTTCACAATGGTGGGGGCACCCGTGCCGGCAATCTCCTCGTCTCCTGCGAAAGCAAGATACAGGTCATTGGCAGGGGTGAAGCCCTGACCGATCAGCGTATCGGCAGACTGAAGAACCCCCAGGAAGGTGCCCTTGGTGTCCAGCGTGCCCCGTCCCCAGAGAACGCCATTCTCCAGCACGGCATCGAAGGCAGGCTTGGACCAGCTGTCCTGATCCACAGGCACAACGTCGTAGTGTGCCATCAGCACGCCGGGCTTTGCATCGGACTTGCCCTTCCAATGAAACAGCAAGCTGCGAGGACCGGGCTTTACAAAGGTGCACTTGGCAAATACATTGGGAAACAGGGTGGGCAGCAGCTTTTCCAGCTTGTCAAATTCGCTGTTGTCTTCCTTGGATTTATCCGTGTAGGATACGGTACGACACCGGATCAGTGCCTGCATGTTGGACACGGTCTTCGCCTCGTCCACTTTCTCCTCCGTAGCGGGAACGGCAGGCTCGGCCTTGGGCTTGAAAGCGGCTGTGCGAACCATCAGCACTGCCACAAAGAGGATCAGCAATGCCAGAATGATCCAACCAATCATGGGATAACTTCCTTTCTTTGATAACGTTGCTACAGGGATGATCGCATCCCGAATTGCTTAAACAAGACCCTTCTTGTACAGGATGCGGCTGGCACCGATGGCGATCAGTGCGCCTACGGGTACTAATACGCCCACAGCACTGGCCAGAGAAGGCACGGCAAGGAACAACACCACCATGAACACCAAGGGCGTGATGGCGATCTTCCAGTTCTTGCTCACATACACCACGGCCAGGGCACCGAACAGGGCAGGCAGAATGTTGTCAAAGGCAGGAGCCAGGGTTTCGGATTCCAGCAGGGGTTGCAGGTAGCCCAGCAGCAGCACACCCAAGGCAATGACGACGGTGGTCACAATGGCGGAGGTGGCAACGGCGATGGTGGAGATGACCTCGCCTTCCTCACTGGAGGCTTCTACCTTGGCGGCTTGCATGGCGTTCAGCGCGCAGGGAACCTTCAGGCTGGACAGGTTGCCGGTGATGAAACCCAGGTACGTGCCGCCTGTGCCCAGCATGGGTGCGTAGGTCAGCACTTCAATGATGGCAGTGGTCCAGAAAATGGGTGCCACACCCAATAGACCGGTCAGCACATATTTCAGCTCCGGCCAAGCGTCATAGTAGATGCAAATGGCTGCCGGAGCCATAATCATCAGGAAAATGGCGGTGGCCACCCAGATGCGGCCGTAGAAGTGTACCGAATCTTTATAGCTTCTCATGCTTCATGCCCTCCTTACTTCATCAGTGCCGTTACAGGGATGGATGCAGCCATAGCACCCAGCATGCACAGGGGCAAGGCGTACTGTTCCAGCCACTTGGCCTTGAACACCTTGATGGCAAGCCCGCACAGGCACATCAGCAGGGCGGAAATCAGCGCAACCACCAGCGGAATGTATCCGGGAAGACCTTCACGAACATCGGCGAAAATCAAGCCCAGGAAGGCGGAGATCATGCCCAGGAACATGCTGTCCATGAACAGCTTGCCCCACTTTTGATCTTTGCCGGTAATGTTGTGCAGTCCACCTTCCAGCTTCTTCAGCCCGAAGAGGATCAGGAAGATGCCGGGGATGATGCCCAAGGTCATCACCCAGGCAATGGCCGTGAAGGCGTGAGGATCGGTAATGGTGGTGGAGGTGCTGACCCCCATGGCGGCAGCCGTGGTGGTGGCGGCAGGCAGCTCATAGGTCAACGCACCCAGAATGCTTAGCCGCAGCCAGGGCCAGGGGAGACCCAGCATCTTGGACAGGGTGATGACACCCATCAGGATGGCAATGGCCGGCGCAATGGTGAAAATGGCACTGGAAAAAATGGTGGAACGAATGGTAGCACCGGTGATGCCAAGCTGCTTGGCACGGCGAGTGGCACGCACGAGGAAGAACACGGACTGTGCAATGACGAAAAGAATGATGACTGTCGTTACGCCATAAAGAAAACCGCTGTTGACGTCAAAAGTCGGCATGGCAATAAGACCTCCTTCACAATGAATAACCACATTGTAACAAATCGAGCACCGGGCGTAAAGGTCTCCTTTGGTAAGTACGGAAAAAGAACAAAAGGAGAACGTGACAAGAAACGGACACTATGATATGATACCCGTGAAATCGGCACGGCAATGGCGCCTTGCAGATATGAAATATGAAACTTGACCGAAAGGCGGATATACATTCATGCAAATTGAGATTCTACCTTCTAAACTTCACGGCACAGCCCACGCTCCTGCATCCAAGTCGGAAGCCCATCGGCGGATGATTTGCGCCGGCCTTGCGGACGGAAGCACCAAGCTGCACGGCTTCATGGAGTCTGAGGATATGGCGGCTACCTGGGCTTGCCTGAAAGCTTTGGGGGCAGAATTGTCTCTGGAAGGGGATACCTTAACCATTCAGGGAACGGAAGGAAAAAAACGAATTTGTCCCGTGCTGGATTGCGGGGAAAGCGGCTCCACGCTGCGTTTTTTTGTGCCCATTGCCATGGCAAAGTGCGGTGGAGGTATCTTCCGCATGCACGGGCGGCTTGGCCAGCGGCCGATGGATGTGTATCGGGATCTGTTCGTGCCCCAAGGCACAGGCTGGCGCATGGGCATCGGTGCAGATGGCGCTGCGGAGCTGCATGTAACGGGACACCTTCAGTCCGGTGCGTATGTGCTGCCGGGAAATGTGTCCAGCCAGTTTGTTTCTGGCCTGCTGTTCGCCTTGCCCCTGCTGGAAGGCGAATCCACCTTGACAGTCAAGCCGCCGGTAGAATCCGCAGGCTATATTCAGATGACCCTTCGAGCTCTGAAGGACAGCGGCATTCAGGTGCATGAAACAGCTCCTTATACTTGGTCGATTCCGGGAAAACAGCGCTACTGCACGGAAGAGGGCACCCTGACCGGGGACTACTCTCAGGCGGCAGTGCTTTTGTGCGCCGCAGCACTGGGACAGGACGTGGCAGTGGATGGACTGTCGGCAGACAGCATTCAGGGAGATCGGGCGGTGCTGGAGCATCTGCGAGCTCTGGGGGCAGAAATCGAGGAAAAGGATGGCTGCATTCGTGTTGTGAAGCCTGCCTGCCACGGTGCAGAATTGGATATGAGCGGTTGCCCGGATATTGCGCCTATGCTGGCACTGGTGTGCCAAATGATGCCGGGAAAAAGCAGACTGAAAGGCTGTGGACGACTCCGCCTGAAGGAGTGCGACCGCCTGAGCACCACGAAGAAAATTCTACAGCAGATGGGCGGTCATGCGCTTGTTGCCGGGGATGATCTGGTGCTGGAAGGCGTTGATAAGCTTCACGGCGGTGTGACCGTGGATGCCAAGGAAGATCATCGCATGGTAATGTTGACGGTGATGGCGGCACTGCTTTGCGAAGAGCCGGTGACATTGACCGGCGCAGAGTCAGTGAATAAGTCCTGGCCTGAATTCCTGCACGTGATTACCGGCCTAGGAGGAAAAATCCTGTGAGCAGCTGCTTCGGTCAACACCTGCATGTATCCCTCTTCGGCCAATCCCATGGGGAAGCCATCGGCATGACCATGGACGGTTTTCCTGCCGGCATGACCGTGGACATGGAGCAGCTGACGGCGGAAATGGCTCGCCGTGCCCCTGGGTCAAGCAGTATGACCACCCCTCGCAAGGAGGCGGATCAGCCGGAATTTCTCAGCGGTGTCATGGACGGATATACCACTGGGCAGCCTATTTGCGCTATCATCCGCAACACCAACATGCACTCCCGTGATTATGGGCAAGGGGTGGATCTTGTTCGCCCGGGGCATGCAGATTACACCGGGCATGTGCGGTATTATGGCTTTGAGGATTGGCGTGGCGGCGGTCACTTCAGCGGACGGCTGACGGCACCCATTGTGCTGGCAGGCTCCCTGTGCAGGCAGTATCTGCAAGCCCAGGGCATTACCATCGGTGCCCACATTCAGCAGCTGGAACATTTGCATGATATAAGCTTTCTTGATGATCCCCATGCGGATTTTCAAAAGCTTCACGATATGACCCTGCCGGTGCTGACCGATGGCTTGGAGCACGCCATGGAAGAAGCTGTGCTGGCCGCAAAGGCAGAAGGCGATTCGGTAGGCGGCGTGATCGAGTGCATGGTGCGAGGCGTTCCGGCCGGGCTGGGTGCACCTTTTTTCGACAGCGTGGAAAGCGTCCTTTCCCACCTGATGTTTGCCATACCGGCGGTGAAGGGGGTTTCCTTCGGTGAAGGATTCGGCTTTGCCGCCCTGCGGGGCAGTCAGGCTAATGACTGCTTCCGCATGGAAAATGGCAGAGTGACAACGGCGACGGATCACTGCGGCGGCATTCTGGGGGGCATTACGGACGGCATGCCCTTGATTTTCCGGTGCTGCATCCGTGCTACCCCTTCCATTGCCAAGGAGCAGGAAACCGTTTCTTTACAGAAAAATGAAAATGCCACCATTGCTGTGCAGGGCAGACATGATCCCTGCATCCTTCCCCGGGCGGTGCCGGTGGTGGAGGCGATGACAGCTATCGGCCTGATGGAGTTGTGGAAGGAGCGTGCCGCATGCATCCGGTGATTGCTTACCCCGGCGTGCCTGGCAGCTTCTCCTGTGCTGCTGCTCAGGAAGCTTTCCCGGAAGGCGTTTGCCAAGGGTATCCCACTTTTCCGGAAGCGGCGCAGGCCGTCATGGATGGCAAGGCGGATTATGCCCTTTTGCCAGTGGAAAACTCTTTTGCAGGCATTGTGCAGCTGACCTATGCCCTGCTGGAAAAACTGCCCCTGCACATTGTGGGGGAGCGGACAAAGGCTGTGCGGCATCAGCTGCTGGGGGTGCCTGGTGCATCCATGGTGGATGTGCGGCAAATTTCCTCTCATCCTCAGGCCATTGCTCAGTGTGATGCTTTTCTGTCCAAGCTGAAGGGGGTGCAGCTAATTCCTTCAGCCAACACGGCCATCAGTGCCCGGGACGTGGCAGCCAAGGGAGATCCGTCCTTTGCGGCCATCGCCAGTGAGGAAGCAGCTGCAGCCTACGGATTGGATATCCTCTGCCGAGATATTCAAACAAGCTCCTGCAACACCACACGGTTCTTCATCCTCAGCCGTGATGGAGAGCCTTTGGCCACGCCCTGCAAGGCCACCGTGGTTTTCACGGTGAAGAATGAAGTGGGCTCGCTGGTGAAGGTGCTTTCCTCCTTTGCGGCCAGTGGCCTGAATATGTCCCGCATCGAAAGCCGACCGCTGCCGGACACGACCTTTACCTACTTCTTCTCCGCAGACTTTGAAGGCCCTATGGATCCGGCACATCTGAAGACGGCCATGGACGAGGCACGGCCAGCAACGGAGGAGCTTCGCCTGCTGGGGGTGTATCCGAAAAACTTCTCCCAGAGCAGGAAACTGTGA
>CAVGBO010000034.1:0-21601 GCA_963627465.1 Phocaeicola dorei
CGCGAGCTGGGTTCAGAACGTCGTGAGACAGTTCGGTCCCTATCCATCGTGGGCGTAGGAGTCATGAGAGGAGCTGTTCCTAGTACGAGAGGACCGGAATGGACGCACCACTGGTGCAACTGTTGTCGTGCCAACGGCATAGCAGGGAAGCGAAGTGCGGATGGGATAAACGCTGAAGGCATCTAAGCGTGAAGCCCACCTCAAGAATAAGACTCCCATAGCGCAAGCTAGTAAGACCCCTGGAGGACTACCAGGTAGATAGGTCATCGGTGGAAGTGCGGTAACGCATGCAGCTTGATGATACTAATAGGTCGAGGGCTTGATTTAGCGCAAGATCAAAAGAGACTAATTGGAAAGGCCAAGCTTGAATCGAAGAGTGCTGTGCAGTTGTCAGGGTGCATGAAACAAATAAGTTCACAATTTCCGGTGGCAATGACGAGAGGGTCACACCTGTTCCCATACCGAACACAGAAGTTAAGCCTCTCAGTGCCGATGGTACTTGGCTGGACACGGCCCGGGAGAGTAGGTCGTCGCCGGATCCCATTTCCCTCGAAGAGTTTCTTCGAGGGTTTTCTTTATTGAAATGATTGTCAATCTGATGCTGATGTGGTATCATATAGCCATAAGGAGTGATTGCTTGTGAAGTGTCCCCATTGCGGTGCCAGCATTTATGATGACATCAATCGCTGCCAGTATTGCGGCAGTTATGTGACGCCTGTGCAGCAGCAAGCTCCTGCGCAGCAGGGGCAGCAGCAGCCTGTGATTGTGAACGTGTATCAGCCTGAACCACAGACCATTCACCATGAGACCCACATTTATCATACGGAGCCTGTTTCGGAGAAGAATCGGCTGGTGGCACTTCTCCTGTGCCTGTTCTTTGGCGGACTGGGCTTTCATAAGTTTTACCTTGGCCGTGTCGGTATGGGCATCTTGTACTTGTTAACGCTGGGGTTGTGTGGCATCGGTGTTTTTGTAGATCTGCTGGTGCTTCTTTTCGGCACCCCTCGAGACGGAACTGGCGCAAAGCTGAAATGGTCATAACCACATGACGGATTTTTAGGCAGCCCTCGTGGCTGCTTTTTCATTTTCATTGACGCTTTCTTTCTCCATGGCTTATAATGAACAGGAGATTTCACAGGAGGTACGGTTATGCCATCCAGTCGATATATTTTTGCATCCCTGCCTTGGTACAGCGTGCTGGTTGTGTCGGGGATCTGCGCAGCCATTCTCTGGGCCATGCATGAGGAAAAGCGAATGGGTTTGCCGAAGGATACCGTGGTGGATTTGGCACTGTGGCTGATCCCCTGTGGCGTCATCGGTGCTCGGTTGTATTATGTGGCTTTCGCATGGGATACCTTTGCGGCGCATCCATGGAGCATCTTTGCCATATGGAATGGTGGGTTGGCCATCTACGGCGGGATTATCGGGGGCGCATTGGCGGCATTTGTTTTCAGCCGCAGGCGAAAGATTGCCCTTCTTCGCCTGCTGGATATGGTGGCTCCAGGGGTGCTGCTGGCGCAGGCGATCGGTCGATGGGGAAATTTTTTCAACATGGAGGCTTACGGACTGGAAGTTACCAACGAAGCCTTGCAATTCTTTCCCTTCGCCGTGTTGATTCCTGAAAACGGCACTTATGTTTGGCACATGGCCACCTTCTTTTATGAATCCATGTGGAATCTGCTTGGCTTTATTGCCATTGCCTGCACACGAAAAAAAATGCGCCGTTCCGGCGATATTCTCTTTTGGTATTTGCTCATTTATGGCGGCGGTCGGCTGATTGTGGAAGGTCTCAGATTGGATAGTCTCATGACCACCGGAGGCAACGCCCGGGTCAGTCAGCTGCTCAGTGTCTGCCTGTGCCTACTGGTATGCGGACTTTATGCGTGGCGGGCAGTGGGACGCAAGAAAAAGTGCCAAGCATGGATTTCGGGTGCACTTGCTGGCCTGTGCATGTTAGTGGCCTGTTTGCTGCTGCCCCATCCACATGAAGCCTTCTTAGGATACGAAGTCGTGTGGATGGTCATCGCCTGCGGCTCTGCCCTTGCATCTGTTATGTTGGCGATGGATGGTGGCTTATCTGTCAAGCAGCGGATTGTCTCCCTGCTGCCGCTGCTTCCGGTCATCTTTTCCCTGCTGGCAAGGCGCGCATTGGCACTGTTTGCCGTTGCAGCGTGGAAAAATGATTTGCTGCTGTGTATCCTGCTGACCGTCACCCTGCTGGCGGACGGCTGCTGCTTTTATCCTATTGCCAACAGGAGGTGCCTATGCCAACAGGATGGTTGAAGAATACCGCTTACAGGCTTGCGTTGCCTATGCTCGCACCATCGCCACGGGGAAAAATGACGGTAGCGCATACCGGCGTGCAGCTTACCCATTTGTCGGATTATCGGCGAATCCTGACGAAACATCATGTGCTGGGGTCCTCTCTGCTGATGCGGCAGGAAGAACAGGAGGCACAGATTTACGTTTCCGTCGGGGGCAACATTCAGCACACGGCGCAGGCGAATACCCTGTACCGGGTGGCCTCCATCACGAAAATGGCTACGGCGCTGACCATCCTTCGCCTGTGGGAAGCGGATGCACTTTCGTTGGATGCGCCGGTTAGCCAGTATTTGCCGGATAGCCAAGACATTACCGCCCTGCAGGATGTGACTATTCGGCAGCTGCTTTGCCACACTTCCGGCTTGCGGGATGTGCCGGCGTACCAATATGCTTTGGATCACGGACTGCCCTATCAGGACGTGCTTCAGGCAGAAGGAGTACGTGACTCCCTGCCGGGGGAGCAGTTTGCTTATTGCAATCTGGGATTTGGTCTGCTGGGCTGTGTTATGGAGCAGGTGACCGGAAAGTCCCTTGCTCAGGTGATGCAGGAAATGGTTTTCCAGTCCCTTGGCATGGAGGCGACCATGGATGCTTCCACCTTGCAGGAGGAGCGGATCATGCCCATTCGTCGGGTGGTGCAGCGGGGTAAAAGCAGAGATGTGCGCATAACGTCCTTGGGAAAAAAGTCTTTGACCGCTCCTGATCCCCTGCGACACTTTGGCCACACGGCAGGAGCCATGTACACCACTTGCGAATCCTTGAGCAAATTGCTTGCCTTCCTGCAGCAGGAGGGGGCAGTGGGAAATCACCAACTGATGCGCCCGGAAACGCTGCGAATGATGATGTCACCCCAGGCGTCCTATGGTCAACTTTCACCCGGCATGGACTACGGCTTAGGATTGATTCGCTTTACCTTGCCGGAGTTTCCTGATACGCTTATCATGGGGCATCAGGGATTTGCCTACGGTTGCGTGGATGGGGCTTTCTTCACCAAAAACCAGCAGGTGATTTTCCTGAATGGGGGAGCCAGTGAATTGCGCACCGGCCGCCTTGGCGTGGTGAACCGGGACGTGCTTCGCTATGCCTTGGTAAAGGAGATGCCTGCATGGACGTGATTACCGACGTAAAACGGGAACGTGGAAAATTTCGCATTATGGTCAACGGCAGTGAAACCATCTTGGTGCCCCTTGCCCTCTTTCGGGAACGTCCTTTGGAGGAAGGCACCCCCATTGACCTGGACGCCTATGACCAGTGGCTCATGGTTCGACAGTACCGGTTTGCGCTGGATCGGGCAGTGGCTGCCCTTGCTGCTCGGCCGTGCAGCCGGAAAGAAATCGAGGATAAACTGAAGCGGATCGGCTACCGCCCCTGCACCATCGAAATGGTGCTTTACAAGCTGGAACGGGAGCATCTGCTGGATGATGGAGATTTTGCTCGGCAATGGGTAGCTGCTCGTGCTCGGCATGGATTGGGGCGGCAGCGAATTGCCCAGGAGCTGAAGCAAAAGGGCATTACCGCCGATGAAGCGGAGGAAGCCCTTGCGGATATGGACGAGGAAGAGCAAATTCGCCAAGCAGCTCTGCTGGCTGAAAAAGCCCTCCGCCGGGCAAAAGCCGGGGAGGAGCCAAGAAAAACCGCCGCACGCATCCTTGCCATGCTGTCAAGGCGAGGGTTTGGGTATGGCATTGCGAAAGAGGCATTGGAAAGGGCGAAGGAAGGTTTTTCGGAAAAGTAATCCGCTGCCTACCACAGTCAGGAGCATTCATCTCCCTTCTGATGGCGGGCAGCGGATTTTTATTTACCGATGAAACTGAGGCAGATAGTCAGCATTGATGCGCAGACCTTCGTCAAGAAGCTTGCGGGCAATGTCCAGGTCATCAATCATAGGATCCAATGCCAGTGCGGTCAGGGAGGCTTGATAGTCGCCTTCCACCATGCCCTTCACGGCATAGTCCACAATGGTCTTCTGACGATTGCACAGCGTTGCCGCAATAGGGGAAAGATCGCCGGTGGCAATGCCCAGGACACCGTGCTTGTTCATCACCGCCGGAACCTCCACGATGGCATCCCGATCCATATTGGCAATCACGCCGTTGGTGTTGGGGATATTGACAGCATAGTCATAGTAGTTCTCGTCATTCCACACGGCGGCAGCGATCAGCTCGGCACGCTCCGTGTGCTCACCCTTCAGGCTGTCAATGCTCTTTTCACCGGAGCCCATGGCTTCGATTTCCTTCCACATGTCGTCACGAGCCTGATCCTGAATATCCAGCGGATACATCTGATACTTTCTTGCCTAATTTGGATTTTTAAGGATGATTAATCTTCATTAAGGGTTTTGTACACGCTTATTTTCCTCATGATATCCGTAAATGAGTTTTTTAATCCACGCCAGTCACTTCCAGTACTCGGCAGCACGCTAGCGTGTTTTGCATCGCCCTTGAAAGTGATCTTATAATGATTATTGGCTTGTTTGGCTATAATAAAGCCTAGATCACGAAGCTCAGCTAGGTCTCTTTCCGTCACATTTTTATCGCGATTGAGGATATTCTTCAGTTCTTTGAATATCTTAATTCCTTTTCCGGTTAAACCATTAGCTTGTTTTAAGCCTTGAATTAGTTCGTACGCACGGGTATTCTCAGTACTATAGTTATTGAGAGCAGCATCAATGATGCAAATAATCAAATCATGGACTTCATCCTCGTAGTATTCAGGTATATTCGGAAGATTAAGTGCGATTCCATTAGCGGAAACATTGTTTTTTGCCTCCGTTTTAAGCGACAGGCCATATATCTGACTGCGCAAGCTATCAATAGTCTCTTTTAGCTCTTTATTCTCTTGGTCAAGCCTTACAAGTTCTTCAAACCAATCCTTGTTTTCTTTTGTTTTCTCTCTCAGTTCTTCAATTCTACGGTGCTTATATAGATCACTTAAGTCCTCAAAAAATGTGATGCCGTGGTAGGTAATAGAGGCTTTTTTGGAATGACTCTTTACTGATTCTAGAAGATCAGTATTGTTTTTTTCTAACTCAGCAGACTTGCCACCCGTAATTTCATATGGAAAGATTTTTGGCTTTTCAATATCACCATATGGGTAAATTAATAAGGCGTCACCCGGGAAAATATCCAGACCGAGTTTTTTGCATAAAACGGCAAACGCATCGTATTGATTACGGTTTATTTTATAAACTCTTCCATATGCAAATAGCTTACCAGCATCTTTTTCAACATCGTAGGGGTATACTGGATCTCCAATTTCAATTGTTCTTTCGCTGGAGAGTTTGGAGAAAATCTTGACGATTGAACTTTCTGAACCAGCTAATCCAGCCTTGTTATCTATCTTTTCCAATAGTTCTTCTATTGAATATTCTTCAAACTTTGGTGTAAAAATTACTACTGGCAACTGATTTTCAGTAGAATCAATAATCAGATGAAGAAGCTCCAGCTCGTCTAGTGTCTCTACATAGCAGGGGGTTGTGGATAAGGGCACTATCTGCTCGATCTCAATTGCTGGGTCTTCAAAAAAGGAACGGACAAAACCTGGTCTGAAAGCATGAGCTATTTCTTCAGGCGCCCCTTCCGGCTCTATTATATTGATTCTAATTCCAAGATCCAACCAATCGTTATCTGAGCATCTCAGCGCAACATCGGTAACGAAGGAGCGCCCAACTACCGGCGGTCGATCATCGTTTCCTGAATCTGGTTCTCTCAATCGCAGAGCCCATGCTTTTTCAGATACCAGATATATAGCTTCTGCTAAAAAGCCTTCATTGATTCGGTAACTGGGTGCTCCCTCCTTCGTTTCAGTAGCAGATTGAATCAAATCTGGAATCGCTATTTCTTCGCCGATCCTCGTGTGCAACCATTCCGAAACCTTATTTACGGCATTATGAAGACAGTCATCCGCAGAATGCCCTGTAAGTCTCATTCGAGCACAAAATTGGTAACCAGGGTACGTATGTGTACGAAACAAACTAAGAACTCGTTTTCCGTTTAAATCTCTGTAATCCATAGCCTGACTCCTTTTACCAATATGTTTCATGCTTAAAATCGAATAAACCTAGGAATTAAAGTAGACTGCCACCACCAACAATAAATCCGTGCCATGTACATTCTATCACAGAAATATATATAAATCTACTTTTTTTTGTTGATGTAAACTCCTGAAACAATCAGAATTGTTATTCATTTATGGAAGAGACATCCTTAAAAGTAACAAGTTTGTCTATGAAAGGATGCTTCCTGGACTTTTGCACGCAAACAAAAGCCCAAAATGCATGGACATTCATAAAAATGTTTTTCATGGATCTGCATCCAGCCGCTGCGAAAGTCATTGCGGAGGATGGTCTGCTCATCTTCGGTTAATTCCTCATAGGATTCGCTCCTCCATTTGGAGAGGGCAAATCGCCGCTCCTGTTGGAGACGCAGGGAGATCTCTTCCTTTTTTCGGAGCATTTCTTTTTCCAGCAGTGCGATCTTGGCATCCATCTCATCAAAGTCCACAGGCTTCACCAGAAAATCAGCGGCGCCCTGCTGCAGTGCTTCGTGGGCGTACTCGAAAAGCGCATAGCCGGTAATGAAGACTACCTGCGTGGCGGGAGAAATGCGGCGCACTTGCCGCAGCAAAGCCAACCCATCCAATTGGGGCATGCGAATGTCAGACAGGAAAAGATCAATCTGGTTTTCCTGCACAATCTGCAAGGCTTCCATGCCATTGCAGGCTGTCCAGATCACGTCATTGGGACGGACGGCACGCAAATGGCTTTCCAGCATACGCACCTGCATGGGCATGTCATCTGCAATCAAAATATGCACGGCGATCATCTCCTTGCTCTTATGTCCGCATTTTCTTATGGCGTATCTTAGCACGAAATTCCCGTTTGGACAAGCACACACCAAAACAAAAAAAGAGAACGACTTTCGCCGTCCTCTCTGTAAGCTCGCTAGCCCCAGAATGCCGATGCACACCGCAATTTCACCCGCTGTTGAAAGCAGGCTGGTTTCCTGCCGGATGGTTCTGCCGTCCCCTAGCGTTTTTCAACGGGGGCATGACATCCGCACCCGGACGCCGGATCCATTTAAGAAAATGTGGGGAAAAGCGGCACGCTGTCGCACACCCCAGGAGCTTGCTATGCTCATATTATATGCACTTTCGGAAAAACTGTCAAGATGCTTCTTCAAGGGGAAGCAAAATCGCAGCCGAAGATGCTCGAAAACCGCATCCTTAAAATCTTCCACCTACGCCGCCACCGTGACTGGAGCCGCTGGAGGAAGTGTGCACGCTGCTGCCCAAACCGCCGCCACCGCCGCCATGACCGCCACCGCCGGAGGGCTCGTTCCGTGTGCGGACAACGGACTGCCGCAGGAATTTATCTTTTCGATCCAGCCAGGAAATCTGGCAGTGCTGGGAAGGATTGTACTTGTAGGTGCTGCCCTTCAGGGAGTAGCGGAAGCAGACTGTGCACACAAGCAGCAGGGAGCAGCCTAGGCCTACCATCACGGCAAGCACGGCTTCGCCTCTTGTCAATGTGTTGTACATGCCGGAAAGCCGTTCCCCTGTGACTGCATCATAGCGGAAAGAGCCTTCCTCACGGCCTTCCTGCAGGAAGCCCTCCAGGGTGGTGAGCACAGTAATGGCTGCCTGACCATAGCGTCCCTGACGCAGGTAGGAGGCGCTGTTGTCAAACATCTCTTCCAGCCGGTGGTCAGTAATGTAGTCAATCATGACACCCTTGGTGCTGATGACCGGTACACGATTCGTCATGTCGATCAGGTACAGCAGACCGGCTTCATCTGCGCCGAGACCGTAGCCGTTGTAGTCGAAATAATCATCCGCAAAGGCTTGGGAAACATCCCCATCGCCCCAATAGTCTTCCTCAACCTGCTTGCTGGTAACCACCACCGCATCCATCTGGTAGGTTTCCTGTATGCGGCGGATAATGGCGGTCATCTGCTGAATCTCACTGGCAGTGAACAGGGAAGCATCGTCTACTACAGGCTGAGTTTTGGCTAGGGCAATCAGGGGCAGGAGCAGCAGTGCCCACAGGATACAGAGGAAACGTTTTACCACAGCAGCGCACCTCCCAAACACATGAGCCCGGTGACCACGGCAAACACACCGGCTGCCCACAGGGCAAGCTTGCCCTTGTTGACGGGCAGCTTGCCGCATACTGTGCCCTTTTGCCCGTTCATCATGTAGAAGTAGGTTTTGCCTCTTTTGTCCCCTTTGTAGGTCAGCACCCAGGTAGGCAAAAGCACATACCGCATCACGGCTTTTTCACTGCGGAAGGTGGTTTTTCCCTTGATGGAGTTGTAGCCAGCGTCGGCGGTCAGCTGACCCTGGGCGTGCTCTGAAACCTCGGCAATCATGTCCTTTTCTGCATCTGCCTGAGGAACATCCCGCTTTTCGGCCAGAAAGCCGCTGAGATACCCTTCGGAAAAGGGGCGAATCTTGTCATTGTTGTAGGGGAAAATACCGTCAGATAGCTTCCGGTCATTGCCGGACAGCGCTTTGCGCACCAGTGCCGTGAAGATCATGCGTCCTTCACGAGCTACTTCGTAGTGCTTGGTGGTGGTGATGGTCTCCTTGGGGGTATGGACAACATTGACTCTTGTGCCCCTGCCTTCAAAGCGACCAACGCCGGTGATTTCACCATACCAGTAGGGGTAATAAACACCGGAGAAATAGGTCAGCTGATCTGGGGTGAAGAACCGACGATCCACAAACATTTTCCCATCGATGAATTCGTTGAACTGCTGCTTGGCTTTTTCCTCGTTGATGACGAAGGGAATGACCCCATCCGGGTGGAATTCGGCACTAAGCCGGTCGGTCAGCACCACCGGACTGTGGCAATAATAGCACCGAGTGGCGGCAGTGGTGGCGGTGGTCACGATCTCCGCTCCGCAGTTCTGGCAGTGGTATTCCACCATATTCGGTGTTTTTGCCGCCTTTTTCAAGGGAACGGTTTCTTCCGCCGAATCCGGGGAGACGTCCGCCGCATTAGGGGAGGAGGCAGACCCCTCCTCCGCCGGAGGAACGACGGTTTCCATGCCGCAGTAGGGGCAGGTCAGTTTGGCGGATGCCGGATCATATTCCAGATACGCACCACAGGAAGGGCATTTCATGGTCTTGGTTGAACTCATGTGATTCTCCTTGGAGAAAAATTACAATTCGACTCGAGCGTGCAGGGGTTTCGTGCCGGTCAATGCTTCGCTCAGGGCATCGGGTTGGCAGGTGCCTGCATATACGTCGTAGGTGTTGCCTTCACGGACACGATCTCCAGCTTCGTTGACCACGTCCAGCGATGAGCCGGATACATGGAGGGTCACGGACTTTACCTCGCCGGGATCCAGGGTAACACGCTTGAAGGCTGCCAGAATGGGATTGGGGGTGGCGTCCGGCGCATGGACGGCATGGACGTACACCTGTGCCACCGTGTCAGCCGTCATGTCCCCGTCGTTCCGCAGGGCGAAGGTGACGGCTGCCCCATCCGCTTCCGGCACAACCTGAAGATTGGCGGCGGTAAAGGGCACATAGCTCAGCCCGTAGCCGAAGGGATACAGGGGCGTGCCGGTAAAGTACCGATAGGTGCGGCCGGTCATGCGATAGTCGGTAAACTCCGGCAGTTCCTTCACGTCATGATAGAAGGTCACCGGCAAACGGCCAGAGGGGCTGACATGCCCAAAGAGGATGCGTGCCAGGGCAGTGCCGCCGGCCTGACCGGGATACCAGGCCATGATTTTTGCATTGCCCTGAGGAACGTTTAAGGCACTGCCAGCCATGATGACGGTAACAAGGGGCTTGCCGGTGGCGGCAAGAGCTTCCATCATGGCCTGCTGGCAGGCAGGGAGGGACAGATCCAGCTTGTCTCCGGCGGCAAAATCGTTGCTGGTGTCTCCCTCTTCCCCTTCAATGGTGGCATCCAGACCCACGCAGGCAATGACCGCATCCGCCTGCTCGGCGCAAATCTTTGCTTCTGCCAGCCAGCGTCCGACAGGCTTTTCCTTGTACAGGCCGGCACCCTGACTGTATAGCACCCGAATGCCGTGGACGCTGCAATAGGTGCGGATGCCCTCCAACATGGTGACGTACCGGCTGGACGTGCCGTTGTAGTTGCCTTCCAGTGCCAGCACGCTGTCCGCATTGGGACCAATGACTGCCAAGGTGCGGATCTTCTGATGGTCAAGGGGCAGTACGCCGTCATTTTCCAGCAGCACCATGGATTTTTCCGCAGCGGCAAGGGCAAGGGCATCGTGGGCGTCTGCATCATTCTCCGTATAGGGAATGGCGTCATATTCGCAGTCGTCGGCGAAAAGGCCCAGCAGAATGCGGGTGGTGAACAGCCGCTCACAGGCGGTGGTGATCTCCTCTTCTGTCACAAGTCCTTCCTGATAGGCCTCCAGCATGTGGAGATAGGTGTTGCCGCAGTTCACATCGCAGCCGTTATGAATGGCCAGGGCGGCGGATTCCGGGGCAGTGGAGGTGACCATGTGATGGGTGTGGAAATCTCGAATGGCCCAGCAGTCGCTGACCACGTGCCCCTCAAAGCCCCACTTGTCCCGAAGGGTATCTTTCAGCAGGGTTTTGGAGCCGCAGGCAGGCTCTCCGTTCACCCGGTTGTAGGCACCCATGACGGATTCCACATGGGCTTCCTTCACGGCGGCCTCAAAGGCAGGCAGATAGGTTTCCGCCATGTCCTTGGGGGTTGCCTGTGCGTCAAATTCGTGGCGCAGCTTTTCCGGACCGGAATGGACGGCAAAGTGCTTGGCACAGGCAGCTGTCTTCAGGTATTTGCCGTTGCCCTGCAAGCCACGGATGAAGGCCACACCCAGCCGGGAGGTCAGGTAAGGGTCTTCACCGTAGGTTTCCTGTCCACGCCCCCAGCGAGGGTCACGGAAAATGTTGATGTTGGGGCTCCAGAAAGTGAGTCCTTTGTAAATGCCCCGATCCTCGTGAGCGGATTGCTGATTATACTTGGCCCGGCCTTCCGTGGCGATGGTTTCCGCCACACGCTGGTGAAAATCCTCATCGAAGACGGCAGCCAGTCCGATCGCTTGGGGAAACACGGTAGCCGTGCCGGCACGGGCAACGCCGTGGAGGGCTTCGTTCCACCAGTTGTATGCGGGAATGCCTAAACGGGGAATGGCCGGTGCTTCATACCGGAGCTGAGCGGCCTTTTCTTCCAGGGTCATTTGAGCAACCAATGCCTTTGCCTGAGCCAGGGCTTCTTTCCGATCCATCATAAGCAAAACGACTCCTCTTCACTGTCGTGGGATGATAAAAGACGATGGTTCTCTTGTTCTACACAGGGCTTCGGTTCTCCTTTTAAGAAATTTTTCGCCGGCCATTTTTTTATGGCAAGAAGCTGGGATTTCTGCTATAATGCTAGTATATCGCATCAATCATGAGCTGGGGAGATGAATGCTGTGGTTCGGGCAGTGGTATTTGATATGGATGATACCCTTTTGCGGGATGACCGAACCATATCCCCCTATACCCTGAGTGTGCTGAAAAAGGCAGCGGAGCAAGGCATTGCCGTGATTCCTGCCAGCGGCCGGGCACGGGACAGCATGAAGCCCTTTGTGGAACAAATGGGCTGTGCCGCTTGCTATATTGCCTGCAACGGGGCAGAGGTATGGTCGCCGGATCATACCTTGATGCACCGGGAGACCATTGATGTGGCACTGGCAAGAGAGGTGGCCGCCTTTGCTCAAAAGCATCAGGCTTATTGTCAGGTCTATTATGATGAGAAATTCTATTATTCCCACCGAGGCATGTATGCGGATCAGTACGCCGCATCCTCCATGCTGACGGGGGAATATGCAGGGGACTTGACCCAGTTCATTGACCGTCCCACCACCAAGGTGCTGATGATGGACGAGCCGGAGAAGATCGCCTGCATGCTTGCGGAGGCACATCATCTGCTGGATGGCCGGGCACAGGTCACCTGCTCCAAGCCGTATTTCTTGGAGGTGAATCCCTTGAAGGCCACCAAGGGGATTGCTCTGGGCTTTGCGGCGGAGCAGCTTGGCTTTTCTATCAAGGATGCTGTGGCCTTTGGAGACAGCCTGAATGACCTGAGTATGCTCAAGGCGGCAGGACTTGGGGTGGCCATGGCCAATGCAAGAGAGGACGTGAAAGCCGTGATTCCTGAACATTGCCTGAGTAATAGGGAAGACGGCGTGGCACGATATATCGCACAACACTTGTTGCAGGAGGAAATGCAATGATCCAGGCAGCGGACTTTGCCAAGAATCTGAAACTGACGGAGCTTTCGCCATCCACCAAGGCGGAATGGGATATTCGAACGGCAGACCTGAACAGACCGGGCATGCAGTTCTGCGGATTTTATGAGTACTTTGCCTTTGAGCGGCCGCAGGTCATTGGCAAGGTGGAAATGACCTATCTGGAAAGTCTGGACAGCAAGGCACGGCAGGAGATGCTGAAGAAGTATTTCTCCTATGATCTGCCCTGCGTGATCATCTGCCGCGGCATGCATGCCCCGGAGGATTTGCTCCGGGAGGCCAAGGAACGGGACATTGCCGTGTACCAGACGGACATGGTGACCACCAAGTTTACCTTTGCGGCCATTACCTACCTGAATCGCTGCCTGGCACCCAGAGTTACCCGTCACGGGGTGCTGGTGGATGTGTATGGCGTAGGCGTGCTGCTCACCGGTGAAAGCGGCGTAGGCAAGAGCGAGGCTGCTCTGGAGCTGGTTAAGCGTGGCCATCAGCTGGTGGCGGACGATGTGGTGGACATCTGCCGTGTGGCAGATAACCGGCTCACCGGCGAATGCCCGGAAATGGTGCGTCACTTCATGGAGATTCGGGGCATCGGCATCATTGACATCCGTGCCATGTACGGCATCGGTGCCGTGGCCATGAGCAAATCCATTGATCTGGTGATGCACATGGAAAGATGGGTGGAAGGCAAGGAATATGATCGGCTGGGGCTGAGTGAGGACTATATCACCATCCTGGGCGTGAAGGTTCCTCATCAGATTATGCCGGTGCGGCCGGGACGGAACCTGGCCATCATCATCGAGGTGGCGGCACGGAACCTGAGCCTGAAGCGGACGGGTTACAGCGCTGCGCATGAGCTGGATCGGCGGCTGAATGAAATGATTATGAAGCAATCCGGGCAGAACGAATAACGAAAAAGGGGCGTGCAGTGAACATGGTGTACATCGGCATTGACGTAGGCGGAACCGGCGTAAAGGTGGGCATTGTGAATGAGGCAGGAAAGATTGTCAGCCACGGCAGCATGCCCACGGTGCACACGGATACTCCGGATAAGCAGATCAGCGATATGGCTCGCTTTGCTCTGGAACTGCTGGAGAAAAGTGAGTACACCTTGGAGGATGTGGCCAGCGTGGGCGTAGGCGTGCCCGGCATTGCTGACCAGAAGACGGGGGAAATCATCTTCTGCACCAACTTGGGTTGGCATCATGTGCCCTTCCGGCAGATCTTCCAGCGGGTGCTGGATAAGCCGGTGTACATCGATAACGATGCCACGGTGGCAGGCCTTGCAGAGGCGGTAGCCGGCGTGTCTGCCGGAGCGGATTCCAGCGTGTTCATCACCTTGGGCACTGGCGTGGGCGGCGGTATTGTGCTGAAGGGGAAGGTGTGGAGCGGCTTCCACGGCACCGGCAGCGAAATTGGCCATATGATTCTGAAGATGGACGGCGAGCCCTGCACCTGCGGCAATCGTGGCTGCCTGGAGCGGTACTGCTCCGCTACGGCCATCATCCGTATGGCACGGGAAATGCTGCCGGATAACCCGGACAGCACCATCATGACCACCTGCGGCGGTGACCTGAGCAAGGTAAATGCCCGTATGGTCATCGATGCTGCCAGAACAGGAGATTCGGTAGGGGAGAGCGTGTTCCGCCGGTATGTGTGCTACCTGTCCCAGGCAATTTCGAACATCTGTAACTTCCTGGATCCTGAAGTGGTGGTGCTGGGCGGCGGTGTCAGCAATGCGGGGGCTTTCCTGCTGGATGCCGTTCGGAAGGAAGTGCCTAAGTATTGCCTGTTTAAGGACATGGAATATGCCCGCATTGAACTGGCACAGCTGGGGGCGGATGCCGGCATGATCGGTGCCGCTATGCTGGGTCAGAAACAGTAAACAAAGGAGATTGCCGCTATGCCCCATCAAAAGGGAATCAAACCTGTAGCCCAGAATCGGAAAGCCTTCCACGACTATTTTGTGGAGGAACGCTATGAGTGCGGTCTGGAGCTTTTCGGCACGGAAGTAAAGTCCATGCGGCAGGGCAGGGTCAACCTGAAGGAGTCCTGGGCACAGATCCGCCATGGGGAAATCTGGGTGGAAGGCATGCATATCAGCCCCTACGAGCAGGGCAACCAGTTCAACCGGGAGCCTTTGCGCCCCAAGCGACTGCTGATGCATAAGTCGGAGATTCGCAAGCTGGATGCCATGGTTGCCCGGCAGGGATACACCCTGATTCCTCTGGAAGTGTACCTGAAGGACGGCCGGATGAAGCTGCAGCTGGGTCTGTGCAAGGGCAAGGATGTGCATGATAAGCGTGATGCCATTGCCAAGCGGGATGCAGACCGGGACATCCGCCGTGCCCTGCGGGAAAGGCAGAAGTGATTTTTATGAGTATTGCAAGCACTACAAGTGAAGGACTTGCAATACTCAGACATACTGGTTTTGTATCCCGTCCCAAGCTCCGAAGGAGCTAATTGGTTTTCGGGTGGGTGCGGGAGGGGCTTTTGCCTCAAAAGCCGCCTCCCGCCTGCGTTATATCCGTTATATCGTGTGGCTCGGAAATCTTTTCTTGCTTTTTCCGCAAAGTTGTGTTATAGTATCAAATGCTGACGCATGCCGGTGTGTCGGAATGGCAGACGAGGCAGACTCAAAATCTGTTGTATGCGAGTACGTGTGGGTTCGAGTCCCACCACCGGCACGAAGTCAGTAACATCCGAATCGGTTCTTCCTTGAGGAGAATCGGTTCGGATGTTTTGTTTGCTTGAAAGTTTGAGAAGATAGTTGAAAAGATGCTGATGGGGAAGACGGTGCAGGCATTTTCGTGCCTGCACCGCTTCACTTGGAGCATTTACGTCTTTTCAAGAATACTGCTTACATCAATCGGCGGTTCACCTAAAGTGAAGGTAATGGTGCTGCCATCGTGGGTAAGGCAGTAGGTTTCACCCCAGGCACCTTGCTTCAGTAGGTCAGCAGTAGCAAAGGTTGAGGTTGCACCTGTGGTGACAAAGATAATCTTCTCCACGCCTTGTGCTTTGAGGGTGCTGATGCCGCTGAGCTTTCCCGTCAGTACGGCGAAATCAGCGTCAACGGTGATGGTTAGCACGCTGCCTTTCTTCTCTGCCTTGTAGGCGCTGCTCCTCTTATCCTTGCCGAGTACACGGTAGAGGGGAGCAGATGGGGGATCTGCTTCGATTTCATCTTCAGCAGGCTCGGGAGTGGGTTCGGGTTCGGGTTCGGGAATGACAAGCGTGCCGATCTCAAATTCGATGGTGGTCTCTTCGTCCAGCTTCAGCGCTAGCGTCGCAGGATATTCGCCTGGCTCGGTAGGGACAGACTCTTCACCGTCATAGAGCACCTTCTCCACGCTGCCCTCGCCCTCAGCCGTAGCGGTAAATTCGCCGTTTTCAGCCTTGATATCCAGCTGGGTCAGGTTTTCCGGCTCGCCACTGTCGTTCAGCCGCATGTTAACATAGTCCTTGAGTGCTTCCGTATCGCTGCCCTTCACGCCGTTGATGGTCACGTTTGGCCCGATTACATAATGCCCCTCATTGCTCTCATGGTGGCTGTCCTGTCCGCCGCCGATGTAACCGATGGCATCCTCATCCAGTGTGTATTTGATCTCCTTTGCATCGTAATCAAACCAGACATCGTCACCGTCGAGAACTCCCGTAGTGACGCAGGCGTTGCCAAGGATGAGGATTGTGCCGGTCATGGTATTCTCGTTATTGCTGCCGATGGAGGCGGCGTCGCCGCCCGCAATGGCGGTGACCTGCGCGTTGTCCTGAATGATGATCAGACCTCCCATGGGTCTATTCTCACCTGCACCAATGCCGGTCCCCTCATCTTCGCCAATCGCCGTCACCTTTGCATTGTCCCGGATGATGATCCTGCCGATTGGACTGATGGAACCTTTCTCTCCCGCACCGATGCCCGCACCGTCATTGTCGTTTCCAGCAGTCACCTGTGCACTGCCGCCGATGACGATGGTGCCGGACATATTGCCGTCTTCGCCGGCACCGATACCCGGGCCGTCATGTTCACCCCATGCAGTCACCTGAGCGTTATCGTCGATGGTAATATGGCCTGACATATTGCCGTTTTCGCCGGAGCCGATACCTGCGCCATCATAACCGCTTCCGGCGGTTACCAGCGCATTGCCGCCGATGGTGATGCTGCCTGACATTTTACCGCTTCTACCGGAACCGATACCGGCACCGTCATCCTGACTAAAGACATCGACATTTGCGTTATCGCCGATGGTGATGTTGCCAGACATTTCGCCGTTATAGCCTGAACCGATGCCCGCACCGTAGCCAGAGTTGTCATCGTCTCTATCATCCTTCATGGTGACGGTGGCATTGCCGGTAATGTGGATGTTGCCGGACATTTCTTCGCCCTCGTGGCTGCCGATCTTGGCATTTTCGTTGTCATAGTTGTTATTATCGCCGATCTCCGCCTCCAGAGAGCCACTGCCAGTGATGACCACATCGCCGCCGGAGACATGAACGGCAGAGCCGGATTCGGAGAAGACCTTGTTTTCTCCCTCCAGCGTGATCTCCACATTGGAATCGCCCACGTCAATGGCGTCGCCGCTTGTGCTGATGTTGACGTCCCTGATGGTGAACTCCGCCACAGCGTCGCCTGTGGTGCTGACGGTGACGGTGTTGGTTGTCGTGGTGGTGTCGCTGCCCGTCTGGAAGATGACGGTGGCGGTCGTCTGTTTCTCATTGGAAACAACGCCGGTCTGGCTGACGTACTGGCTTCCGTCGTCACTTGCCGAGACCTCGATGCTGCCGTCTGCAAGGTCATATTCCTCTGCAAGGGCAGTCAAAGGCAGGTTGGCAAATAGCAGCAGTGCCAATGCTGCGGATAGGATGCGCTTCTTCATGTCGGTGTCCTCCTTTTCTGTATCGCCTCGATTCCTTCCTGATCTATCATAAAAAGACGCGCCTGATCCGTAACGATGCACGGAACAGACACGTCTTCAAAAAGTGCGTGCTTGCATACAGCACAAAGAAGCAGGCTTTGCCTAAAGGGCAGACCTGGCCTGCTGGGAGGATGGCTGTGCAGTCGGCTCATGGCGGGGTTCGGCTTCATATGGGTCAAGCCCCTTTCATCTTTGCGGTGAACGTTGCTTATCATTTCATCATCTTTCCAATCTCATCATAACAGAAATAACGGCGGATGACAAGCTTTTTTCTTACGAAAATCACCGAAGAAAACCTTGAAAATTCCAAAGAAAGTTCGCCTTTTCCCTTGAAAAAGACGAATCTTTCCATTATAATAGTCGTGTTTGACTGGAATCCTATGAGATTGATGTTAAAGAGGGTGTTTGCGTGCAGGAGACCACCGCCCATGAGGAGCGCCTAGACGCCATCCGGCTGGAGGGGCTGTGCAAGTCCTTCGGCCCGGTGAAGGCCAACCATAACGTGAACCTGACCGTCCGCCGGGGAGAGATTCTCGCCCTGCTGGGGGAAAACGGCAGCGGCAAAACCACACTAATGAATACGCTCAGCGGCATTTATAAGCCGGACAGCGGACAGATTTATATCAACGGAAAAAGCGTGGCCATCCGCAGCCCCAAGGAAGCCATTGACCTGGGCATTGGCATGATTCACCAGCACTTTAAGCTGGTGGACGTGATGACCGCCCGGGAAAATATTCTCCTGGGTACCGGCGGCAAGCTGGCGCAGACTCCTGAGTCCCTGAAGGAGCTTTTCGGGCTGGAGTGCGACCTGGACAAGAAGATTTACAACATGTCCGTGGGCGAAAAGCAGACGGTGGAAATCCTGAAGGTGCTTTCCCGGGGTGCGGATATTCTGATTCTGGATGAGCCTACCGCCGTGTTGACCCCCCAAGAAACGGAGAAGCTCTTCGCTATCCTGCGGAAGATGCGTCGGGAAGGTCATGCGGTGGTCATCATCACCCACAAATTGCAGGAGGTGCTGGACATCTCCGACCGGGTGACCATCCTGCGCAAGGGTGAAACCGTGGGCACGGTGATTACCGCCGATACCACCGTGCAGGAACTGACGGAAAAGATGGTAGGCCGCCCCGTGTCCCTGTCCATCCATCGGGAAGAGCAGGAGCCCGGGGAAACTTTGCTGGACGTGCACGCTCTCTCCGTTACCGGCAGCGATGGAGTAAAGCGGCTGGATCAGGTGTCCTTCCAGCTCCACGCAGGGGAAATCCTTGGCGTGTGCGGCGTGGCAGGCAGCGGACAAAAGGAACTGTGTGAGGCCATTGCCGGGCTGCAGCACCCGTCCGCCGGATCCATTCTGCTGGATGGCAAGCGGGTGGATGGCCTGAGCCCCCGGGAGATTATCCGCAAGGGCATTTCCCTTTCCTTCATTCCGGAAGACCGGTTGGGCATGGGTCTGGTGGGTACCATGAGCATTGCGGACAATATGATGCTGAAGACCTACGCCGATCAGAAAGGTTTCTTCCTGCGGCGGAAAGGTTCTCGGGAGCTGGCACGGAAGCTGGTCAGCAAGCTGGAAATCAGCACCCCTTCCATTTTCACCCCGGTGAAGAAGCTTTCCGGCGGCAATGTGCAGAAGGTGCTGCTGGGTCGGGAGATTGACTGCAATCCTCGGGTGCTGATTACCGCCTATGCGGTGCGAGGTCTGGACATTAACTCCTCCTACATGGTGTATGACCTGCTGAATGAACAGAAGCGCAAGGGTGTGGGCATCCTCTTCGTAGGCGAAGACCTGGATGTGCTGCTGGAAATGTGCGACAGAATTCTGGTGCTGTGCGGCGGCAAGGTGACGGCTATCATTCCTGCCCGGTTCGCTACCAAGGATCTGCTGGGCATGAAGATGACCGGCGCACTGAGCGCAGAGGAAATGGAGGACGACTATGTCTGATACAAAAGCTTCCCGTGCGCCGCTGGTTCACGTTGTGCAGCGCACCTCCGTATCCCTCCTGCGGCAGACGGTGTGCCGCATTGCCGCCATTGTGCTGGCGGTGGGCACCATCAGCGTGTTCCTGCTTGGGCTGGGATACAATCCCTTTGAAATTTTCGGCACCATGATTACCGGATCTCTTGGCACTTCCGTTGCCTTCAAGGATACGGTGAAGTACGCCATTCCCCTGTGCATTACGGCCTTGGGTGTGACCCTGGCCTTCCGTATGCGGTTCTGGAATGTAGGCGCAGAGGGACAGATCTGCGTGGGCGCTATTGCCGGCAGCTTCTTCGCCTACACCTACGGGGAGACGTGGCCGAAGTGGCTGCTGATCACTGTGATGCTGATTGCAGGCTTCATTGCCGGCGGCTTGTGGGGCATGATTCCTGCCTATTTCAAGACCAAATGGGGCACCAACGAGACTCTGTTCACCCTGATGCTGAACTATGTGGCCTCCTATTTCATCCAGTACCTGAAGGAAGGTCCCTGGCGGGATCCACAATCCATGGGCTTCCCCATTATGCCCCGGTTTGCCAAGGCTGCCCGGATGCCCATGGTGCTTGGTGTGCACATGGGATGGATTGTTGCCCTGGCACTGGTGGTGCTTGTATTCCTGTACATCCGCTACGCCAAGCAGGGCTATGAACTGACCGTGGTGGGCGAAAACGAGCAGACTGCTCGCTATGCCGGTATGCCGGTGAAGAAAATCATCCTGCGCACCATGTTCCTTTCCGCCGGGATCTGCGGCTTGGCAGGCATTTTGCAGGCCAGCGGCGCAGATAAACAGCTGACGGAAACCGTGGCCGGCGGTGCAGGTTTCACTGCCATTACTATTGCTTGGCTGTCCCGGCTGAGCCCCATCGCCATCCTGCTGGTATCCTTCCTCTTCGGCGTCATGGAAAAAGGCAGCGGTGCCGTGGAGACAGCACTAAAAATTTCCCCTTCCATGGCAGATGTGATGCAGGGCATTATCCTGTTCTTCATGCTGGGGGCTGAATTCTTCATCAACTATAAGCTGATGCTGCGGAGCGACAAGGAGGCGACCAAGGAATGACGGCTGTGCTTGACTGGCTTTCCAACTTCCTGTATGCGGCGATTCTGGCCGGTGTGCCCCTGCTCTTCGGCACCCTGGGGGAAATCCTCACGGAAAAAGCCGGCAACATGAACCTGGGTGTTGAAGGCATGATGTACATGGGTGCCGTGTTCGGCTTCATGGGCGGCTACTACTGCGACTCTGTCACCATGGCCATTCTGCTGGCCTTCTTTGGAGGATTGCTGGGCGCGGCCATCTACGCCTTCCTTACCGTCACCTTGAAGGCCAATCAGAACGTGACCGGCCTGACCCTGACCATCTTCGGCACAGGCCTTGCCAACATGCTGGGCACCAACATGATGAACAACTCCGCCACCGGCACGGCTGTGTGCTCGGACTTTATCCGAGCCGCTTTCCGTCCCATGGATCTGGGCTTCCTGACGGACATTCCCTATCTGGGCAAGCTGCTGTTCAATCACAGTCTGCTGACCTACATCGCTCTGGTGTTGGCCTTGATTGCAGCCTGGTATCTGAACCACACCTCCCACGGACTGAACCTTCGTGCTGTGGGTGAAAACCCCGGTGCTGCCGATGCGGCGGGCATTAACGTCAGTGCCTACAAGTATGTGCATATTCTGCTGGGTGGCGGCATCAGCGGCCTGGGCGGTGCGTACATTGCGCTGGTAACCTGCGGCGGCAGCTGGACGTATAACTGCGTAGGCGGTCAGGGCTGGATTGCTGTGGCACTGGTTATTTTCGCTTCCTGGAGCCCGGCCAAGGCCATTATTGGCTCCATGGCCTTCGGCGCACTGAGCGTGCTGCGGCTGTACATTCCTGCCACGGTGATCGATATTCCTGCCTCCGTGTTCTCCATGGTGCCTTTCCTGGCAACCTGCCTGATTCTGGTGCTGTCCTCCATCCGCATGAAGCGTGAAAAGCAGCAGCCCCAGGCCTGCGGTGTGAACTATTTCCGGGAAGAAAGGTGATGGAGGCTTTCCTCTGGCCTCCTTGCTTCCTATCCGTGTTTTCTGCGGCTCGCAAGATCATGGCAGAAAAAACGGCGGCCTTACGGTACGATTATCCATTTTATGGCAGAATATAACGC
>CAVGBO010000035.1:0-19996 GCA_963627465.1 Phocaeicola dorei
AGAGGAATTGGAGCGATTCAGCGGCGCCGCCGGATGGATCGACGTAAGCAAGTAACAGGAAGCGGAGAAGCAGGTTATAAGGCACTTCTCCGCTTCATTGCATCGCCAAAATGGCTTTGCCACTTTGGCGAAGTTTGCACTCACTCACTGGTCGAACGGTTTCACCGTTCTCCCGGCCGTTCCCTCGTGTAAGGTAACAATCCTTCGGATTGTTGCGGCTTTCACCGCACATGTCGCTGAAAGCCGATCCAGAGTTGAAGGGCTTGCGAGCCCTCCAACGCCACCCAAAGTTTATTGATAGCTTGAAGCGGAGAAGCAGGTTATAAGGCGCTTCTCCGCTTCTTATATGTATATAGACTTGCCGAAAGGCAAGGAATTGTTTGCGCTGCGGCGGATGAGTTCGGTTCGCTATCCGTCCCGCCGTGACCACGGCAAGGAATCATCCGGCAGCTTGTCCCCCCAGGACAAAGATTTCAGCTTCGACCGCCTCCCTTTCTTTTGATGCCTTGATTCTATCGGTGAAACATGACGCAAACATGAACTTCCCGTGAAAAGGTTGTGACCATGGTTGAAAAATAGAGGGACATGAAAATTCCCTCCTCCTTGCGGAAGAGGGAAGATGTTTTATGGGATGATGACGTGGCTACCGCCGGTGGAGGCATTCAGCATGGCTGTCTTGCACTTCAGCCCTGATCAAAGACAAAGCGCGTTTTATGAAATATCGGCTCCTGCCTCCTCAAACTTAGCCCGCATCGTCGGATTGCCCTTGGTCAGCTTTTTGATGGACAGATCTTCTGCTTTATCATTAGCCAACCGCAGCTGACGATCTGAAGCAAGCAGCGACTTCTTGATTTTTTCTAGGTGATCCATGGCCTTATCGATTTCATCGATTGCTTCTTGGAAGCGTTTGCTGGCCTGATCGTAATTATAAGAAAAACCTTTCTTAAAGTCCATCATTGCTTCTTCGAAATGGGTAACATCGATGTTCTGTTCCCGAACCGCAGCAAGCTGACGTTGATACTCCACAGAGTTCAAAGCGGCATTGCGCAGGATCGTAATCATCGGAATGAAGAATTGAGGCCGGATGACGTACATTTTCGGATAGCGGTAAGACACATCCACGATGCCGGTGTTATACAGTTCACTGTCCGCCTCAAGCATGGATACCAGCACAGCGTACTCGCATCCCTTCTCCTTCCTATCCTTATCCAGCTCCTTGAAAAAGTCCTCGTTCCGATGCTTGGTGGCGGTAGTATCCATCTCGTTTTTCATTTCAAACATGATGGAAATGATATTGATGCCGTCCTCGGAGTCTTCACGATAGATGAAATCCCCCTTACTGCCGGTGCGGGCATCATTGTCCTTTTCAAAGTATGCCCGCGGAAATGCCGTCATACGGATCTTGTCGAACTCAATCAGACAATGCTGTTCCAGACTTTCGCCAATCATCTTGGTAGACTGACGGGCTTTGAAATCTTTGTACTGAGCAATGACTTCATCCTTCAGTGCCAGATCTCGCCGATGTTGATCGGCTACATCTCGATCATGTGCGGCACGATCATCTTTTTCATGCCGGAGTTCGCTTTCCAGCCGAATGATTTTCTCCTGCTGTTCCTGCACTGCCGTTTCCACCGCATGCTTTTTCTCGGTATCAGCCGCTTTGGCCTGTTCCTTCAGGCGAATGATCTCCTGATCTTTAGCGGCAAGATTACGCTCATGATCAGCCTGAAGCTGAATGAGCTCCGTCTGCTGCGTCTGCACTGCCGTCTCCACCGCATGCTGCTTTTCAGCGTCCGCTGCTTTGGCCTGCTCCTTCAGGCGGGTGATCTCCTGGTCTTTGGCGGCAAGATCACGCTCGTGTTCAGCCTGAAGCTGAATGAGCTCCGTCTGCTGTGCCTGCACTGCCGTCTCTACCGCATGCTGCTTTTCGGCATCAGCCGCTTTGGCCTGTTCCTTCAGGCGAGTAATCTCCTGCTCCTTGGCAGCAAGATCTTCCAGCCGCTTTGCATCCGCAGCGGTCAATGCTGCCTGCTGCTGAGCTTCCAGCTGGCGATGCAGGGCTTCCTCACGGCCGCGCACTTCTTCATCAAACTGCTGATTACGAACCTGGGCCACGATGGCTGCATAACCAGCTTCATCTACCGTGAAGGCTTTGCCGCAATGGGGACATTTGATTTCGTTCATGAAACCTCACTCCTTTTTATTGTTTGCAACCTTGCCTGTCCTGCCTCTATTTTACGGGCAAATCTGCGAAAAGTCACGTGCAAATCGTGCACATTTCCCGTGCACAATGTGCAAATCATGCACATTCAAGCGAAAACCGACCAATATGATACAAAAAGTGCAGGAGAATGCTCTTTCATCAAAAGCATCCTCCTGCACTTACTCAAAAGAACTTGATTGCATAGAGAAAACTGATTGCCGGATCGAAGGTACTGCTCAGCCGGCAAATACAGCTTTTCAGTATCCGCCTTCCATTTCCTTCAGGTCGGTAACTTCCTTCAGGGTGCCTTCCGCATACCGCTTTTCGGCTTCTGCCATGATCTTTTCCGTTGCGCTGACGCCGCACCGGCTTGCGCCTACTGCCCGGGCGGACAGCACCGTATCCAGGTCACGGATGCCGCCGGAACCCTTCACCCGTACGTGAGGGGAAACGCTGGCACGCATCAGCTTCAGGTCTTCGATGGTGCAGCCCTTGGAGCCGTAGCCGGTGGAAGTCTTCACAAAGTCTGCGCCGGCGGCTTCGCTCAGCTTGCAGGCACGTACCTTCTCTTCATCCGTCAGGTAGCAGGTTTCCAGAATCACCTTCAGGATCGCATTGCGGCTATGCGCCAGCTCTGCCAGCTGGTGAATCTCATCCTGCACATAAGCGTCATCGCCATGCTTCAGCTTGCCGATGTTCAGCACCATATCCAGCTCCTGGCAGCCTTCATCCAGCGCCAGCTTGCTTTCCGCCACCTTGATGGCGGTTTCGTGGGAGCCGTGCGGGAAGCCGATAACCGTGCATACCTTCACATCGCTGCCCTTGAGCATTTCGGCAAGAATCGGCACATCGCAGGGACGGGCACAGACGCTGGCGCAGTCGTACTTCAGGGCAACTTCGCAGCCGTGACGAATATCATCTTCCGTCAGATAGGGCTGGAGGGTGGAATGATCCAGCATTTTCGCAATATCGTGGGGGGTAATCGCCATGAGGAAATCCTCCTTCGTATTTCACAATCTTCTCCTTCCTATTCGACAGAGGAAAAGCTTTTCCCTGCCTGAATGAAATTTCAAGGCTAACATAGGTCGTTTTCTGATAAATGCATATTTTCTAATCGTTTCTTGCAAATATTGCTGATAAATGGTTATATAGCGCCATTGTTTGCATTGTTTATGTTCTTTCCTGCGTTTCCTATTGCTTTCTTCTGCAAAAAGTGGCATCATACACGCTCATAAACGGATGAAGGGAGATCGAAGCGGATGACCTTCTTTTTGAAAACCCATCTCTTCCAGTGGGTGGGTGATTCCTTGCAGCAAGGGAACAATTGAGTGCTTTACAAGAATGATACAGTTGTATTATAATGTCTTAAAAATATTCTTGCAATGTATTGCACAGAAAAATTTACACTTTGTTGGTTACTTATAAAAAATTGTTCGTAATTCTGATAAATCTATTGACAAGCAACCGCCAAAGGGATATGCTTGCAGTAACCAAAGGACGTTGTTAACCCCTCGACATGTACACAAGGAGGCTACTATGAAGAAAATCCTGTCCCTCGTTTTGGCACTTGCTATGTGCCTGACCTGCCTGTCTGTGTCCTTCGCTGATGAAGCAAAGGATACGCTGGTGCTGGCCACCTCCGGTGAGCCGGTGCGCTTCTTCGCTCAGTCCGAAAAGAGCTGCAGCGGCAACGACAACCTGGTGCTGGCCAACGTGTACGACAGCCTGCTCCGCCTGGAAGCAGACGGCACCCTGACCCCCGGTCTGGCCGAAAGCTATGAAGTGTCCGATGACGGCTTGGTATACACCTTCCACATCCGTCAGGGCGTGAAATTCCACAACGGCAAGGAACTGACCGCTGAAGACGTGAAGTTCACCTTCGACTACGGCTATCAGGGACCCATCGGTGCTGCACTGTTCGTCAACTTTGAAAAGTGCGACATCATTGACGACCACACCGTAGCCGTGACCCTGACCAGCCCCTATGCCGCTTTCCCCTACGGCGTTGCTTCCCGGTTGGGCGGCGTTGCCTGCAAGTCCTACTTTGACGAAGTGGGCGATGAAGGTTACCTGGCAGCTCCCATCGGCACCGGCCCCTACAAGTTCTCTGAATATGTGAGCGGTGACCACACCACCTTGGTCGCCAATGAAGATTACTGGCGTGGCACCCCCTCCATCAAGACGGTCATCATCAAGGTAGTTGCCGACACCAACACTCAGATCCTCGGTCTGCAGAGCGGCGACTATGACGTGGTTCGTGACCCCGCCATCGATGTTTGCACCCGGCTGAACAACACCCCCGGTGTTGCCTGGAACAGCACCCTGTCCACCGGCCGTGTATCCCTGTACCTGAACGACTGGACCGGCGTGTGCAAGGACGTGAACTTCCGCAAGGCCGTGCAGGCTGCCATTAACAAGGACGAAATCAACGACGCTGTGTACTCCGGCAATTCCGTTACCTTGGACGTGGATATGTGCCCCAACTACGGCGGCTATGTCACCGTGGCAGACGGCGTTGAAACCGTTGCCTATGATCCCGAGGCTGCAAAGGAATACCTGAAGGCTGCCAACTATGATGGTGCAGAGTTCTCCCTGACCGTGTCCAGCGGCAGCGTGCTGGAAACCGCCGCTAAGGTGATTCAGGCTCAGCTGATGGATGTTGGCATCAACTGCACCGTGAACGCTGTAGACGGCCCCACCTACTCCGAAGGCTTCCAGAAGCGGAACTACACCGGCGGCTACATCATCGACAACCTGTGCTCTCTGGTAGACGCTGACGGCATGTACACCGAGCACCGGCTGGATCGTGCCGCATGGGAAGACCGTGTTTTCGCCCGTGACGGTGAAATCTCCGAACTGCTGCTGGCCGGCCGTGCCGCTCAGGGCGCAGACCGCACCAAGCTGTATGTACAGGCCTGCAACATCATCACCGAAGAAGCTTATGACGTGCCGCTGGTGAACAGCCTGGTCACCGTGGCCTACAACAGCAGCTTAACCGGCGTGAAGGCGCACTGCCTGGGCTACTACTACTTCTATGACATGAGCTTTGCCAACTAACAGTGTTATCGGCAAAGTAGCTTCGCTGCTTTGTCCACAGGGGAAGCGGAACGGTCCTTGCCGCTCCGCTTCCTTTTTCGAATGCTGAACGGAAATCAAAACCCATCGTCCCCGGTAACGTCCCCTAAAGGAGGAGATCAGATGACCTGGTTCAAATATGCCGGGAAACGGCTGCTGATGCTGATACCCGTCATCATCTGTGTAACCTTTGTTCTGTTTCTTATTTTGTCCGCCGCCCCCGGCGATATTGCCCGCAACCTCTTAGGCGACGATGCTACGGAAGAGCAGATTGCCGCCAAGAAGGCTGAAATGGGGCTGGATCAGCCACTGCTGACTCGTTACGTCAATTACATGGCTGGCGTATGCCGGCTGGACTTCGGCACTTCCTGGACGAACAATGAGGAAGTGCTGGATCGGTTTGCGGCACGGCTGCCTAACACCCTGCTTTTGTCAACCCTGGCGATGACCTTCGCCATTGCCGTAGGCGTTCCCCTGGGCATTGGCTCCGCCATTAAACAATACAGCTTATTGGACTACGGCAGCTCCTTTGTGGCCATGCTGCTGTTCTCCCTGCCAGCCTTCTGGCTTGGCACCATGTGTCAGGTGCTGTTCTGCGTTTCCCTGCGGTGGCTGCCCACCTCCGGCTTAGGCACTCCTGCCCACTGGGTGCTGCCCACCATCATCCTGGGTGCTAACACCATGGCCACCATGATCCGCATGAGCCGCACCAGCATGCTGGATGTGATCCGTCAGGACTACATCCGCACCGCCCGTGCCAAGGGTGCAAGCGAACGTGTGGTGATCCGTCATCATGCCATGCGGAATGGTCTGATTCCCGTAGTCACCCAGATCGGCGTCAGCTTTGCCGGTACCATCGGCGGTGCCGTGGTCACAGAAAACATCTTCGCCATTCCCGGCATTGGTACCCTGCTGCTGAACGCCGTCAAGTCCCGTGACGTACCGGTGGTGCTGGGCACGGTCATCTTTGTGACGATCATCGTAGGCGTGATCAATCTGCTGGTGGATCTTCTGTGCGCAAAGATCGATCCCCGGATCAACCTGGCATCCTGATGGAAGAAGGAAGGGATTACAATGGCAAGAAAGCATAAAAAGCCTTTATCTGAATACAGCACCGGCCAACTGGTCATGTTCCGCTTCCGCAAAAACAAGCTGGCCATGTTCGGCGTGTTTCTGCTGGCACTGGTTTTTCTGGCGGTGCTGCTGGCACCTGTGTTGTCCAGCTATGAAGCGGTTACCAAGATGCACATTCGGGACAAGTTCTCCGCTCCCAATGCCACCTATATTTTCGGTACGGATGAATTCGGCCGGGATCTGTTTGCCCGCATCCTCTACGGCGGACGAATTTCCCTGCTATGCAGCTTTGCCATTATCGGTATCGCCTTTGTCGTCGGTGCGTTGATCGGCGGGGCGGCAGGCTACTTCGGTGGCAAGGTGGATACCATCCTGATGCGCATTGTGGACATGCTGATGGCCGTTCCCTCGGCTCTGCTGGCCATGGCCATTATCACCGCCTTGGGCAACGGCATATGGAAGTTGGTGGTGGCATTGGCCATTTCCCAGGTGGCACGCTTTGCCCGAATCGTCCGTTCCTCCGTGCTGACGCTGCGGAATGTGGAGTACATCGAGGCAGCCAAGTGCTACGGCTGCAGCTCCCTGCGGATTATCCTCAAGCACATCCTGCCTAACGGCATCGGTCCCATCATTGTTTCCGCAACCCTGTGTCTGGGGCAGACCATCCTGAGCATTTCCTCCATGGGGTATCTGGGCTTGGGTGTTGCCTCCCCCACCCCGGAATGGGGCACCATTATCTCCGAAAACAAGATCAACATTCAGGCCTATCCGTACCTGGGCATTATCCCCGGCGTCTGCATCTGCCTGACGGTCATGGCTGTGAACTTTATCGGCGATGGTCTTCGGGATGCCTTTGACCCCAGAACCAAGAACTGAGGTGCATCGTAATGGAAAAGGATTATTTGCTGCAAATATCAGACTTGACCGTGCAGTACAACACGGACGATGCTGTGGTACACTCGGTCAATCATTTCAATCTGAACCTGGTGCGTGGTGAAGCCCGAGGACTGGTGGGCGAAACCGGCGCGGGCAAAACCACAACGGCCTTGTCCATCCTGCGGCTGCTGCCTGCCAAGGTAGGCGAAATCGTAAAGGGCAGCATCAACTACAATGGAGAAGACCTGCTTACCCTGCCGGAGGCGGAAATGCTTCCCCTGCGTGGCAAGAAAATCTCCATGATCTTTCAGGATCCCATGACCAGCCTGAACCCTACCCACACGGTAGGTGCCCAGATTCACGAGGTGCTGGATCTCCACTTTCCGGAAATGTCCCGGGCAGAAAAAGATAAGCGTGTGGACGAAATGATGACCTTGGTGGGCATTCCGCCAGAAAGAAAGGACAGCTATCCCCACGAATTTTCCGGCGGCATGAAGCAGCGCATTGTGATTGCCATGGCACTGGTCGCCGAACCGGAACTGCTGCTGGCTGACGAGCCTACCACCGCCCTGGACGTGACCATTCAGGCGCAGATTCTGGAGCTGATGAAGCAGCTGAAGGAAAAGTTCAACACCTCCGTGCTGCTCATTACCCATGACTTGGGTGTGGTGGCGCAGTTCTGCGACTCCGTATCCGTGGTGTATGCCGGTCAGGTGGTGGAGTTTGGTCCTGTGGAAGAGGTATTCAAGCGGAAGGAGAATCACCCTTACACGGCAGGCCTGTTCAACTGTATCCCTGACCTGAACGACCAGCAGCCCCGGCTGCATCCCATTCCTGGACGCATGGCCAACCCCCGTGTACTGCACGAAGGCTGCTGCTTTGCCGACCGGTGCGAGTTTGCCTGCGACCGGTGCCGCAAGGAAAAGCCCCAGATGCATGTATCCGGCGAACACGGCATCATGTGCCACCGCTACGAAAACAAGGAGGTGTTCTGAAATGACTGCACCGCTTGTTGAAACCAGAAACCTGAAAAAGTATTTCAAAACCTCCCGAGGACTCCTCCACGCAGTGGAAGACGTGAACCTGAAAATTCTGCCCGGGAAAACCTTGGGTGTTGTCGGCGAAAGCGGCTGCGGCAAGTCCACCCTGGGGCGCACCATCCTTCGCCTGCAGGAAGCCACCGACGGGGAAATCCTGTACAACGGAGAAAACATCCGCAAGTACCGTGGCAAGGATATGCGAAAGATCCACCTGAACATGCAGATGGTTTTTCAGGATCCCTACAGCTCTCTGGATCCCCGTATGTCCGTCCACGATCTGATTGCAGAACCTGTGGCGGTTTGCGGCCTGATGAAGAACAAGGCGGAAATCAAGGAGCACGTCCATGAAATCATGGAAATGTGCGGCCTGCCTGCCAATCATTCCAACCTGTATCCTCACGAATTGGACGGCGGTCTTCGCCAGCGTGTCGGGCTTGCCCGTGCCATGGCGGTCAGCCCTAAATTCATTGTGTGCGACGAGCCTGTATCCGCCCTGGACGTATCCATTCAGGCGCAGATTCTGAACCTGCTGATGGATCTGCAGGAGCAGCGCGGGCTTTGCTACATGTTCATCACCCATGACCTGTGTGTGGTGAAGCACATCAGCAATGAAATCATGGTGATGTACATGGGGCAGACCATTGAATACGCCCCTACGGCGGAGCTGTTTGCCCATCCGGCGCACCCCTACACCAAGGCATTGCTTGCCTCTGTGCCCACCATCGACCTGAGCAAGCGGAATCAGGAGCACTTTACCCTGAAGGGCGAAGTCACCAGCCCCATCAATCCTGCGCCGGGCTGCCGTTTTGCTCCCCGCTGCCCCTATGCCTGCGACAAGTGCAAGGAGCCCTGCCAACTGCATGAAATTGCGCCCGGGCACTTGGTCTCCTGCAAGCTGTTTGAAAAGTAAAAGCGATCAATGGAGGATGCTATGGATCTTCAAGCCATCAAAACAGAGCAGCGAAACAGTCGCACCATGCAGATCGACAATCTGCCTACAGTGGACATGATTCGCCTCATCAATGAAGAGGATGCCAAAGTAGCAGCAGCCGTAGGAAAGGAAGCCGTTCATATTGCACAGGCGGTGGACGTCATCGCCCAGCAGCTGAAACAGGGCGGACGGCTGATCTACATCGGCTGCGGCACGTCCGGTCGGCTGGGCATTCTGGATGCAGTAGAGTGTCCCCCCACCTTCTCCACGGATGAAAACATGGTAGTGGGGCTGATTGCCGGCGGATATGATGCCATCTTCCGTGCCAAGGAAGGGGCAGAGGACGATGAGCGGCAGGGTGCTGAGGACTTAAAGGGCATCCATTTCACCGCCAAGGATGTGCTGGTAGGCATTGCCGCCTCCGGCCGCACGCCTTACGTCATCGGTGCTATGAAGTATGCCGCTTCTCTGGGTGCCCATGTGGTTGGGCTTTGCTGCAATCCCGGTTCTCAGGTGGAGCAGCTGGCGGAAATCCCCATTACCCCCGTGCCCGGGCCGGAGGTCATTACCGGCTCCACCAGACTGAAAAGCGGCACCGCACAGAAAATGGTGCTGAACATGCTGTCCACCGGTGCCATGATCAAGCTGGGCAAGGTGTACGGCAACCTGATGGTGGATGTGAAACCCACCAATCAGAAGCTGATGGAACGGTGCAAAGACATCGTGTGCACCGCAGCAGGGGTGGACAAGGAAACCGCCGAAAAAACACTGGAGCAGTGTGGCTACCGGGCAAAAACAGCCATTGTCATGCTGAACGCCTGGGTCTCTGCCGAAGAGGCAGATGCCTTGCTGGAAAAAGCCGGCGGCCGTGTAGCTGACGCCATCAAGGAGCGAAAATAATGGCACATATTCGTTGTGATTTTCGCTCGGAAGTGTTGGACATGAACACCTCCATGACCGTGGTACTGCCGGAAGGCATTCCCCTAGGTGAAAGGCCTGTCTTCTATGCCTTTCACGGCCTGCAGGACAACTGCACCGGCATTTCCCGGTACACCAGCGTGGAGCGGTATGTAAGGAAGTACAATGCAGCCTTGGTGATTCCCGAGGTGCAGCGAAGCTTCTACATCGACATGGCCTACGGGCTTCGGTATTTCACCTTCATCCATGACGAACTGCCGAAGATCTGCCAAGGCTTCTTCGGCTTGTCCGCCAAGCCGGAAAACAACTACCTGATGGGGATTTCCATGGGCGGATACGGGGCGCTGAAGTGCGTCCTCCGTACCCCGGAACGGTATGCCGGTGTGGCCGCCCTGTCCCCTTCCGTTTCCCTGGGGCACGAAGCCTTTTTGCTGGGGGACAAATTCCCCAACGAGGTCACCGGCTGGTTCGGCGTGGATGGAAAAATTCCGGAAGAAGACAATCTGTTTGCCCTTGCGGAAAAGGCAGACCCTGCACGGATGCCGAAAGTCTTCATGGCCTGCGGCGAACAGGATCCCTTTCTGGAGTCCAACAGTCGCCTAGTTAGCTGCATGCAGAAACAAGGCATGGATGTTACCTTCCGGCACTGGGAGGGGGATCACGGCTGGGCTTTCTGGGACACGGCGTTGCAACGGGGGATCGATTTCCTGCTAGATGGCAAACATAACTGATCATCAAGGAGTGCATCATGAAATTCGTAGCCGGAATTGACGGCGGCGGCACCAAAACCCGTGTCTGCTGCCGTGATTTGCAGGGGCAGACCATTGCGGAGAAAACCTTCGGTGCCTTCAACCTGAACAGCATCGGGGCAGAGCGGTTCGCCGACCTGCTGACAGAAATCACCACATATCTGCAAGGCATCGGCACCTGCGCCGCCCTGTGCATCGGTACGGCCGGCATCAGCAATGAAACCATGTCCGCTATGATCAACAAGGCACTGGATCAGGCCGGTATTATGCGGCGGAAATTGGTTGGTGATCACGTCATTGCCCTCCATGGGGCACTGGACGGTGCGCCGGGTATCGCTCTCATTGCCGGCACGGGCTCTATCTGCTTCGGCATCAGCCCCACAGGGGAGGAAATCCGTGCCGGCGGCTGGGGACATCTCATCGGGGACGAAGGCAGCGGCTACGCCTTAGGGCGTGACGCTTTGTCTGCCGTTGCCCACGCCTGGGACGGATATGGTGAACCTACCCTGCTAACCCGTCTGTTGGCAGAAGCCTACGGTCTGGACAGCCGGAGCAAGATCATTTCCTACGTGTACGCCGGGGACAAGAGCCATGTAGCTGCCTTCTCCCGTCTGGTGGAACAGGCCGCCGCCTCCGGGGATGCCGTTGCCTTGGCTATCATTCAGGCAAACGGTGCAAAGCTGGCACAGCAGGCAGAGACTGTGTACCGCCGCCTGCACATGGAGGAAGCTCCCTTAGCCATGCTGGGGGGTATGCTGGAAAACAAGACCCAGCTCCACTCCGCCTTTGTTCGTGCCATGGCGTGCCGCTGTCCTTCCGTACACTGTATTGACCCGAAACACGACGCCTGCACCGGTGCGGTGATGATGGCGCAAGCAATGCTGTGAGGTGATGATATGCAACATCCGCTGGTAGCACTGATGGAAAAGCCTTCCCGATTGGTCATCGGGCTTATGTCCGGCACCTCGGCAGACGGGGTGGATGCGGCGCTGTGCCGCATTACCGGCCACGGCACATCCACCAAGGTGGAACAACTGGGCTTTGTTTTTGATCCTTTTGACACCCAGGTACGGGAAGAGATTCTCCGCTTGGCAGGCGGAAAGGAAGCCACGGCGGCGGATTTCTGCCGTATCAATTTCCTGCTGGGACGGCTGTATGCAGAGAGTTCCCTTCGGCTGTGCCGGGAATGCGGCGTAGAGCCAAAGGATATTGACCTGATTGGCAGCCACGGGCAAACCTTATGGCACATTCCCCAGCCGGAACCCTACCTGGGGCAGACCTTCCGCAGCACCCTGCAATTGGGGGAATGTTCCGTATTAACGGAAGCCTTCGGCTGCCCTGTGGTTGGGGATTTCCGTGTGCGGGACGTGGCCGCCGGCGGCTTGGGCGCGCCTTTGGTACCCTACAGCGAGTATCTCATCTACCGCAGCGAAACCAAATGCATTGCCCTGCAAAACATCGGCGGCATCGGTAACATTACCTGCCTGCCCCCCGCCTGCAAGCCAGAGGAGGTTTTCGCCTTCGACACCGGCCCCGGCAACATGGTAATGGATGCGGTATATGGCGCAATCACCCACGGAGAAAAGCGATTTGACGAAGGGGGCGTCTTTGCCGCCAAGGGACAGGTGCATCAACCCCTGCTGAACCTGATGATGGATGACGAATACGTTCGCCGCCAGCCCCCCAAAACCACAGGCCGTGAATACTATGGCCCGGCCTATGTGGAGCGCATCATGGCTGAAGCCAAAGCCCAACACCTGACCGATGAAGACCTGATGGCAACGGTCACCGCCTTTACCGCCGCCACCATCGCCTACAGTGTGGAGCATTTCTTCCCCGTGAAGCCGGATGAGCTGATCATCGGCGGCGGCGGCAGCATGAACGCCACCCTGCTGAAGGACATTGCGGCCGCCTTGCCTGCCTGCAAGGTCATGACCAACGAGCAGCTTGGGTACGACAGCAATGCGAAAGAAGCCGTAGCCTTTGCCGTGCTGGCCAACGAGGCCCTCTTCGCCGGATGCAACAACATGCCCTCCGTAACCGGAGCCACCAAAGGCGTGGTCATGGGAAAAATCAGTCTGTAAAGCAAACGCCAGCCTCCTTGCGATGGAGCGTCGCAAAAGGCTGGTGTTTTTGTCCCTCATTTTATCATGAGGAGTCTGCACATTCGCGCCCTCAAAAAAGGGGCTATGGAAGTTCTTCGCTTCCATAGCCCCTTTTCTTTTACTTGTGTCCGTTGGGTGCATGTTCGTATGCGTACTGGATGGCCTCGGTATGGTAGGTATCCACCTTATTGGATGCGTGGGTCTTACTGTTGGTAAAGTGGATGCACAACTGACCCTTGAAGTCGTTGTTGGAGATGGTATCGCCATCCGGGTAGTTATGCGGAATGCCATACAGGGAGCATGCGAAGGTACGGGTGCCGATGGTCACCAGGCAAGGCCGACGCTGCCACAGGTTCTTGGAAGCAATCTGGTCTGCGCTGCTGACGCCGTAGATCTTGCACAGCCGTGCCGTGTCTGCTGCCGTCAGGGGTTCAGCGTCCACGTGGCTGCCGCCGGACCAGCGGTGTGCCCACCAGACAATGCCTGTCTTCACATCGTAGATCTTATAATTGGTTCCCTTCGGCCACAGCTGCTGGATGCCGCCGGTGTACCAGTCAATCTTCTCAGCAGGATAGATGGCCATGGTCAGGTTCGACGTATCGGAAGTGCCGGGCTCCACTGTGTTGAACAGAGCATGCTGGGTATTCTTGCCGGCAATGCCGTCCACTGTCAGCCCCTTGGCCGTCTGGAAGGCACGCACAGCGGCCTCCACGGCGCTGGTATAGCTGCTGGTAATATCGCCGGTGTAGTAGCCCTGCGTCTTCAGCTCCGCCACCAATGCCTTCACGGCTGTGCCGCTGGAGCCCTTCTTCAGGGTGGTGTAGGTGGCCTCCTGCTTGCCCTCGTTGCTTGTCACGGTAGGCGTAGGCGTTGCAATGTCACTGCCGTCCTGGTTGCAGACAACAAGGTAATCTCCACGGAGATAGCCATAGCCCAGGGAGGTCTTCACGTAATACCAGGTATAGTTCCGCACAGTAACGGGATCCTGAGAATAGCTCATGACCACGCCCTTATCAATGCGGCCGATAATGTTGGCGCCATTGGCCGTGGTGCGCAGGTTCACACCGCTGGAGGTGGTGCGAACATAGCCTTTTATCACTTCCGCCTGGGGCGTGTTAGCAGGCTGGCTAGCAATGTAGGCCTGATATTCAGCCTCGGTCATCACCTTCACGCAGCTGCCCAGCACCCACACTTCCGTGTTGCTGTACACCACACGGTACCACAGGCTGCCGCCTACGGTAGCAGTGGAGTTATAGGCCATGACGGTGTTGATGCTAATGTTGTAAGGTGCTGCCGCATCCTTGGAAGCAGAGGCACGAAGATTCACTTTATCCAAGGTGGTAATCACGTACGTACTGGACGCCGGTGTAGGCGTAGGTGTAACCGTGGGCACACCATTGCCGGCAATGTAGCTGGCTTCCTGCTCAGCACTGAGCTTAAAGGCACAGTCTCCACGAATGTAGCCGGCTGTGCCGTTCACATTCACAGGATACCAGGTATAGCCGCCGGAGGTCGTGGTGGTGCCGGTCATAGGCCACACCGTATTCTTGCCCACCGTGCCGGTGGATGCACCGCCGGGGGTCTTCCGCACATTGGTGCTGGATTTGGTTACCATGGCATAGCCGTAGCTGGAGGTACTGCTATCCGCCGTCACCGTAGGCGTGGGTGTCACTGCTGTGCCGTCCGTATCGGTGACCACAGCGCAGTCGCCACGCACATAGCCGGTGGTGCCGGTGGTGGTTCGCACAGGATACCACACATAATTGCCGCTGGTCACTGTAGCGCCTGTAACGGGCAGGATCAAATTGATGCTCAGCTGTTCCAAGGAAGAGCCTGCCGGCTTATTCCGCAGATTCACCTTATCGGAAATCAGCTTCACATAGCCGTAGGTGGAAACAGCAGGCGTAGCCGTTGCATCAGGTGCAGGGGTAGCCGTCACCACGGCGGTTGCGTTGCCGTAGGCATCGCATTCCTGCACGCAGTCCCCACGGAGATAGCCCTTTACATTGCCCACCAGCACGTAATACCAAGTGTAGCCGCCGGATGTTACGGGATTGGCCAGCAGGGTCAGCACCTGATTGATAGGCACCTGCTGAATGTATTCCCCGGAGGGCTGAAGCCGCAGGTTTACGTTGCTCTTGATGGTCTTCACATAACCCACCGTCGTCACCGTAGCGGTAACAACCGGGGTGGGCGTTACAGAACCGTCCTGGGAGGTGACCACCTGCACGCAGTCTCCACGGACATAGTAGGCACCGCCCTGATAGGTAATGGGATACCAGGTATAGCCTTCCGCCGTCACGGCCGTGCCCGTCACCAGTAGGATTTCCCCGGTGGTTTCCCACTGAGCAGCCACCTTGCCGCCGGGGGTGGTGCGCAGGTTGGCACTGGAAAGGATCAGCTTTACATAGGTTGCATTCGCCTGAGGGGTTGCGGTAACAACAGCGGTAGGTGCAACCGTAGGCACCGGGGTGGGCGTCACGGAGCCATCCGCCGAGGATACCACCTGCACACAGTCCCCGCGAACATAGTAAGCACCACCGTTATAGGTCACAGGATACCAAGCATAACCGCCGCTGGTTACGCTGCTGCCGGTCACTGCCAGAATCTCGCCGGTGGTTTCCCACTGAGCAGCAACCTTGCCGCCGGGGGTGGTGCGCAGGTTCGCACTGGAAAGGATCAGCTTCACGTAGCTGGAAGGGACAGGCGTTGCCGTGACCACACTGGGCACAACAGTGACCGTAGAAGGCACCGTCGTTACCGTGCTGCCATTCACCCGAATATAAGGTGCCTGAATATAACCTTCCTGATTGTTATAGCGGACACGATACCAGTGATTGGCATCGATGGTTGACGGAATGCTGAGCAGCTCCACAATAGTGCCCCGCTCCAGCTTGGCCAGTACCGAACCGCCTTCCGTCTGCCGGAAGTTTACGCCGCCGTTGGTAATAGTGCCGGTTGTGCCGGTGGCAGCGGTGGTATTCGTCGTCGTTGTATTGGTGGTAGTAGAACCGGCTGTGGAGGAAGCCGTGGTTTTGCCGGGCTGCACAGGATTGGCCTCCCACGCAATGGCTTCCGCTTCCGTCATGGGAGTGAAATAATCCCCATGAATATAGCCCACATACGTCCGGGTATTGCCGTCATCCGGGTGTTCCACCGTGACCTTATACCAGGTAAGGCCTTCCGATGTGACGGTATCCATCAGCTCGCACACATACCCCATATCAATCCGGAACCAATAGTCCGCTGTGGTGCTGGGCTGCTTACGCACGCGGACACCGTTGGCAATGGTTTTGCCGTAGGTTCCCACCGCCTTGGCGGAGGAATTGCCCGTCATCAGGGGCAAAAGGCTCATCAGCATAACAAGAGCCACAGCCGCTGCGGCAAACCGCTTCCACCCATACTTCATCATGATCGCACCTCAGTCTTCTTTCCATTCCTTACTGGCGCAAGGAATACAAGGGGATGACTTTATTCTATTACAGAATTGTTACAGTGTCAAGATAATTTCTGTAACATTCATGGTTTTCATCGTGCATTTCACGACATAAAGTCGGAAGAAAGCACACTCTCCCCCATACAAAAACATCCCTCCTGACCGTCATGGTCAGAAGGGATGCTCGCCTATTCTTTAGTTTTCCGCTGAAACCTGAATGAACTTCTCCACTAAGGAGCGATTGCCCCCGGCGGCAAGGAATTCATCAATGGCTGCCTGCATTTGATCATGGAACTCTTCCAGGCACAGGCCGTTTTCCATGATGTAAGTCGCCGCCGGCACCCCCACGTACCGCAGGTGCCAAGGCTCATAATTGATTTCCGTAATGTCTTCCTTATCCTCCGGATAGCGGATAATGAAACCGTACTCTGCGCAATGGGCGGCCATCCACTGGCATTCTTCGGTGGAAGCCATGTTGGAATTCATGGACTTATCCCGCCAACTCTTAGGCACCACGTCACAGCCTAGCCCGGTTTGGTGATCGCTGGCACCGGGCTTGGAAACCCAGCCGTCGTCCTTGCCGTTATTTTTCTTCAGCCGATTGTAATACATGGTGTTCTGGGTTTGATAGGAACGATAAGCGCTCTTCAGATAAAGATACAGTCCCTCGTCCCGGGCTGCTTCGCACATAGCCACCAGGGCGGCGGCACAGTCCTTTTGCAGCTGCATCTTGCCGGAGGAAGCCTTCAGCACGCCGTTGTTGGTGTTGTTGTCATCCTTGTCCGCCTTCCGGGCAGGGATGGAGACCAGCGGCTCGGACACAAAATCCTTGCTCAGCAGCATTTCCTTATTGGCAAGCACAATCTTGTCCGGCTCCATGTCCTGCAGATCCACGGGAAAATTCCATTCCACATCGTCATAGGTGACTTCAATTTCCAAGTCCAGCCCGGATACGTCCGCAAAGGAAACCTCTTCATCCTCCTCTTCCCCAAGGCCAAAGGCAGGGAACAGCAGCAGACCGGCACACATCAGGCTCAGCAAACGTTTCTTATCCATGTTCACTCCTGTTTGATGAAATGGTCAAGGTCAATCGTGGAAAATAGTGATTTCCTTATCTCCATCAGGGCCCTCCAGCTCCAGCTCTACGGCGCCCTTCGGCAGGCGAACGGAATTCATGGCCTGCTCCACGTTGCCACCGTTGGCGGCAAACTCATCATAGGCCACGTTCAGCTCTTCCACGAACTCTTCCAAGGTCAGATTATTCTGCTGAATATACGCTGCCACGGCAAAGCCTACAAAGCGCAGATGCCAAGGCTCCCATCCGTAGCCCGTCACATCTTCCTTCCCCTGAGGATAGCGGAAGATGAAGCCGTACCGGGCGGCGTTCTTTTGCAGCCACTGTCCTTCCGTGGTGGAGGCGAAATCCGTGGTCAAGGCCGTGCCCCGGGTATCCCGGCCTACCAGGGTGACGGCCAGACCCGTCTGATAATCGCACTCCCCGGCCTTCTGGGTATCGGACACATCCCCACGCTGCTCTGCCCGGGTATACAGCTTGGCCTGATCCGCATAGGAACGGTAGCCCGTACGGAGGAATAGGGTCACGCCATCGCTTTCGGCAGCTGCCATCAGCTGAGTCACGGCACTGAAGGCGGACTTGCGCAGCATCTTTACCCCGCCAGAGGCAAGGTACAGACCGTCATTCAGGTTATTGCCGTCGTCATCGTCCTTCCGGGCGGTGATGGTGCGCAGATCCGAAGGCTCATAGGACGCATCCAAAGGAGACGCGCTGTTGGCCAGCATAAGCAGGTCTTCATCAATATCCGCCAAAGCCACCTCGTAGGTCCATTCCGGCCCGTCATAGGTGGGCAAACCTTCTTCTTCCCCCAGTGCCGGGATCCATGTCCACAGGATCATCAGCGCCAACAGCACACAGCTCAGCCTCCGCATACGCCACACCTCTTACTTTACAATATTCATCAAGGTCTCTTCCCGCAAACTCAGCAGATAAGTTTCCAAGGGCACATTGGCTTCCTTGATGCTCATGGACAGCTCCTTGCCCACGTACCGCACGTGCCAAGGCTCATAGTTGTAGCCGGTGATATCCTCCCAGCCTTGCTGATAGCGGAGGATAAAGCCGAACCGGTAGCAATTTTCCCGCAGCCACTGACCACCCTTGGTGTTGCCGAAGCTGGCCGTCAGCCCGGACTTGCTGTTCTTCTGCCCCACGTCCATGGCAAGCCCCAATTGGTGTTCGCTAGCACCGGGGCGAGCTACGTATTCATCCGCCTTAGCATAGCTGCCGCCTACATTGCTCAGCTTCCGCTTATAAATGGCCTGCTGCTTGCTGTAGCTGCGGTAGCCGCTGACGGAAACCAAGGTGACACCGATTTCTTCTTTGGCAGCAGCGTACATCTCTTCCAGTGCGGTTGCCGCATCGGGGCGAAGACGCCGCACCTGCCCCTGCACATCCGTCATGCGAACCTCCGGCACATAATTCTCGCTGACCCGCCACTGACGGTTCACCAGGAAAATTCCGTCCGGATCATTCTGGGGAGCGGCGGTGTTCACGGCCGAGGAAAGCATCAGCGTTCCCGCAGCGGCAATGGATGTAAGGGTTGTCAGCAAGGCGGCCATAAGGCGTTTCTCCTTTCGGTGCGGGGCGCAGAGCCATCAGGCTATTGCCTGAAAAGTTAACATACACGCAACATTATACCGCATTTTTCTTATTGTGCAAGCCGAAGCAGAAAAAAGTGCAGCATGTCATTGCTTGGTGCGTTCTGTTTGTCCTGCTGTTTCTTCAGCATATCCAATAGAAGCCCTAATAAAAAAAGGCTCCCGTCTTTCGCCGGATGCGCCGAATGACTGACTTCACCTGATTTTCTGTCATCCCCTGTGATATGGCGATCACCTTCATGGTCTGTTGATAACAGAAGTAAGCGATCCATATTGTACGTTCCTTCGGCGACAGCTGCGATTGCAGCTTTTGAAGTGCTTCACCTAATGCATTTCTTTCCCGCTGTTCCTCCACTGGGTCAGGGGCAGAATACTCAGCCGTCATTCTTTCCCTCAGCAAGGCCATCATCATATGTTCCTGCTGTTTTTCCTGTCTGAAGGCATGTTGGAGGCGATGGATGCAAGTCATGGCAAGCCACCCTCGCACATTTTCATGCCGTATCAATAAATCATAAGCTGTCAGTGCCGTTAAAAAAGTTTCCTGTACGCAATCCTCAATCATATCCGCACAGCAAGGATTGTATCCTGTTCGCTTGCGACACAGTTGAACAAGGAAGTCTGCATGCTCAACGTAGAGCCTTTCAATGAAAGCCTGACGTTCAGTCATTTGCGCAGTACCTCCTTTCACGTTACGTCATGATCAATCGCCCATACCGCAGCGAAGGCTAACACATATGGACGTTAATACTTCTTACAGTTTCAGAAATATAACGTTCAAAAGGCACTTTTTGTTGCATGAAATGTTATAAAATAGCGTATTTAATTGTCCTCCATCCGCATCATTTGAACACGTTGATTCAATTCGCGAACGAATGCTTCTTTGCTTATCACTCCATTGACATACTGGTTAACCAGT
>CAVGBO010000036.1:0-4973 GCA_963627465.1 Phocaeicola dorei
TTGTCGCAAATTTTTCTTTCCTTGCTACACAAGGGGTTGGAGCCCCTTGGTCGCCAAATCCACCAGATATGGTATTGACAAGGGCAGATATCCACCATATAATCGTTCTTGCTTTCCTACGAGAAACTACAGGATGCTGTGGCGTGTCAGGCAAGACACCACAAAATGTAGTGATGCAAGATGCTCGCACGCCACGCAGGACAGCACTGGTAAAGAGAATCGAGGGTGCGGCGTTTCGCCTCCGCAAAAAAAGACGCAGCGCAGCCCCCTTTCAAAAGTGCGGCCTTTTTCGGCCAAAGGGAAAAGGGAGGAACCAGGCATGACCATCACCAGAATCCGCAAGCGGGACGGTCGGGAAGTCCCCTTCGATGCAGAGAAAATCGAGAACGCTATTTTCCGTGCCTTCCAGGCTTCAGCCAGCGCAAAGGGGCGTGAAACGGCGCAGGCACTGGCACAGCAGGTTGTCAGCGAGCTGGAGAATAACGAGAACGTGTCCTCCACCCCCAGCGTGGAGCAGGTGCAGGACGCTGTGGAGCGGGTGCTGATTGAGAAGGGCTTTGTCCGCAGTGCCAAGGCCTACATCCTCTACCGTGCCGAGCGCAGCCGTGTCCGTGAAATGAACACCCGGCTTATGAAGACCTTTGAGGACATTACCTTTAAGGAAGCCATCGAGTCCGACATCAAGCGGGAAAATGCCAACATCAACGGCGACACCGCCATGGGCAGCATGCTGAAGTTCGGCTCCGAGGGTGCCAAGCAGTTCTATGATATGTACGTGCTGGATCCCCGCTTTGCCAAGGCGCACCGGGAAGGGGATATCCACATCCACGACCTGGACTTCTACACCCTGACCACCACCTGCACCCAGATTGAGCTGAGCAGCCTGTTCAAGGGGGGATTCTCCACCGGTCACGGCTACCTGCGTGAGCCCCAGGACATTACCAGCTACGCCGCTCTGGCCTGCATTGCCGTACAGGCCAACCAGAACGACCAGCACGGCGGTCAGAGCATTGTGGACTTTGACTACGGCATGGCCCCCGGCGTGAAGAAGACCTTCATCAAGCGGTACCGGATGAATCTGGCTCGGGCACTGGAACTGCTGCTGAACGAGGAAAATGCGGAGCAGGATGCCCGTGCTATGCTGGACAGCCTGACCGAGCAGGGATTGAAGCCCACCCTGCAGCAGAACATGGAGCACCGGGAAGCCCTGAAGAAGCTGCTGGAAGACCGTGGGGCAGACGAAGCCCTGGCCAATCGGATCCTGGATTTCACCCAGACCCACACGGAAAAGGAAACCGACCGTGCCACCTATCAGGCCATGGAAGCCCTGATCCACAACCTGAACACCATGAACAGCCGTGCCGGCGCACAGGTGCCCTTCTCCTCCATTAACTATGGTATGGACACCTCTCCCGAAGGCCGTCTGGTAATGAAGAACGTGCTCCACGCTACTGAGGCAGGCCTTGGCGGCGGCGAGACCCCCATCTTCCCCATCCAGATTTTCCGGGTGAAGGAAGGCGTGAACTTCAACCCCGGCGAGCCCAACTATGACCTGTACCGGCTAGCCATCCGCACCAGCGCAAAGCGGCTGTTCCCCAACTTCAGCTTTGTGGATGCGCCCTTTAACCTGCAGTATTACAAGCCCGGCCACCCGGAGACGGAAATCGCCTACATGGGCTGCCGTACCCGTGTCATGGGCAATGTGTATGATCCTGACCGGGAGATTGCTCCCCGCCGGGGCAACCTGTCCTTTACCTCCATCAACCTGCCCCGCATTGCCATTGAAGCCAATGGGGATGTGCAGTGGTTCTTCGACGAACTGGAGCGGAAGATGGAACTGGTGGTGGAGCAGTTGGACGAGCGTCTGGCCATCATCAGCAAGAAGAAGGTCAAGAACTTCCCCTTCCTCATGGGACAGGGGGTATGGATCGACTCCGAGAATCTGGACTGGAACGACACCGTGGGCGAGGTGCTGAAGCACGGCACCCTGACCATCGGCTTCATCGGCTTGGCGGAAGCCCTGGTGGCACTGCGTGGCAAGCACCACGGCGAAAGCGAAGAGAGCCAGAACCTGGGTCTGGAAATCATCGGCACCATGCGGAACTTCACGGACAAGATCTCCAAGGAGCGGGGGCTGAACTACAGCCTGATCGCCACCCCGGCAGAAGGCCTGTCCGGCCGCTTTGTCCGGCTGGATAAGGAGAAGTTCGGCATTATCCCCGGCGTTACCGATCGGGACTACTACACCAACAGCTTCCATGTGCCGGTGTACTATCCCTGCACCGCCTTCCATAAGCTGAGCGTGGAAGCTCCCTATCATGCCCTGACCAACGGCGGCCACATCAGCTATGTGGAAATGGACGGCGATCCCCTGCAGAATCTGGACGCCTTCGAAAAGGTGGTTCGCTTCATGCATGACAAGGGCATCGGTTACGGCTCCATCAATCACCCGGTGGATCGGGACCCTGTGTGCGGCTACAACGGTATCATCGGCGACGAGTGCCCCTGCTGCCACCGGACGGAAAACGGCCGCCCCTTCGAGCGGATTCGCCGGATTACCGGCTATCTGGTCGGCACTCTGGATCGGTTCAACAACGCTAAGCGTGCTGAGGAGCACGACCGGGTGAAGCACGGCGTCAGTGCCGAGGCGGAAAAGGCAGAAGAAGAAAAGGCGTAAGGCCTGCAAGAAACTTGGAGGAGGATGGAACATGGACATTCGTATTGCCGGCACGGTGGATGATTCCATTGTGGACGGCCCCGGCTGCCGCTATACCATCTTCACCCAAGGCTGTCCCCACCACTGCCCCGGCTGTCACAACCCCCAAAGCCATGACTTCGCCGGGGGCAGGGTGGTGGATACGGATCTGATTCTGAAGCAGGTGTTTGCCAATCCCCTGCTCAGCGGCATTACCCTTTCCGGAGGAGATCCTCTGTGTCAGCCGGAGCCCTGCTTGGTGCTGGCGCAGGCCGCCCACAGCCGGGGACTGAATGTGTGGTGCTACACCGGCTACACCCTGGAAAAGCTGCTGGAGGAGCACGACCCTGCCCGCATGGCGCTGCTGGAAAACATCGATGTGCTGGTGGATGGTCCCTTCCTGCTGGCGCAGAAGAGTCTGGAGCTGAAGTACTGCGGTTCCCGGAATCAGCGGCTCATTGATATGAAGAAAACCTTGGCATCCGGCAGCATCGTCCTCTGGCAGGATGACCTATCCTCCTGGGACGTGCTATAACCCCGAAGCCCATCTTTTTCAACAAAAAGATTGCATCAGGGAAAAAGATGATGTATAATAACCGTATTCTCAGATTAATGGAGGAATGTTCCCATGAAGCATATTGCAACCATTCAGAATCCTTGCCTGAAGCAGTCCTTGGTGCACGGCGGCTGCGGCGAGTGCCAGGCTTCCTGCCAGAGCGCTTGCAAGACGAGCTGCACCGTGGCAAACCAGTCCTGCGCCAATAAGGAAAACAACGCTGTGCTGGCCGGTCAGGAAGGCAAGCTGAACCGCTCCTTCGGCAAGTAAGTTTCATTGGCTGTCTATGAAAGGACGGACAGGTTAAGTCCGCCCTTTTTTATGGCGTCATTTCCCTTTTGCAAGCCCCGGGAAACGAAGCATGTTTCCCCTGATACCACGAGGAGGATCCGACTTGATTCATACGTTCAAGGCTGTTGGGCAGCCCATGATGCTGGATGTAGGCAGCGGCGCTGTGCATGCGCTGGATGACATGGCTTACGATGTGCTGAACCTGTGGAACGATCACACCCCTGAGGAGATTGTGGCGCAGCTGAAGGATAAGTACGACGCAGACGAGCTGCAGGAGGTCATTGGGGAGGTGCGTCAGCTGGAAGAGCTGGGTGCCATGAATACTCCGGATGACTATGCGGACGTCAAGCTGAATGAGCCCGGCGTGGTCAAGGCACTGTGCCTCCATGCCGCCCACGACTGCAACCTGCGCTGCAAGTACTGCTTTGCCGCCACCGGCGATTTCTGCATGGGCGAGCGGAAGCTGCTGCCCTATGAGGTGGGCAAGGCAGCCTTGGACTGGCTGGTGGAGAAGAGCGGCAAGCGGGAGCACCTGGAAGTGGACTTCTTTGGTGGCGAACCCCTGATGAACTTCCCCGTGGTGAAGCGGCTGGTGGAGTACGGCCGCTCCATCGAAAAGGAGAAGCACAAGAAGTTCAAGTTCACCATCACCACCAACTGTGTGCTGATGAACGATGAAATCATGGACTTCCTGAACAAGGAAATGGGCAACGTGGTCATCTCCATTGACGGCCGGCCGGAAGTCCATGACCGGATGCGCCCCACTGTCAACGGCAAGGGCAGCTATCAGCTCATTGTGGAAAAGGCCAAGAAGTTTGCCGAAAAGCGTGGGGACAAGGAGTATTACGTCCGCGGCACCTTCACCGGCTACAACAAGGACTTCGGCAACGATGTGCTCTACTTGGCGGATGAAGGCTTCGAGCAGCTGTCCATTGAGCCTGTGGTCACTGATCCCAGCGTGGAATACGCCCTGAAGGAAGAGGATCTGCCTGCCATCAAGGCAGAGTATGACCGGCTGGCACAGATCTATCTGGATCGGCGTGCCAACGGTAAGTGGTTCAACTTCTTCCACTTCATGATTGACTTGGCTGGCGGCCCCTGCCTGCGGAAGCGGCTTACCGGCTGCGGTGCCGGCAACGAGTACGTGGCCGTGACCCCGGACGGTGATATTTATCCCTGCCATCAGTTCGTCGGCCGTGAAGGTTACCGGATGGGCAGCGTGCTGGACGGCACCTTCGACCGGGAGATTCAGAAGAAGTTTGCCAACAACCATGTGCTGCACAAGGAAAAGTGCCGGGATTGCTGGGCACGGTTCTTCTGCTCCGGCGGCTGCGCTGCCAACGCGCAGGCCTTCCACGGGGACATTTCCCAGCCCTACGACATGGAATGCCAGATGGAGCGGAAGCGTCTGGAGTGCGCCATGGCCATCTA
>CAVGBO010000037.1:0-2650 GCA_963627465.1 Phocaeicola dorei
AGACAAAGCCATGTAGAAACAATGCTCCGCATCTTCTATCTGTGTAGAGTTCATAAACATGACTATGGCAGTGAGGGCAATAAAGGCGATTGTCACTCAGAAAAACATCACCTAGTTTGATTCCGTTACCCTCGTGTGACTTTGGACATATTTTGTTCATGCATGCATAAACTCCGTTAAAGCCCCTGAAAAGCATATGCATACGCGCCGGGAACAGCACATTACCATCATCATCATGTGCAAGTGGAGCAATTGTGAGCATCACATCCAAAGCTTGCAATGCAACATCGCTTTTAGGGAATATGGTGCTAGCAAGTTCATCCAGAGCTATAGCATTTCCTCGGCATAATTCAAAAAGCTTTTGAAAAGGTAAATAATCAGGCAGGTGCTTATATAGCCACATCGATACAGCATCCATTGTGTTCATCCGGGAAGCAGAAGATGAAATATCCTGGATAAAACGGTTGAGCACGTCAAGACGCGATGCTTCCGACTCTTCAATACTGTTAATGTCGACGTTTGCAAGCATACTTACATCGATAGGAATTCCAGATGGATTTCCCTTGTCCTTTTGGTGACCACGAAGATAGACAAAGGAGTCCCAATGTTCGGTAGAGGTAAGATCGCATGCAAACTTCTGTACAGCCATTTGGTCAGCCTTAGTCTTGTGCGGCATACTGGCCGTCGTGAGGATGAATTGGAACCTGCTCCGGTCAAGATTCAGCTTGTCCATCAGTCTGCGAATCAATAGCGCGACCTCACCACCAGCAGACCCTCTATACATATGAGCTTCATCGATAATAAACAGCAGCTTTTCTTTGGGATGATTGTGATAATAATCACGTGTTGCATCCCAGATTCTGTCCTCGCGCATCCTAATCATCATATACTCCAACATTGAGTAGTTTGTGATCAGGATATCCGGACAAGTATTCTGCATCTCAAAGCGAGTAACCATTTCAGCATCATTAGGCGATGTGACATGAATTCCCTTGCTAATTTCTTCGATAAAGGTCTGGAGATTTGCTTTTGAAGGTATTTTGCCGCTCCTAAGCAACTCGGCATAATACTCATCATTTGGAGATGTCGGGAGTAGTCTTTCAAGAGATTTTGCTAATGCTTGATCTTGATCCTTATCGGTTGAAGCGCCAGGATAAGGCGTTCTGCCTGTATACATGCCAAATTGCGGCTGCCTTGCAGATGAGCCAGACACCTCACGTAGTGCGCTTATGAACTTTCCTTCTGGATCACCAAGCATGCGTCTTAAGCGGCCAATCTGGTCCGCAACAAGCGCATTCATAGGATACATAATAATGGAACGAATACCCCGTTCAGGCCAGCTGCTTTCGTAGATTGCTTCTCTTGCTATCTTCGCAACGAGAGGCCACATAAAACATTCCGTTTTACCAGAACCCGTGCCTGTAGAGACAAATAGATCTTGACCGGCGTATGCTGCTTCAAGTGCCTCCACCTGATGACGGAACGGAGTGGCATAAACTCCCAAACGCATTGAGGCCATAAGCCCAAATAGGTGCTTTAATTCCGGCGGTATATTTGACGACTCTATACCTTGTGGCACGCTTTCGTAAGCAGGCGAAGACTCAATATATGGGTGTGACCACAGATTGCCCGGTTGTTGCATCTGATCGGCACATGCATTTAACAGGACCTCGCTTTGGCCGAGGTACTGACTCTGCAGGTAATGAATTAGCTGATCTTTAAGCTGTTGATGAACATAATGTGCGCCTTTAATCATGGTTTTCATGCACCTCATATCCAAGTGATATCAATCTTTCCCTAATTGCAGGCCAAACGGCAGGGTGGAGCATAAAGTTGAAGTCATCCTTCATGTTTGAAATACTTGCCGGCCATGATATGTATCTCACAAAGCGAAGATCCGGAGTGGGAAGTAAATAGCTGAATTCGACCTGCACAATATGTTCGCTTATTGATGCGGTAACAACTTGCTTCTTAATCTTATTCATCATTGCAAGCCGAGTATATTCATGTATTGAAGATTCCTGATAGTCGCTTGGGATTCGCCGCACTTCGTTCCCGATGAGAATATAGTAATCATGATTGTACAAATTTTCCGTCTGTCTTCTTCGTCCCATTGTGAAGGGCCAGTTGGGATTCTTTCTGTTTGTATAATATTTACCGCTGATCCTTTCTATATTTAAATACTCATCTATATCCACACGGCCATCCACAGGTATGCTTCGTCTCCAGACTAAATCAATGGTTTCATTACCGCCAAGCGGCCACAGCATGAAAGCATCAGTCAAGTTTTCTTTTTCAGCAGATTCCAAAGCAAATGGGGCGAATCCACTGAAACATGCCTTCTCCTCCGGCATCAGCCCGCGGATAAGTGACGCTTTTCCACAACCGATCAGCTTCTGCGATACAGGCTGAACATTGTACTGTACATGATAGAAGGCACCGTTTTCCAGGAGTGTCTTATATATCATCTCTCCAACGTTATCAAAGGTGATGGTACTTTCGATTGGCAATACTTTCAGATAGCCAGCAAGCTTTTCTTCAATAACATGCTGAATCCTTACGATGCTGACAGATTGCTCTACTCCTCCTACAGTAGTTAGTACCCATTTAGAGAGCGCAGATAGCATAACTCGGCAGCAAAAAGACAGGT
>CAVGBO010000037.1:2660-30641 GCA_963627465.1 Phocaeicola dorei
CCATACATTAATCCTCCGTACTGATAAAGCTGATCAGGTTGGTTTTGCGGTCGTCGTCAAGAACCGTACATTCTTGCAAGTGAGACCTCAGCGACTCCTCTTTATGCAAGCACTTCAGCAATGGAGTGAACAGAAACTCGATTGCCATTGCCATGACATGATCAGCACTGACTCCAAGCGTCTGAGAAAGAAGCTTCATCGCAGCGAAAATGTTCGCACACCGTTCCTTCAACATTGGTGGATAGAATCCGCCATTAAACCAGCGCGAAACTACAGCTTTCCCATCCTTTACACTTCGCGCGGATAGCTGGTCAGCTTTGGCTAGTAGTTCATCACTGCAATCATATGTTGGGAGTTCCTCAACCCGCTTCCCGGTATAGAAGTAATCACAGAAAATCGGCAAGAAAACTGTGAACAAGCTGGCAGGCTCCATCACTAAGGACTCAGCATGCATCTCTGTTACGACGAACATGCGATGCGGACATAACTGCATAAGTTCACGAACCTGATCATAGCCAGCCTTTAGGCCATTCATCAAACAAACGACAGCCTCTGGCATTTTTTCAAGTTCTTCGATGATGCTCTGATAGTTCTGTGACTCACCGGTAACATGAATCTTGATGGCTGGCCGTCCACAGATTGATGCCGAAATTAAATCGGATACTGGAAGCGCTCCTTCTCCAACAACCAGTAGTGGTTGCTTTTCGGCATATGCAGCAAAAGACAAAAGAGCGAGTCCACGTGCCATATCTTGGTTGGCGCACATATCTTTCCAGTACTCGGTAGCGGCCTCGAGGTTCTCATTTAACGTATCTTTGTCAGCATGGCTTTCTGGAAGAGTCACCATCCATTTTGAACGACTGGAATCACTACCAGTGCCGATATCAGGCTGCTTATGAGTTTGCACGACAGCAGCCACAGCTTCATTCTTAACCAAGGCAGATGCATAATTGGTTCTGAACTGTTCGAGCCGTTTCTGAATCTCAGCCTCTATTTGTTCCTGAAGTGTAAACGCTTCCTCAGTCTTTTTCTCTGCATCAGCTTGATGTTTCAGTGCTTCTTGAAGTACATTTTCGGCTTCAGCAATTTGCTTACGAACCGCATCAAGTTCTGCATCAGCTGCTGCTTGTCTTTGCTGCATAGCTTTGACTTGTTCGCACTGTGTTTCATCCCACTGCTTTTGAATGGCGTTACGCATGTGTTGCACAGCATCGCTATCATTTTCTATCAGCAGTTCTATCAAACGCTGGGAAGCAGTAGCGCCAAGCTTCTCACGTGTACGTGAAATATACTCTTCTGCATACTTGGCAGCTTGATCGCTTGAGCATTGAAGGTGTATGGTAATTGCTTCAATCACAGAAGGCATGGCGAGTTTTTCAAGAGCTGCTCGCGCAGCTTGCCGTTCTTTTCTTGCGAGAACATCTTTTCCGATCAATTGCTTTATTAGCTCACCGATAATCTCATCCTTTGTTTTAATCTCCACAGTGCCAACAACATGGCATGCATCCTCACGCGCAAGGTATTTTCTGGCATCATACGGAGAATAACGACATTTGCATTCACCAGTTCCGTATCGAATATCTAGCGTGTCACGAGGCAAGACGTCTACGGATTCTTGTAAGCACAGTTTTCCGTCTCGATATACTGCATCAGCCTTGGATATATAAAGAGCCTCACATTTGTTTCCCACTGCACAGCAGCAAAGAATGATATCGTGAAGACGATCATATTTCGCCATTGGGAAGCCGTTCTTCAGTGCTTGCACCAGCTGTTCAATGGTGTTGTATTTTGTATAGAGGACCTCACACCAGGTTATACTTTCAGCTTTGCTGGTCTCAGTTCGCCACTCGTTGACTGCGTTTAGATAGGCGCTCCATTCAAATACGCCTATGGATTCCAACTCCGCCTGTAAAACAGCTGTTGACCCATATATCAGATCCCGTTCAGTGTCATAAAAGTCCGTGTCAGCAGTGTAGGTATAGGGAACAAACTCGCCATCTACCAAGTCCGCAATTCGGCACAATTCCGTGCTCTTGTCATTTCTTTTGCTCACGTAGCAGAGTGAAATGATTTTATCTGACATGTGGATTCACCTCCAACAGTTTGATCAGGCTCTTTAATCCATTGACTGGTATTTGACCTGTTTGTAACGCATTGAGCACCTTGGAATAAAGGGTGCTTGAACGATCAATTCGACTGAGTATACCTGCGTACCTTCTTGGAAATTCAACCATTTTCCCGTTCCAAATGGCTGATTTACCTGGATCAGTCACTGACCGCTTTGCATGTTGAATTGAAATTGTCCTGACAATATCCAATCCTTGGCGGATAGTGAGCTTCATCCCATACTTTAGATCGGTTATTCTGCTTTCTGTTCCTGCAACCAAGTTTTTCCTATAGCAGAATCCGTATTGATCTGCCACATCGACATAAGCATCAACTTCGGAATTGAATACAAGAATTCTGTTTTTGGGAAGTTTTGCAAGTTCATCGCCTGTAATGGGATTCCTATCATCATCTAGGATTTGTATATTCGGTGAAATCACATTGAGAGTTGCTTCCAGTGGTCTTACATATAGGCTCTGAAGCTTTTGGTTATATCTTGATGCACTGACCATCTGTAGCGCGCCGGAATTCCTAATATAGATAAGCCGCTCGTGCTCTGCGACCTCTCTACTGGAAGTCAGAAAGCCTCCATAAGTCGGAAACGTTTCAAGGTCTGCTTCTCCACTGATGAGAAATACCAGGCTTTTTTGATTGGTATCGATCATGTCGTCATCTTCAACAACAGGCGGCCAAAGAATATCAATATCCGCCGGCATTGCCGTTAAGCGGAGATGTAAACCGAAGAAGAAATCTGCTGCTTCTTCCGTATATTTAGGTGCGCAGATCTGATATAGATTCCATTCATCATTGCGGATTTCGATCTTTTGTGTACGGATGGAATGCCTTGTCGGAAGATATGTCAACTTGCTGCAAAGGTAATAATACTTTCTTCCAACCATGACATCGCTCTTTTCAGGAATCCGTCTTCCAGATTTACAGTCAAACAAATCCCCTAATTTGGACAGAGGTGTCCTCTGGATAGACCATAGCTTCGGAACGCTTCCTGAAAACTTAACAGAAAACTTTGATGCCCATGATAGAGGCAAGTTTAGCCAACACATGGTACGCGGAACAAAGCGTGAATAATCAATGCGGTATATCTCCGGCTTCCCAGCTGAGCCATGGATAGAGATAGTAGCGTTAGCTTCAATAGCCTTTTTCAATTCTGCAGAATTTGCAGGAAAAAAGCCGAGTTCCAACCGTACACGATTACCGTCCAAAAGCAGTCTGAGCAGATCTGGCGCATTGCCCAGCTGAGATGAGGCATATGCACCAGAGCTATCATTCTGACTGCGGTCTTCGCAATCCTTGCTGGTTTCGGATAAACTATGTCGGAAGTGGCTAACGCGATATTTGCTGCCCTTAACGAATGTCACGTATTGAAAACAGCTATAGCAGCGAAACATATGCGATTCCGCTGATACAGTATGACGATAGTTTTTGTCAGTCCGTTCAGCATCTGTTCTGACCCATTCACCCTGGTCATCACGGCACCAGACGTTTGTTAAGGGCATTTTGTCACCTCCTGCCAAACTTATTCTACTACCAGAACTGTCACTATGGATTTTTGTTATTGCATGTTCATTTTATAACGCATCTAACGAATTTGCCGCTGCGGCGACCGCCTGTCATCATCTCTACCAAATCGGTGCTGATAAACGGACGAATGCGACTCATGTACAGTTCTCTTTGAACCATCCCACGGTTATTATGGCACATTTATAACCCAAAATCAATATGAAATGAAAAAAGTTCCAGATTATACCCGTACCAATTATGATCGTATCGAATATTTCGGTGATGGTGGAAGTCGAGGAAAATGTCAATTGCTGATTTTACCAGTGGTGAGCTCATCTTAATCTACCTCTACGCACCAAGACGCTGTGTTGGTGTGCCGTATAAGCTGCGTGACATGTTACGATACTTTATGCCGGACGAGCGACAACTGATGCATCTGACAGAGAGTGCCATCGCAAAGCCGGAGAAGATGACGAATGAGGAATATGAAGCACTGTCCGAAACACTAATATCATTCCTGCAGCGTGGATATTGATCGATACGATGCCTGTGAGATTATCAAAACCAATTGATTGCTATGCACAGCTAATGGATTTCGCCCGCAAGCCTCCGCTCTCAAATTTTCAACAGCTCCAGCAGTTCTTCAGAGCTCATGTGCATAATGCTGCCTGCCTCGCCGCCGGAGACGGAATCAAGCAAAGCACTTTTTTGCTGCTGCAGTTCCAGGATTTTCTCTTCGATGGTGTCTTTCGCAATGAGCTTATAGACCTGCACATGAGCCATTTGCCCGATACGGTGCGCCCGGTCGGTGGCCTGGTCCTGTGCCGCTTGATTCCACCATGGGTCAAAGTGAATGACCACGTCTGCCGCCGTTAGGTTCAAACCTGTGCCGCCTGCTTTCAGTGAAATCAGGAACACGGAGGCTTCGCCTGCGTTGAATGCCTTCACCAGCGATGCCCGCTTTTCTTTCGATGTGGAACCTTGCAGCGTGAAATTTGAAATGTGCATGGCATCCAGCCGATCCCGCAGCCGATCCAGCATGGAGGTGAACTGGGAGAACAGTAGGATCTGGTGGCCATTTGTTGCCATGGCCTCGCAAAGCTCCACGCAGGCGTCCAGTTTGCTTGTGGCACCCTGATAATTTTCATAGCACAGATTGGGGTCACAGCACACCTGCCGGAGCCGTGTCAGGGCAGCAAGGATCTGCAACTTGTCTTCTCCCTGATTAATATCCGCAAGGGTCGCCTGCACATTGGCATAGTACAGCTTCTTCTCTTCCTCTGTGAGGCAGATACGGCGAACATACTCCTGCTTTTCAGGCAATTCCTTCAGCACATCAGCTTTCAGCCGGCGCAGCATGAAGGGCTGCACAAGCCTGCGAAGCTGGGACATGGCCTCAGCATTTTTGGACTTGATGATGGGCTTTTCAAGCTTTTCCATAAATGCGTGATGGGTGAACAAATAGCCGGGCATCATGAAATCGAAGAGATTCCACAATTCACTAAGTCTGTTTTCAATGGGGGTGCCGGTCAGGATAAACCGCTGCTGGCTCACGATGCGCTTGACGCTTTTGGAGACAAGGGTTGTGCTGTTCTTGATATGCTGCGCCTCATCAAGGATGCAGGTATAGAATTTCATGGACGCATAGTCTTCGATATCCTGCCGCAAAAGCTCATAGGAGGTCACCCACACATCCCCGCTGGCTGACCGGCTGCGAAGGTTCTTCCGTTCCGCTGCGCTGCCCAGAATCAAGGTGTATTGCAGATTTGGGGCAAATTTCTGCATTTCATCGCCCCAGTTATAGAGCAGGGAGGCAGGGCACACCACCAGGTTGGGCATTCCTACCTGCCGGTTGGGGACGGTTTCCAGATAGGCAATGACCTGAAGCGTTTTGCCCAGACCCATTTCATCTGCTAAAATGCCGCCAAAGCCGTAGCTCTCCAGCGTTTTTAACCATTGATAGCCCGTCAGCTGGTAAGGACGGAGTTCCGCAGTCAGCTCCTTGGGCACTGCGTAATCACTTTCCGCAAGGGTTTTGAAATTACGAATCATGGAGCGGAAATGGGTATCCCGTCGAACCTGAATGCCTTCACTGCCCGTCAGTACCGTATCCAGGTACAATCCTCGGCAGGAGGGCATGGTGATGCTGCCGCGCAGGAGATCCTTCTCACTTAGCTGAAGCATCTGGGTGATTTCCGCCAATTTCTCGCAGGAGGAACCGTTCAGCTGCATATACCGTCCATCGGCAAGGCGGTGATACTTTCTGCGAAGCAGCATGCTTTGGTAGAGGGCGTGCAGCTCCTCCGGCGGGAATCCGCCGGTATCCAGGGACAGAGAAAGCAATCCATCCGACACCGAGACCCCAACCTTCACCGGGGCAGGCATCATCCGCTTGTTCTGAAGACGGTCGCTGAGATAAACTTCGCCCCGATCACGGAAACGCTCCATGCCTTCTGTCAGGAAATCATAAACGGCGTCTTCGCCTGTCAATTCAAAACCATTTCTCTCGTTTCGCCGGAACACCTGCTCTGCAAAGTACACCGTGCTTGCTTCCTGCTTGACATTCCGCCGAACTGTATCTTTTTGATTGACGGTTGATTCTGCCGCAAAGGTTTTATCGCCATAGGCGAAGATGATTTTCAGCGTCAATGTTTCATCCTGCAGATCAAAATAAAAGCGGGCGGTGCATTCATCCGGCAAATAGTTCTGCAGCAACGCTTCCTCATCTTCAACAGGTACCTGATCAATGATTTCCGGAAGCACGCATCCGCAGAAGGTCGGCAAATCCTCCCGGGACAGATAGATGGTGCTTTGCCCCTGCTTCAGCAAAGGATAGACCTTTTCACGAAACGTGCTTGTGCAGCGAAGCAATTCGCTGTCACCGGCGGCATAAAAGGTGCGGCTGCTGCCAAAGAAGGTGTAATTTTGCGGCGTGTTGATCTGAAGCTCTGCGCCTTGATCTTTTTTCGTGATTCTGACGGAGACCTTCGGGTCTTCCTCCTTTAGAACGATAAAATCTTGATGCTTGCATGCCACCGGCTGGCTTTTCAAAATATCGAAAAGCCGATCAAAGGCGTCCCCGGAAATGGTGATCTCATTGTTGTTGCGGAAGCTGGATTCGTAACGGCTATAGTCAAAGGTGTTCTGCGTACGGAACTGAGGGAACTCATTCATGAGCAGTTGGATGAGTTCCTGCGAAACGCTGTCGAACTGCTCGATGCTGTGATTCAGGGTCAGCCCCTTGCCGTAGCTTTCTGTTTTTCCGTCACGAACATGGTTCAAAAAAGCGAGAATACTTCGCACCACATAGAGCTTATTATACCCTACACGAAAGGTGACACTCGGATAGCTTCCTCTCATGATGGAAAACTGCGGAACAAGATGGACCAGCTCACGGGGGGCTTCCGGCGGCTTCTGGGACTTCTGCACATAGCTGTCCAGCAGGAGTTTTGCATAGATATTTGTTTCGCCTGATGATGAGGCATAGTGCTGAACATAATAAATCATTGCCGCTGCAACATGTTTGCAGATGCCGTAATTCCAAAACCTCTCGCAGGTACAATCCGCATCTTTCACTTTTCCCTTGTCAAGATAAAAAGACACCGTATATCGCCTTGTTCCCCGCACAATGCTGACCACTTCCTGGGATGTTCCAGAGGTCGAGATGGTCATGACCAGAACACGCCCCTCCTGGTAATACTGCATCCCTGCATTGTAGTCGTGGGAAGAAAACAGCTGCTTGACCTGCTCAAGATTCATGATGATGCTCCATTCCGCCGGCGGCAAAAGATCAATAAGGAAGGTTTGCTCCAGTATATTGTATCATATTTGTCTGCCTGGGCAAAGAAGGGGAGGGGCACGGAAAGGTCATTTTTACGATAGAACCTTCTCCCTCCACACAAACGCCCCTGCTTCCGTTTCCGAAAGCAGGGGCGTTGATGGTTTCCGTTGATGTACTTAACAGTCTTCACAGGTTCTGCCGGTGCATGCGCATGGCCAGCTGCTCCTTGACCATGGTATATTTTTTCTCCGGCACGTGCAGCACCTTGCCGTTTGTTAAAGTGATTTTGAACCGGGCGATGGATTGGACATAATCCGGGTTCACCAGGTAGCTTTCATGGCACCGCAGGAAGAACCTTGCGTACTTTTGCCCGATGAGGGTCAGGGACTCAACCGTCTCCATTTCCTGATCGATGGTATGGATCAGCGCATGGCTGCCGGCGCTTTCCGCATAAATAATCTGTCCCCAGTTCAGGTAGAACACGGACTTGCCCAATCCCCGGAAGGAAAGCTTTTCCGTGCTCATGTCGCCTGCCAGCGGAGGTTGGGCGGCTGCCGGCTGAGCAAAGGTCTTGCTGTAGTTGGTGGGATAAATCACATCCTGCACGTCATAGGCAATGGCGTTGGACAGGTGGCACAGGCGAATCGACGGCCGATCCGCCTGGATGCTCCATGTAATGCCGCACCGCTGATGCACCCGATTGGTGCTGCCGTCCGGCCAGAAGGTATCCACCGTGTACATGGCCATCACGTTGAAAACCTTCGTGCTGCCAATGGGCACAGGAATCACCATCATATCGCTGACGGCAAAGCGCAGGGTCTGTTTCTCCGCCCGGAAGGCGTCCATTAAAGCCTGCTTCGTGCGGATGACCTGCCCTTCTGCCGGGCCAATCCACAGCACATCCTCATGGCATAGGTCCAGGAAGGGCTGAATGTCATTCCGGTAGTACCGGGTAATGATCTCCATGGTCTTATCGGCGACTTCCTGCATCCGCATTGGTATCCCCCTCCCGGCAACCGCTATGACTGTGTCTTTATGCTAAATCATTTGATGGCTGTTGTCAAGTTTGCGGTAAAAGGAGACCATATTCCACCAAAGGGGCAGGAAGCCCCGAATCGAAGACTGCTTAGGCCTGCTTGCCGGCAGCGGCAACGCCCTCGGAGTTCTTCTTGGCATGGAAGTAAGCGCGGAGAGAGTTGACCACGATGGTCACGCCCAGCACCATCAGCAGCACGGCCAGGATCAGCTGCAGGCCTTCCACCATGAAGGTGCCCGTGCCGGCAGAGAAGGCGTTCACCAGAGAGATGGTCTTTTCCACCAGTGCCGTGCCGGTAACAGCCAGCATGATCACCAGGGGTGGGAACACCATCTTGTTGTTCCGTCCGGTGACCTTCAGGAACACGCTCAGGGTCACCAGCACCAGTGCGCTCAGCAGTTGGTTGGCAGAGCCGAACAGGGGCCAGATGTTGGTGTAGCCGATCTGGGTCAGCACATAGCCCAGGGCAAGGGTTACCACGGTAGAGAACACCTTGTTGCACAGCACCTTCCGCCACAGGGGAGCGTGCTCCATGTCATCCACGCTGAACAGCTCCTGGAAGCACATACGGCCGATACGGGGCACAGCGTCCAGGGTGGTCAGTGCCAGGGCAGATACGCACATGGTCATGAAGCAGTTGGCCACATACTCAGGCAGGCCGAAGCTGGTGAGGAAGCTGGCAACACCCGTAGAGAACACCTGGAAGGGCGTACCGGCGGCAGGGGTACCATCCGCAGCAGCCATGGAACCGGCTACGCACAGGGCAACCACAGCCAGCAGGCTTTCCAGCACCATGGCGCCGTAGCCAACCTTCAGCATGTCCTTTTCATTGGCAACCGTCTTGGAGGAAGTACCGGAGGATACCAGGCTATGGAAGCCGGAAACAGCACCGCAGGCCACCGTGATGAACAGCATGGGGAACATATCGCCCAAGGATGCGGTGAAGCCGGTGAAGGGCTTCAGGTTCATGGTAGGATGGGCCACCAGCAGACCCAGCACGGCACCGGCGATCATGCCGATGAACATGTACACCGTCATGGCGTCACGGGGCTGCTTCACAAGCCAGATGGGCACAACGGCAGCGAAGAAGATGTAAGCGAAGACAACCAGTGCCCATGCGCCCTTGCTCAGGTACACAGGGAACATCATGCCCAGAGCCAGGGAAGCGAAGGTGAAGACCAGACCCAGCACGGTTTCCTTCCAGCCGGTGAACTTCCACTTCCGCTCGATGAGACCAAAGACCATGGCAAAGCCGATGAAGAACAGGGAGATGGAACCGGCAGCACCGTTCACCTGGGCATTGGCCACCAGGGTGGTGACTCCATCGGTAACGGTGTAGGCATTGAAGGTGCCCACCACCATGTCCGCAAAGGCAGCGATGACCAGCAGGGTGAACAGCCAGCAGAACAGGAGGAACAGCTTCCGTCCCAGCTTGCCGATGTACTTTTCAATCAGCAGACCCATGGACTTGCCTTCGTTCTTCACGCTGGCGTACAGTGCGCCAAAGTCCGTAACGGCGCCGAAGAAGATACCGCCCAGCAGCACCCACAGCAGCACCGGCACCCAGCCGAACACAGCCGCCTGGATAGCACCGGTTACAGGGCCTGCGCCTGCGATGGAAGAAAACTGGTGTGCAAACACGGTGTTGCTGTCCGTAGGCACGTAATCCTGACCGTCTTCCTTGGTAACGGCAGGGGTCTTCGCCTTGGGATCAATGCCCCACTTGTTTGCCAACCAACGGCCATAAAGCAAATAAGCAGCCAGCAAACAAACAGCAGCGATCAGGACGATTACCAGGGTATTCATCTTCGAACACTCTCCCTTCTTACTTGCCAACATCCCTCTGCAAACGAAAACGCCCTCGTCTTCCCACCCCCATGAAAGGGGACGGATGAAGACGAAGGCGTTGAATCCTCCGCGTTACCACTTCATTTGCCGTCTAAAAAAAGAACGGCCTCTCGCTGCGACTATTCCCTGTAGGAAGACATCGCACTCCCTTTTAACGGTGGGAAACCGGCTCAGAATTACTTGTGCCGGAGCACTTTCATCGAGCTGCTCGCAGGTGATAACTGCCGAAACCGCTGCCGGCTTGCACCAAACGCCGACTCTCTGAAAACGGATGCCTTCGGAAGCTTTATCCCGGTCATCGCAGTTGAATGTTGACAAGGGGCATTATATCGCCATCCCTGATGCATGTCAATACGGTTTTCCCAAAATACATTCGAAAAACAATTTGCTTTCCCGAACGTTCGGATGCTTGATTGGCTTTAACTATTTCCATCAGGCTGTTCTGTGCAGAGCGCATACTTATTGCTTGGTTTCGTATACTTATTCCACAAAAATCGGATTTTTTCATCATTCCGCTTGACAGCGGCAGACGAATCATTTATAATGCCTCTCGTCAAAACACAACGCTTTGACAGGGAGTAGTAAGCAGTACGTTCTCCTCCAGAGAGCCGCAGTTGCTGGGAGTGCGGCGTTGAACAAGCTGACTGAACTGGCCCTCGAGCGGTTCCGCTGATGACTTCGGTAGGCGGAAACGGGTTTCTCCCGTTACAGAGATAGGGTATACATCCCTTGGGATCGTACCTGAAGGAGCGCCGATCCGTCCATCACTTGATGGCATCGGTAAAAGAAGAGTGGTACCGCGAGTGATTCGCCTCTTCGTGCATCAGCACGAAGAGGCTTTTTTGTTACCAGGCGGCACTCTTCCCCTGATCTCGGCCGGGTCAGGCGGCGGTTCTTCGAAGGAGATCAACCGAACAGAACAAGGAGGTTTTCCTGATGGAGAAGAACATTGCTTTGATTCCCGGTGACGGTATCGGCCCGGAAATTGTTCGTGAAGCGGTGCACGTGCTGGACAAGGTGGCAGAAAGCTTCCACCACACCTTTCATTACGAGGAAGTGTGGATGGGCGGCTGTGCCATTGACCGCTACGGTTCCAGCCTGCCGGATGACATGCTGGCAAAGGCAAAGGCCGCCGATGCGGTGCTGCTGGGTGCGGTGGGCGGTCCCAAGTGGGATCATGTGCCCAAGGAAAATCGGCCGGAGCGGGGGCTTCTCCGCCTCCGTGCCGGGCTGGGGCTTTACGCCAACATCCGCCCTGCCCGAATTTTTCCCCAGCTTGCCCCGTCCTCTCCCCTTCGCAGCGACATTGTGCAGCAGGGCATCGACTTTGTGATTGTCCGGGAATTGATCGGCGGCGTGTACTTCGGCGAGCACCGGACAGAGGAAAAGGACGGACAGCGTGTAGCCACGGACGTTATGTCCTACAGCGAAGAAGAGATTCGCCGCATTGCCCGCTCCGCCTTTGAAACGGCGCAGAAGCGTTCTCACCGCCTTTGCTCCGTGGACAAAGCCAACGTGCTGGACACCTCCCGGCTGTGGCGAAAGACCGTGGAGGAAGTCGCCAAAGATTACCCGGACGTAACCCTTTCCCACATGTATGTTGACAACTGCGCCATGCAGATTGTCAAGAACCCCGCCCAGTTTGACGTGATCGTCACGGAGAACATGTTCGGCGATATCCTCTCCGATGAGGCCAGCATGATCACCGGCTCTATCGGCATGATTCCTTCCGCCAGCCTTGGCAGCGGCGGCCGGGGGCTGTACGAGCCCATTCACGGTTCTGCCCCGGACATTGCCGGGCAGGACAAGGCCAATCCCATCGGCACCATCCTTTCCGCCGCCATGATGCTCCGCTATTCTCTGGGCATGCCGGCGGAAGCGGATGCGGTGGAGCAGGCTGTGAACGCCGTGCTGGAAAAAGGATACCGGTGCGCTGACATTGCCGCCCCCGGTGAGCCTTCTATCGGCTGCCAGCGCATGGGTGCCCTCATTGCCCAGGAAATTAAAGCGAATTGATCATGTGGGAGGATATACAAATGATTGCCATTGCTTCTTTGATTGTATTGGTGGGCGTGATCGCCCTGAGCGTTATCACCAAGAAAAATGCAGGTGTTATCGGTCTGGTGGCGGCGTATATTTTCGCCCTCATTGCCCACGCCTGCGGCACGGAAATCAACGTCAGCAAGATTGTGACCAGCAACTGGCCCATGAGCGTGTTCTTCATCGTGCTGGCCACCACATTCCTCTTCGGCATTGCTACGCTGAACGGCACCACCCAGGCACTTTCCAAGAATATTGTCTGCCTGGCACGGGGCAACGCCAAGGTGCTGCCCATCCTGTTCTTCCTGTTTGGAGCAGTCATTTCCGCTGCCGGTGCCGGCGGACTCATTGTGGCGGTGATCATGCCCGTTGCCCTGTATGTGGCGGTGGAAAACGGCATTTCCGTGCTGATGATGAGCCTTGTTACCATGGGCGGCATCATGGTAGGCGGTCTTTCTCCCTTGGCCATTAACGGCATTGTGGCACAGCAGCTTTCCGTATCCAATGGGATTATCGCCGAGGATCTTTCCGGCTACATGCCCCTGTGGGGTGCTTATGCCGGTGCCATGACCGTATTCTCCATGGCCGCCTACTTCATCTTCGGCGGCTTGAAGCCCAAGCAGACCAATGCGGAAAAGCCCCACTTCGTTGCCTTCGACGCCAAGCAGTGGATGACCATCGCCGCCATCCTGGTGGTGCTGGTGGGGGTCATCTTCTTCGGGCAGAACATCGGCCTGATCTGCTTCGCCTGCGCAGGCATTCTGCTGCTGGTTGGTGCAGTGGATCAGAAGAAGGCCATTGCTTCCATCCCCTGGGGCACCATTATCCTGATTTGCGGCATGTCCGTGCTGATCTCCGTGGTGAACCAGTGCGGCGGCATTGCTTTCCTTTCCGACAAGCTGGAAAACGTGATTACCGCCAACAGCTCCCAGCCCATTATGATTGTGCTGGGCGGCTTGATGGGTGCTGTATCCAGCGGCACCGGCGTGGTCATGCCAACCCTGATTCCCCTGGCGGCTGACCTGAGCGGCAAGCTGGGCATCTCTGCCATGACCATGGTCATCGGCGTTATCGTGGGCACCAACGGCGTGGTCATCAGCCCCTTGAGCACGGTAGGCGGCATCTGTGTTGCCTGCGCGCCGGATACCGTTGACCGGGACAAGCTGTACAATCAGCTGCTGCTCTCCGCCGTGTCCTTCATCGGCTTCAGCGTGGTCTGCTCCTTGTTGGGGGTGTTTGGGATCTTTGGGTGATGTGGCCTCAACACCGAGTGGCCGGTATTGAGGAACATTCCCTTTTGACAAGGCCGTTCGAAACCATCCAGATACTCACCCCCTGTTCCGCAGCGGCAGGGGGTGGATACACGCAAAGCACAAGCAAACTGTACCAACGGGTACGGAGGGCTTGTGCTTATTCAATTATAAATAAGAAGGGAATGGATGACGTGAGGGTGTTCCGTGTACCAACCACGGTTTCCACAACAAGCTCGTGCAGGGGGAGATGAGGCAGCGCAGGGCGTGCATTGAAAAATACTTGACATAACCAGGAAAGTTCCGTGGAAGCTATGAACAAATAAAACAGAACTGCCTCTCCTGATCTTTTCAGATCCCTTTGAGGCAGCCCTGCTCTTCCCATTATGCCAATGCAGGCTTTACCGTGTCCAGGAATTCCTTCAGGTCCCGGGCGGCGGTGTCCTTGTCCAGCCCGGCGTAGTGGTCGCACATGCGCTGCACCAGCTCCTCTTCGGTAAGCTCTTCCTCCAGCTGCTTCCACAGCCACACGCCGGTGCTGTTCAGCCGAATCAGTCCGTTGAAGTGCTGGCTTTCCTCGCCCACGGGCACCAGAATGTCCTCTTCGCACACGCTCCGCAGCAGAAAATCCTTCTTGGCCTTCATGATGGGGTCACTCCTTTGTGCAAGATTTTTTTCATCTTCCGTATACATCTGCCGGGAAGTCTCCGGCAAAATTGCCAACCGTCCTTCAGGGGACGAAGCCGGAAAAGCCGGCGGACATAGGCTTGATAGGCGTTGTCCGTCACCGGGATCATGTCCCCGCCGTCCGGGCTGAAGGCAGTCAAGATCCCCAGCAGAGCGGATACAGGCACATGCTCCGTATAGGCGCAGTTGTCCCCACGAATCAGGCACATAGCCCCCTGCACCTTGATGACCCGGTGGAGCACATAGCCTACATCGCCCCGGTACAGCACCACGTCCCCGGCCTTGGGGGGATGGGTCAGCCGGTCAATCCGCACCTGGGATCGGCTGTGGTGGAGCATGGGCTCCATGCTGACACCCACCGTGGTGTGGAGCACCCAGCCTTTTTCCTCCAGCTGCTTTTCAAGGGAGGAATGGGTGATCATGGTACGTCCCTTTCTGCCTTCGCGCCGTACTTGGCCGCGGCTGCATCTGCCGCCGCCCGAATCCGGGGCGCGTAGTTCATGCGATAGAACAGGCACTGCTCCGGATCGCAGCCCATCATGTCGCCGGTGGCGCACACGGCAGAGGCACGGCATCCGCCGCCGCACTGATACTTGTGCTCGCAGGCATTGCACTGGGGATTCACCTGCAGCAGATCCTTCACACGAGCAGCGGCCATGTCCATGTACAGCCCGGTGGAAAGCAGCTTCTGCAGTCCTTCCTCCTGAATGCGGGGAAAGACGGATTGCCCCTCCCAACTGGTCATAGGCAGGCAGGGCAGCAGCCGACCTTCCGGGGTGATATAGCAGGATGCCCGGACAGCACCGCACAGGTGATGCTCCAGACAGGAGGCATCGTTTGCGTGCCGCTCGGGGATCACGGTGTATTCCCCATTCCGCTTCAGCATCACCACGCCGCCCAGGAGCACATCCATGGGCATACCATCCTCATAATAGTAGGGGATGTAATCAATGGCCGCTTCGCAGTAGGCTTCCGTGGTCATTGCATTGCCCTCGCTGTTTGCATGCCACAGCTGGGAATCCTGCACCTTACCCACCTTCAGGGCATGAACCCCGTGAGCAGCCAGCAGCTTCACCGTATCCCGCAGGGTGGACAGGTTGCCCCGGTGGAGGCACATTTCCACATTCACCGCATAGCCCCGACGCTTGCACAGGTCAAAGGCCCGAAGGGCGGCTTCCTCTGCCCCGGGCACCCGGCGCATCCAGTCGTGCCAGCCTACGCCGTCAAAGCTGATGGAGAATTCCGGGTGCTGCCCCCGCTGCGCAAAGGCGTCCAGCACCTGCTCCGTCAGCAGCCATCCGTTGGTGTACACCATGCCGATGGTCATGCCGTATTGGGTCATGTGATCCACCAGATGCCAGAAATCCTTGCGGACAAAGGGTTCGCCACCGGTTACATCCACCTGCCGAATGCCGCAGCGGTGCATCTGGTCAATGAAGTCCATGGCCTCCGCATGGGTGACTTCGCCCAATTGGGCGTCCGGGGCATCCATGTAGCAGTGACGGCAATGATAATTACACCGGCCGGTGATGGACCAGCAGGCACTGCGAACATACCGGTTGCGGTACAGCACGTATTGCTGCTCCTTGCGGATGGGCGTAGGCGTTTCGCAGGCGGTGATATAGCCCTTTGCCGTCAAGGCTTCCAGGGTCTGCTTTTCCTCTGCCGACAGTCTGTCCGTAAAGTCTGTGCATCCGTCGCACAGCAGCAGCAGGTGAAATTCCTTGCCCGTGCAGGGGATGATCTGGTTTGTCGGCTGGTGAAGTAGTACGTTGGTCATGTGCTGCCAGCCACGGAGCAGGTAGGCGTCTGTTAATCGATGATACATGGTGATACTCCTCACAGGTTAAAAAAGGGCGGCACATACCGAAGCATATGCCGCCCGCTGGGATGCAAAAACATTAGCCGAAGCTGGAGTCGCCATTATCGGGAGAGAATAAACCTTGACGCTCAGAGCAGAAAATTCCCATTCCAGGATTGCCCGTAATACAATTACCTGAATAATTGTAGAAAACACATACACTCGAAGAACCTGACCGGGTTGCAATGATGTCGCTGCTGTCGTACATAACAACCTCTGCGCTGGGCTTTACGTACATTTCCTTTTCCATGATGCCTACCTCCTTTGAGGATCCGCAGGCGTTGCCTGCACGTATGCTGCAGAGGCGCTGGGCCTCTTGCTGTCTTGTTAGGGCGTCCCTGTTAATGCCTGGGCACTGACGGCCACCGCATCCGGGGCAAAGTTGTTCACGACCATGCGGTACATGGGCACAGTATGGGTCATGTCCGTCAGCAGATCCAGAAAGCGGCACTGCAATGCCCTGTCCTCCGGCTGCATCACGGCATGGAAGAGAGCTTCCGCCGGGGAAGCCATGGGTGCAATGTGGTTGACCTCGCCCCGCTGCAGGAAGCAGATGCCCTTGAGAGGTGCTGCTTTGCTGCACCCCAGGTTTTCCTTCCCCTGCCAGGGAGAACCGTACACCATCCACTGACCGTTCCGCTTGGCCACAATGGGCTTGTCCCCGTTCAGGATCTCCGCCCGGCTGCCGAAGTGCTTCAGCCACAGCCCCACATGGGTGGACTTGCCTACGCCGCTCCTGCCGGAAAACACATACCCCTTGCCATCCAGCATCACGGCACAGCCGTGGAACAGGAAGGCATCGTACCGAGGAAGCACCTTGCCTACCTTCCGGTACAGCAGGTTTTCCTCATCCTGCATGCGAACCATGTGCTCAGTCTCTGCCCAATCTGCCGCCAAGGCCGGATCACTCAGCGCATCATCCCCGTAGACCCTGCCGGTCTGGCAGTCAATCAGCCTGGTGAAGTGGTGCGCCTGCCATGCCGCCTCCAGCTCCTCCTCCGTTACGGAAAAGGAAGCCACCGGGGAAGCATCCGTCAGGTAGTCGGCATACCCATCCTTCACGGAAGGATAGCGGCTTTCCAGTTGGAAGACAGTGTCTGCTATACGAATGGTGAATCGTGTCATGGCACATCTCCTCAGAAAGGCCGGAGTGCTGCCTGAAAGGGCAAACCTTCGTGAACAGTTTCAGTGTAGCACACCCCTATGGAACTGTCAATAGAAAAAGAGAACGTTCGTGCCATTTTTCTGAAAATTGTTTTTTCTAACACAAAAAAATGTGTTATGTAACAGAAAAATGAGAAAAAATGTCTTGATGGCGTTTGAATTGGTTGCATAGGGAATGGGGTGTGACCGGAGGGGCATGGGAGATTGTGACAGAAATGGGGGCACGCATGATATTCCCCCCTCAGTTGCCCCTGCACAAAAAATATGATACAATAAGCATGGACACCAATGGAAACGGGTGATGGATATGGAACGAATCGGAGAAGTAACCGCCGTGAACGGGGAATGGTTAAGCGTAACCTTCTGCCGGCCCACGGATTGTGACAAGTGCCACGCCTGCATCGGCGGCGCCAAGCAGACCACCATTGAGGTGAAGGGCAAGGCGCAGCTGGGGGAGTATGCGGTGGTGGAAATGCCTGAGCGTGTGGTGCTGAAGGCCTCTGCCATTGCCTATGTGATTCCCCTGCTGGTGATGCTGGCAGGCATGTTCCTGGGGGCAGTGCTCTTCCCGGAGAATCGGGACACTGCCGCCCTGCTGGGTGCGCTGATCGGACTGGCACTGTCCGTAGGCGCCCTGATGCTGACGGAAAAGAAGCGCCGGAACGACCCGACCTGGCAGCCTGTGCTGAAGGAGATCGTCCCTCGTGTGGAAGGAGTGAAACGCAGTGGCAACTGAACTGAATCAGACGACCTTTGATCCCTTTATCAAGAACGCCGATAAGCCTGTGCTGGTGGACTTCTGGGCTACCTGGTGCGGCCCCTGCCGGATGCTTGCCCCGGTGGTGGAGCAGCTGGCTGCCAACCACGCCGATACCCTGACCGTGGCTAAGGTGAACGTGGACGATTGTCCCGACCTGGCCAGCCGGTACGGGATCATGAGCATCCCCACCCTGCTGCTGTTCAAGAACGGTGAACTGGCAGACAAGGCCGTAGGCTATCAGCCCCTGGAAGGGCTGGAGGCCTTTGTGCAAAAGGTGCTGTAAGGATTCACAAGCATAAGATAAGGCCGCCCCGGATAACCGAGGCGGCTTTTGTCATGCCCGCCCACGCAAAAACTCGGCGTCCTCCATTTCGGAGAACGCCGAGTTGATTTGACGATGGAGATTACTGCACTTCAATGCCCTTCAGCACGAAGGTCAGCTCGCCGGCCACGAAGGCACGGGTGATGGGCTCGCCAGCCTTGGCGGAGGTGCCCTCGATGTCCTTCACGAAGCAGCCGTTGGCATCGGTGATCTGGTTGCCCTCATTGTCCCACAGTTCCTGATTGAACACGTCGAACTCGCCGGACAGGATCTTGGCCTTGGCAGCCTCGATGGCTTCGGCAGTGCCTTCGGCGCAGTTGTCGCTCAGGGGAGACAGGTCGATCAGACCATCGGTCATATCCAGGAAGATGTTCTCAGCCTTCCAGGTGCCGTCAATCACGTCCTGCACTTCCTGGGTGTACACAGCGCCCCACTTCCACACGGGAGCCACCAGGTGAGCCTGAGGAGCGTCAGCGGTCATGTCAGCATTGTAGCCGCAGCCCCACACGCCGGCTTCCTGAGCGGCAATCTGGGGGTTGGGGGTGTCGCAGTGCTGGCCGATGACGTCGCAGCCCAGTGCCAGCAGGGCATCAGCGGTCTGACGCTCCAGGGTAGCGTCGTACCAGGTGTTGGTATACTTCACATACACCACGGCGTCAGGGTTCACGCTCTGCACGCCCAGGGCGAAGGCATCGAAGCCGCCGATGACTTCGGGGGTCTGCATGGCAGCCACAAAGCCGATCTTGTTGGTCTGGGTCTTCAGGCCAGCGGCGATACCGGCCAGGTAACGAGCCTGATAGATGGCACCGAAGTAGTTGTTGAAGTTGGTATCGTTGCTCTTATAGCCGGAGCAGTGGGAGAAGATCACATCGGGATACTCGTCAGCCAGCTCTTCCATGAAGTTCATGTAGCCGTAGCTGTTGCCGAAGATGATCTGGCAGCCGGCTTCCACCAGCTCACGAATGGCGGTGTCGCAGGCACCGTCTTCGCTGACGTTGGTCTTCAGGACGATTTGGTCATCGCTCAGTCCCAGGGCTTCCTGCATTTCCTTCACGCCCTGATAGTGTGCGTAGGTGTAGCCCTTGTCGCTGACATCGCCAACGAAGATGAAGCCAACCTTCAGGTCTTCCTTGTTGACGGGAGCAAATTCAGCAGATGCAAAGCTTACCGCGCCGAGGGTCAGCACCAGGCAGAGAACCAAAGCCAGGATCTTCTTCATGTGATTTTCTCCTCCGATTGCAAGTCGTTAGAAAATGGTATATTCAATCGTCGCGGAGGATGACATGACCATCCTCAATCGCGTCGACGATTGCCAGAGACACGACCTTCACGCCTTCCTTGCGGAGCTTTTCTCCGCCGGGCTGAAAGCCTTTTTCCACGCACACACCGGCGCCTACCAGCGTGCACCCTGCCTGCTCAACGATGCTGCGCAGCCCTTCAATGGCTTCGCCGTTGGCAAGGAAATCATCGATGATCAGCACCCGGGAGCCTGCCGGCAGGTACTTGCGGCTGACCCGTACGGTGTTCATCTGCCCGTGGGTGAAGGAGAACACATCCGCCGTGTACACGTCGGAGCCCACGTTCTTGTGGTCCCCCTTCTTGGCGAAGATGACGGGCACATTGCCGAAGGCCTGGGCGGTGGTAATGGCCACGGCAATGCCGCTGGCTTCCACCGTCAGGATGCAGTCGATGTCTTCTCCCTTGAAGGCTTCCCGGAAGGCCTGCCCCATCTTGGTGGACAGATCCACATCAATGCGGTGATTCAGGAAGGAATCCACCTTCACCACATCCATGCCGATGCCGATGCCACGGGTACGGATTGCCTCTTTCAGCTCTTCCATGTGCGCCTCCATAAACACGAACATTCTTAATCGATACAGGCTTATTGTACATCAAAATAACGAACGTTGCAATACTTTTTTTCATTATTTCGCAGAAAAATTCGTTTCTCTCGTGAAAATGGTTTTTCCGAGGAAAAGACCCGGATGAAACCATTTATAATGAAGGAAAACCCTTTCTTTTTGGTTGAAAATAAGGTATAATAGATATGTTGGAGAAGAATAAATTGGGGCATGATGTCTGCTTTTTTGGCAGGGAAAGCCCTTCTCCGCAAAAAGCAGACCAGAGAAGAACGAGGTGCTTTATGACAGACGAACAGGAACAGCTGGAGCAGCAGATTGAGGAAGCAACTGTTGTGACCCAGGCTTATGATGAAAATGAAATTCAGGTGCTGGAAGGGCTGGAAGCCGTTCGCAAGCGCCCCGGCATGTACATCGGCTCCACCGATGCCCGGGGTCTGCATCACCTGGTATACGAAATTGTGGACAACTCCATTGACGAGGCACTGGCAGGCTACTGCAAGCGGATTGACGTGACGCTGCACAAGGATGGCAGCGTATCCGTGAAGGACGACGGCCGGGGCTTCCCTGTGGGCATTCACCCCAAGATGCACCGGCCTGCCGTGGAAGTGTGCCTGACGGTGCTCCACGCCGGCGGCAAGTTCGGCAGCGGCGGCTACAAGGTGTCCGGCGGTCTGCACGGCGTGGGTGCTTCCGTGGTGAACGCCCTTTCCAAGCACCTGACGGTAACGGTGTATCAGGGGGGCAAGGTGTATCAGCAGGAGTACGAGCGGGGCAAGTACCTGTACGACCTGAAGGTCATCGGCGAAACCGACCGCACCGGCACCACCATTTCCTTCCTGCCGGATGTGCGCACGGCAGATAACCCGGAAGGCATCTTCGACACCGGGGATTTCGATCAGGACATCCTGCGCCGCCGCCTACGTGAAATGGCCTACCTGAACAAGGGCATCCGCATTGTGTTCCGTGACGAGCGGGGCGAGGAGCCGGTGGAGAAGGACTTCTGCTACGAGGGCGGCCTGAAGGAGTACGTGAAGCACCTGAACCGGAACAAGGCGGTGCTTTTCCCCGAACCCATTTACACCGAGGGGATCAAGGACGGCATCCTGGTGGAAGTGGCCATGCAGTACAGCAGCGACGAAAACTACCAGGAAAGCATCTATTCCTTTGTCAACAACATTGCCACCCCGGATGGGGGCACCCACCTGCAGGGCTTCAACACCGCCCTGACCCGTGCCATTAACGACTATGGCCGGAAGTACAAGCTCCTCCGTGACTCCGAGCCCAACCTGAAGGGCGAGGACGTGCGGGAAAGCCTGACCGCCATTGTGTCCATTAAGATGGAAGATCCCCAGTTCGAGAGCCAGACCAAGTCCAAGCTGGGCTCCGCTCAGGCACGGCCTGCGGTGGACAGCCTGCTGACCTCCGAATTGACGGATTATCTGGAAGAGAATCCCCCTGTGGCACGTGCCATCCTAGATCGGTGCGTCAGTGCCCAGCGTGCCCGTGAAGCCGCCCGGAAGGCTCGTGAAGCCACCCGGCGGAAGACCGTGCTGGAGAGTGCCTCCCTGCCCGGCAAGCTGGCAGACTGCTCCGAGCGGGACGCCAGCAAGTGCGAAATCTTCCTGGTGGAGGGCGACAGCGCCGGCGGCAGTGCCAAGGACGGACGGGATCGGCACTTCCAGGCCATTCTGCCCCTTCGCGGCAAAATCCTAAACGTGGAAAAGACCCGGCTGGACAAGGCGCTGGGCAATCAGGAAATTCGCAGCATGATCACCGCCTTCGGCTGCGGCATCGGCGATAATTTCGACGAAAGCAAGCTGCGGTATCACCGCATTGTGTGCATGACCGATGCTGACGTGGACGGTGCCCACATCCGCATCCTGATGCTGACCTTCTTCTACCGCTACATGCGTCCCCTCATTGAGAAGGGCTATGTGTACGCCGCCATGCCTCCCCTGTACAAGGTCACCAAGGGCAAGATGGAACGCTACGTCTACGATGATGACGAGCTGCAGCGGCTGCTGGACGAAATCGGCCGGGATCCCAAGCCGGACATTCAGCGGTACAAGGGCTTGGGCGAAATGAGCAGCGAGCAGCTGTGGACCACCACCATGAACCCGGAAACCCGCACCATGATGCAGATCACCCCGGAGGATGCCATGGCGGCAGACGAAATCTTCACCCTGCTCATGGGGGATCAGGTAGAGCCTCGCCGGCAGTTCATCCAGGAAAACAGCGACCTGGTGAAGGATCTTGATATTTAATGGCAATGGAGAAATGAAATGAGCAGTATACAGGATAAGCTGATCCCGGTGAATCTGGAACAGGAAATGAAGCGCTCCTTCATCTCCTACGCCATGGCGGTCATTGTGGACCGTGCCCTGCCGGATGTGCGGGACGGACTGAAGCCCGTCCATCGCCGCATTATTTATGACATGAACGAGCTGGGCATGACCCCGGACAAGCCCTACCGCAAGAGCGCCCGTCTGGTGGGCGACGTGCTTGGTAAATTCCATCCCCACGGTGACTCCTCCGTGTACGATGCCATGGTGCGTCTGGCACAGCCCTTCAACATTCGCTACCCGCTGGTGGACGGCCAGGGTAACTTCGGCTCCATCGACGGCGACGGCGCCGCCGCCATGCGTTACACCGAGGCCCGCATGACCAAGCTGACCATGCACCTGCTGGACGGCATTGACAAGGACACGGTGGACTTCTACCCCAACTTCGATGAAACCCTGATGCAGCCCGCGGTGCTGCCCAGCCGCTTCCCCAACCTGCTGGTGAACGGCTCCAGCGGCATTGCCGTAGGCATGGCTACCAATATTCCCCCCCACAACCTGCGGGAGGTCATTAACGGCGTTATCTGCATGATTGATAAGCCGGACTGCACCGTGGACGACCTGATGCAGCACATCAAAGGACCCGACTTCCCCACGGCAGGCATTATTCTTGGCCGCCGTGGCATTCGGGAAGCCTACTACACCGGCAAGGGGCGGATCGAGATCCGTGCCCGGAGCAACATTGAACAGATGAGCGGCGGCCGCAGCCGGATTGTGGTGACGGAGATCCCCTATCAGGTGAACAAGGCCAAGCTGGTGGAGAAGATCGCCGAGCTGGTGCACGAAAAGCGGCTGGAGGGCATCAGCGACATCCGTGACGAAAGCGACCGGAAGGGCATGCGCATCGTCATTGAGCTGAAGAAGGACGTGTACCCCCAGGTGGTGCTGAACTACCTGTACAAGCACACCTCCCTGCAGGAGACCTTCGGTGCCAATATGCTGGCGCTGGTGGACGGCAAGCCCCGCATCCTGAACCTGCGGGAAATGGTGTACTACTACCTGCAGCACCAGAAGGACGTGATTACCCGCCGCACCCAGCACGACCTGGAAGCGGCGCAGGCACGGGCGCACATCTTGGAAGGCCTGCTGAAGGCACTGGACTACATTGACGAAATCGTGGAGCTGATCAAGGCCAGCGAGGGTCCCTCCCAGGCCAAGACGGCCTTGATGGAGCGGTTCGCCTTCTCCGAGAAGCAGGCACAGGCCATTCTGGACATGCGTCTGGCTCGCCTGACCGGTCTGGAACGGGATCGGCTCATGGCGGAGTACAAGGAGAAGGAACAGATCATTGCCAACCTGACCGCCATTCTGGCAGATGAAAAGCTGCTGATGGGCGTGATCAAGACGGAGATCACCGAGATCCGGGACAAGTACGGGGATGACCGGCGCACGGAGCTGACCACCATCGAAGGCGAAATCGATGTGGAAGACCTGATTCAGGAAGAGGACATGGTGGTGACCATGACCCACGAAGGCTACGTGAAGCGCATTGCCAAGTCTGTCTACAAGGCGCAGAACCGTGGCGGCAAGGGCGTTACGGGCATGACCACCAAGGATGAGGACTATGCGGAAATCATGCGTGTGGTCAACACCCACGCAGAGATCATGTTCTTCACCGACCGTGGCCGGGCGTACAGCCTGAAGTGCTACCAGATTCCCGAAGCCGGACGCACCGCACGGGGCACGGCTGTGGTGAACCTGCTGCAAATCGCCGCCGGGGAAAAGGTGACGGCCGTTGTGCCTCTGCCCCGGGAGGATGACGGGCAGGAATACAACCTGGTCATGGCCACCCACGGAGGCATCATCAAGAAGACTGCCCTTAGTGAGTTCCGCAACCTGCGGAAGAACGGCCTCATCGCCATTGTGCTGAAGGAAGACGATGCCTTGGTAGGCGTGGAGCTGACCCAGGGCAATGATGACCTGATGCTGGGCACCCGGAAGGGCATGTGCATCCGCTTCAACGAATCCCACCTGCGGCAGATGGGTCGGAACAGCATGGGCGTCAAGTCCATGCGGCTGGACGAGGATGACGAAATCATCGACATGTGCCCTGTGGAAGAAGGGGCGCAGGTGCTGGTGATCACCTCCCTGGGCTACGGCAAGCGAACCGATGTGGACGAATACCGTGAGCAGGGACGGAACGGCAAGGGCATCCGTGCCATGAACCTGACGGAGAAGACCGGCGACCTGGCAGCCCTGCTGCTGGTGCAGCCGGAGGAAGACATTCTCCTGATCACCGATGACGGCACCATCATCCGCACCCCTGTGGAGACCATTCGAGTGTGCGGCCGCAACACCCAGGGCGTGCGCATCATGAAGCTGGCTGAGGGCAGCCGGGTCATCGGTGTCGCTCGGGCAGATAAGGAAGAGGAAACTCCCGAGGATACGGTGGACGAAGATACCGTCCAAACAGAGGATGTGCGGGAAGAAACCCTGCTGAACGACACCCCGGATGAAGAAATCTGAAATCAACCCCAATAGATAAACGAATCCCCTGCCAACAATGCGCTGGCAGGGGATTTCGACTATCAACAGACCTAGGGAGGAGTTGGAGGGCTTGCAAGCCCTCCAACTCTAAATCGAAAATCGGCGAGCCCCTTCGGGGCGTTAAATGGGGCGATGCCCCTGCGGCGATTTTCGCAGCAATCCGAAGGGTTGCACAGACTATCAGTAAACCCAGGGTGGTGTTGGAGGGCTCGCAAGCCCTTCAACTCTAAATCGAAAATCGGCGACATGTGCGGCGATTTTCGCGCGATTTCGTAAGAAATCGCTTCCTTACACGAGGGAACGGCCGGGAGAACGACGAAGTCGTTCGACCAGTGAGCGAGTGCAAAACTCGCCCAAGCGGCTTTGCCGCTTGGGCGAATCACCATTATTGGTGCAGTGCCTTGTACCACCGTACCCCGATGAACATGGTGTACAGCTGGGATAGGCCTTCGTATACCAGCGACACGCCGATGATCACGCCTACGGTGATGCTGAGGATTTCAGGCTTCAGGAAGCCGGCAACGCCGATGAGTGCCTCCAGAATGCCAATGACCCACAGCCATGCCCGGCCGGGGATCCGATCCTGCCGCATATCCAGGGCAGCGCCCAGCAGGCCGATGCCGTCCACCAGCACCATCATGCTGATGAGCACCCGGAGCACTTCCCCGGCGATGAAGGACTTGCACATGATGAAGATACCCACCACCACGGCGATCACGCCCTTGGTCAGGAAGGAACGATTGCCGAAGATGGTTCTGCGCATGATCCATGCCACGCCCAACTGGAACAGGCCGGACAGCACCACCAGCACGCCGATCCAGTCTGCCATGATGTCCATGATTTCGCCGCTGTTTACCATGCAGCCAATGCCGGCAATCACCAGCAGTGCCGCCGCTACGGACCAAAGCACAATCAGCCCGATATGTCTGTTCTTCTTATCCATGATTCTGCCACCTTTCTCCGGCGGTAAACCCGGCTGCTTTGCCGTATCCTCCGCCTGATTTTATTGTAACATAAGCGGCGTTTGTGTTGCATGGACAAAACACAGGATTGTCTAAATTTCGTCAAAGAGGGGAGGAACGCATCAGGTTCAGTCGTCAAGCCTTGCAAATGGGAAACAGGAAAAAGCGAAAAGCAGGGGCGAAGCAAAAAAGCAGGGGCGAAATAAAGCGGGGCGAAGCCCCTTGCCAAGTTTGTCATCAAGGCGTATACTTTTTCTTGAGTTCGGGATAAGAAGAACGCTCTGTTTCGTTAAATAGGGTGAAAGACGATATGGGAGGTGATCGCCACATGAAGCGTTTGGTTTGGGTGCTGCTGTGTGTGGCGCTGCTGTGTCTTGCTGTGCCTGCCCTGGCAGAGGATACCTGCACCGTGTTCGACCCGGCATCGGCAGGCGATGTCCGCACGGAGTGCGAGTATTTGAGCATTTTTTGCCCGGCAGAAAGCGGGGATCAGGTAACCCTGAGCATTGATGACCAGGATGGTGCCTGCATCTATCAGCGGGACTACGGCACCATGGGAAGTTCCTTCTATACGGATGATATTTATCTGCCCCTGTACGGGTCGGAAGCGGTGTATACCGTGACCATGACCGTGGGGGACAATGCCTACGGCTTCACCGTCACCCGGGTTTCCGGCTACCTGACGGACAACGCCGCCTCTACCGGCGGTTATCCCTTGTCCGTCCTTTCCGGGGCGAATACCTGGCGCATGGCCACCATTGTGGACGTTGCCTCTCTGGAGGGCAGCAGCATCACCGTGCCCCTGTACGCCAGCAACGCCTACGAAATCGGCTCGGCTACCATTTCCGTCAGCGGCGGCAAGCTGACCGTATCCGCATGGATGACCGATGGCATTAACGGCACCATTGACAGCACTACGGTGTACGTGGCCACCACCGCCCTGCAGGCGCAGGAGCTGGGGCGCAATGGCTTTACAGGCATAACCGGCTCCCTGAATCGGGGGATTGACCTGGCCGGTGCCTCCTATGCGGCGGTGTACGTGCGGATGAGCGTCTCCTTCGACCCCAGCAACGTGCCGGAAGTTACCCCTTCCACCCTCTCGGGACAGGATGCCCTGTGGCAGCAAATGCTGAACGAAACAGCTAACGAGGCCGTGGGCTAAGGGGGGGACTTCGTCCCATTTATTCTTCGTCCCGTTTTGCGCTTCGTCCCCTTGAACGCTTTGTTCCGCTTCACGCTCCAAAGCGGGATCACCGATTTTGATCCGGCGGTGAAAGGCTTGCCAGTCCGACCGCACCGCTCTAGGTTGATTGATTATCTGCGCGTCAGGATTCTTCCTGACGCTTTTTGATAGGCAAAAAGGCAAAAGAAAAACCGCCAGCCCACAGCTGGCGATTTATGACGCACCTCCGATGGGATTCGAACCCATGTTTTCGCCTTGAGAGGGCGGCGTCCTAGGCCTCTAGACAACGGAGGCAGATAAGCTGGGGAACTAGGATTCGAACCTAGACAATACGAGTCAGAGTCGTAGGTGCTGCCGTTACACAATTCCCCATTATCCTTGCAATCGTTTTCTCTCGACTGCAAGGGACATTATATCGCACATCAGGGGTTTTGTCAACCCCTATTTTTTATTCTTTTGGCCCCCTTTTTCCCAAACTTCATGCAATCGTTTCCTATTTAATAAATGCAACAGCTTGGAAAATAGGACTTTCACTTTGGGCATTCACGTCCTGAGATTTCAGATGTTCCCAAATACTATTTGTTTATGCCTCCCACGACAGCATGAATGGCTTCTCGAATCCTTCTGCAATACAAGTTGCTGTTGCAGATTTATTTTACAAAGTTCCATCGAAAATTCGCCCCTTTCCGTTCGAAGGGGTACGATGGTCGACTATCCATTTAAGCTCTCCGCATCTTGCTTTCTTATCCGTTCGATCAGTGAGGATGTGCAC
>CAVGBO010000038.1:0-27854 GCA_963627465.1 Phocaeicola dorei
CACTGTTTAGGGATTGCTTTGGTCAAAGGTGACATCCGTATCTGCAACCAGATAGGGGCGAGGATCTTCCTTGTCCGGCACAATATCGTACCCGGCAAGGGACAGCCTATGCACGTGCCGTGCCCACAGTCCACGGGCAGGGGCATCGCCCAGGTCATCGATCATGTGGGCGTCCGGGTAAATCCCACGCAGCTCATCAATGGTGTTCTCGTCCAGCACCGGCTTTTCACTGGCATGCTGTTCAAGACGCACGTCGTACAGGAGCACATCCTCAATGGCTTTTTCCGGAATGCCGATGAAGTAGGAACCCCGGGGACCATTGTCGCCTCCACGGACATGGGCAATGGCGATTCGCCGCAGATGACCTGGGGCAGGCTTGGGATCTCCGGGCTTTACCCGTCCCCGATCCTCCAATCGCAGGAAGAAGGGACTCCATGCCCGGTCAATGGTAATGTCTTCAATCAGGAAGTTTTCCAGCGTGCCGCCGTCCACCATTTCCAGCGACACCCCGGAATCAGAGCACCGATGCTTTAGCCCGCTGGGGTCATGCTCCACACCGCCGATCTGGCAGGAGCGCACCAGCACATCCCGGAAGTCCCCTTGGGTGTCCGTGCCCACCTTCAGGGCATTGCAGCAGCTGTACAGCCGGCAGTGCTCGATCAGCACCCGTTCCGTGGGTCGCTGGCTTGCACCCTTGAAGCAGCAGGCATCGTCTCCGGAGGCAATGTCGCAGTGGCGAACAATTACATCCCGGCAGCCGTCAATGTCAATGCCGTCGTTGTTGTAGTTGGTCTGGTTGCGAACGGTCAGGTTCTCCAGCAGCACCCGGTCGCAGTTCAGATAGTTTTCCATCCAGCAGGCAGCGGAACGAAGAGTCACATCGTGGACGTGTACGTTTTTGCAATCAATGATCCGCATCAGGAAGGGACGGCCGGGAGTGCCGCAGCAGGTTTCATCCCCCGGGAAATTCGCCCGGGTACCTTGACCGTTCAGTTCACCGCCGCCGCAGATGCAGATGTTTTCGCAGCCTTCTGCAAAAATCAAAGACTGATTCATGCCCATGTTGGTATCCTGCACAGTCAAGCGGCGGGCAATATGCTCCGGATAGTCCGCCAAATCCGTGCTGGCCATAAGCCGGCTGCCTGCCTGCACCATGAGCCGTACATTGGAGCGGAGCACAATGGTGCCGGAAAGGTAGTCACCGCCGCTGAGCAGCACCGTGCCGCCCTGCTGTCCTGCCGCATCCACTGCCGCCTGAATGGCTGCCGTGGCCTTCGTGCCCGGCTGGTATCCGTAATCCTCCGGGCGGAAGACGGTTTCGCTGCCCTGCCAGCCGGTAAGGGAGGCTGTCAAGGTGTCTGCCATGGCATGAAGCTTCTCTTGCAGGGGCTCAAACCAATCCGGCAGGGTGTGCTTTACGGCCAGCATACCGTCCTTTTCTTCCAAGGGGATAAAGCAGGGATGCTCCTGCAGGTGAATGTTGGGGGTGTGAAGGGTCAAGTACATTTGCCCGGCATGGTCACGGAAGATCATGCCGTGACCTCCATCCCGGCGGAACAAAGGCTCAACTTGGGTGAAATGGCCGGTAATGTCCCCGTTGTCGCTGATGGCTACTCCTTCCGTGTAGCCTTCGGCAGAGAAGCTTGCCCACAGCACTAGCAGCTTGCCTTCTGTGGTGCGCCACACGGAAGGACCATCCGTCACGTACCCATCCCGTCCGCTGGAGCGGTGATGCATCAGCTTTGCCCACTTGGCATCCGAGGCATGGAAGAGCAGCATGGGTTCCCCATCGGCTCGGGACAGATCTTCGGACAGGGGCAGGGCACAGATTTCTCCGTCTCCCACCTGCACCCATTCATGGGCAAAGACGAGATAGGGCTTGCCGGTGGGGCTGACATACAGGGTTCCGTCCAGGCATTCCCAGTCCGGGGGCGTTACCCGTCCGTCCGAGTGGGGGACAAATGGCCCCATGGGGGAATCTGCTGTCAGGATGGCCGTTCCCCGGCACACCCCTTCTTTCTTGAAGCTGGCCAGCATGTACAGCTTGCCTCGGTACAGGTGCACTTCCGGTGCCCAGTAGTTTCTGTCTGCCCAGAAAGTGCCGTCATTATGGAAGCACTCAAAGGGTCCTTCCCAGCTGATCATATCCTGACTGGTGTATACGTCAAATCCGTCTGCTTCGCCCCAGCAGGTAGCACCGCGAGTGCCGTAGAGATAATATTGCCCGTTCAGGGTCAGTACATAAGGATCTCGAATGTTGATTTCCTCAAGCCGCATGGGTGGATCGCTCCTTTGCAATGGTCTGTGTTACAGGTAATGTTCTGCCTCACGGAAGGAAAGTCCTGCCGGATGGGAAAATCAACCCAAGAATCTGCATTTACATTTTGGTCACTTTCGGGTAGAATAGCACATGATAGTTCATGCCCCGAGGGGGACGTTCACAATAGACGAACGGAGGAATAATGCTGATGATGCTTCCTGTAACCGGTGTAAACTTTACCTGTAATGACCCGCAATTACAAAAGCTCTTTGACGAAGCCGAACGGAAGTGCCTGCTGAACCTGAAGCAGTTCGGCAGCGACACCGTGCTGGTGGAGGGCGGCGGCTACGAAAAGATCTGGCTGGAGACCCAGCCCATGGGCGGCGAAATGTATGCCAAGCGGAACATGACCGCAGCCCTGAACAATCAGCTGCTGTTTATGCGTACCCAGCGGGAGGACGGTCGGCTGGCAGGCTCCATTCAATGCCATCCGGACGGCAGCGTTGAGCCCCAGTTTAATAAATTTCAGGGCTTCTGCTTTCCTCTCCATGCGCTGAACATGTGGTACTTGACGGGCAAGGATCCGGCTTATCTGGATCAGCTGGCGCACTGCCTGGAGCAGTTCGATGCCTACCTGTGGAAGACCCGGGACACGGATCATGACGGCTGCCTGGAAGCCTTCTGCGTGTATGATACGGGGGAGGACAACGCCCTCCGCTTCGGCAAGGCACCGGTGTACTGCACAACGGATACGCCCCCGGTGGATGCGGATGTGGTGCCCATGGCATCCATGGACATTACTTCCTTCTCCTACGCCTGCCGTGCAACCTTGGCGGAAATCAGCCGCCTGAAGGGGGATGGACAGGAGCAGGCGTGGCAGGAAAAGGCAGACCAAGTGGCAAAGCAGCTGAAAGACCGGCTGTGGGACGAGAAGCGTCATGCCTTCTTTGATCGGGACAATCAGGGCAAGACCATTGACGTGCTGTGCCACAATACCCTGCGGTGCATGTACTGGGGATCTGTGTCCCAGGACATGGCGGATGCTTTCGTGCAGGAACATCTGCTGAACCCGAAGGAATTCTGGACGCCCATGCCCCTGCCCAGCGTGTCCGTCAGCGACCCTTCCTTCCGCAATGCCAGTGAAAACAACTGGAGCGGTCAAAGCGAGGGGCTGACCTTTCAGCGTGCCATCATTGCGCTGGAACGGTACGGCTACGAACCTGTGGTGACCAAGCTTGGCAAGAAGCTGCTGAACGCCATTATCGAGGGGGGCTTCGTCTTCACCCAGCAGTTTGATCCCTTTACCGGGGAGCCTTCCCGGGTGGGCATGGTATCCCATGAAGTGCTGACGAAGGACAGCGATGAACCCTTCCAGGATGCTTATGGTCCCACCATGCTGGCAGCACTGGAATACATTGCCCATATTTGGGGCGTGCATTTCGTGGGGGATGAAGTTTGGTTCAGTCTGGGTTCCGGCATGACTTATCGGTATACCCAGCACCTTGGCGAAGATACCTTCACGGTAGATTCCAACGGCCGGGAAGCTTCTGTGTTCGTCAATGAAGAAAAGATTCTGACAAGCCCCTGCGGCGTGCGGATTGTGACGGATCATGCAGGAAAGGTGCTGCGGCAGGTCACCATTGAAGAAGCGTAATGGGAAAGTGAATCATCCATCATAAAACAAGAGCCCAAGGGAATGCATCCGTTTAGGACGCACGCCCTTGGGCTCTTTTGCGTGGGCATCTATTTCTTCTTCATCAACTGGCCGAGCCGCTTGAAAAACCGAACGGCTGCGGCAAAGGTGGACATGGTGGCGAAGAAAATGGTGGGTGCCATGGAAAGGTAGAAGAAGATCATGGGAAACTCCCATTGCGCCAGAAGCAGCAGAAGGAGGCTGGCACCAAAGGAAATCATGAACCCAATTTCATACCAATGAAAATGCTGCATCATCTTTCACCTGCTTTTTAACGTCCGCTGCGACGACGCTTGTCTTCCTCCAGCCGCTTTTTCCAATCACGGCCAATGGGGCGGCGGCCGCCACGCATGGATGCAACGGTGGCGCTTACCACATCATATTCCAGACTGACGCCTTCAGCATCCGCATAGAAATCCACCGCACGGTCTTCGTCAATGCCGTAGCGGCGAGCCGTTTCCACCGCATCCATGTTGGCACCCAGGAAAAGAAATTCCCAGTGATACCTGGCTTTCTGCTGCTCAATCAGCCGCTTCACGTGTTCGGCACTGTAGCGGCGGCTGGCGTTTTCCATACCATCAGTGGTAATGACAAAGATGGTGTGCTCCGGCACATCTTCCGCCCGGGCATACTTGTGAATGTTGCCGATGTGGTGGATCGCTCCGCCAACGGCATCCAACAGCGCGGTGGTTCCACGAGGTACGTAATCCTTTTCCGTCAGGGGAGGCACGGTCTGAATATCTACCCGGTCATGAATAACATCGGTTTCGTGATCAAACAGCACCGTGGATACCAGTGCTTCACCCTCTGCCTGCTTCTGCTTTTCCAGCATGGTGTTGAAGCCGCCGATGGTGTCCTTCTCCAGCCCGGACATGGAACCGCTGCGATCCAGAATGAAAACCAATTCCGTCAAACCCTTTTTCATCATACTTACCTCCGTTCCTTTTTGTACCCTCAGTATACGGCCTTTTGCGGAAGAAAAGGTCGCATGGCAAGCGACATGTTGCAACACTTCGACTTCTATGGTAAGATCAAGCTACGATTGATTTTGGTTCAGGAGGGCAACATCATGCGCAAGGTTTTGAAGGGTATCGGTATTTTCCTGCTGGTGGTGGTGCTGGCAGCTGCCGGTTTCATTGGGTACCTGACCGTCACGGAGTTCCGCCCGGAGGATGAGGAAGCACTGGCTGTCGTTTCCGGCACTGGGGAGACGCTGCATGCAGGGGATACCTTGCGTGTTATGACCTTTAACACCGGCTATGCTGGTCTGGATGCGGAAGAGGATTTCTTCATGGATGGGGGCACTATGTCCCGACCTGAAGGCGGCACGGAAAAGGTGCAGAGCAACATGGAAGCCATCCTCAGTGCCATCAAGGCGGAGAATGCCCAGATTGTGCTGCTGCAGGAGGTAGACCAGGATTCCTCCCGTTCCGGCTTTCAGGATCAAACGGTGTATTACCAGTCCAGCACAGGCATGGCATCTGCCTTTGCACTGAATTACCGGTGCAATTATGTGCCCTATCCCATTCTGCCCATTGGCAAGGTGAAAAGCGGCATCATGACCATGACCGCCTATGAGCCTACGGAAGCGACACGGCAGAGCCTGCCTGTTCCCTTCTCCTGGCCCATTCGGGTGGCAAACCTGAAGCGGTGCCTGCTGGTGGAGAGAATTCCTGTGGAAGGCACGGAGAAGGAACTGGTGGTGGTTAACCTGCACCTGGAAGCCTATGACGATGGGGAAGGCAAGATTGCCCAGACCCAGCAGCTGTACAACTTCATCAAGAGCGAATACGACAAGGGCAACTATGTGATTGCCGGCGGCGATTTCAACCAGACCTTCAGTGATGTGCAGCACATCGGCGGCAGCTGGGAAGGCAAGTGGACACCGGGATTGTTGGATGAGGTGGATCTGCCGGAAGGCATTACCCTGGTGTATGATCATGCAACCCCCACCTGCCGCTCCCTGGATCAGCGGTACACCGGGGATCGGGAACAGCACGTCTTCTATATCATCGATGGATTCCTGGTATCCGGCAATGTGCAGGTGGAAGATGTGCATACCGTGGATCTGGACTTTGCCGCTTCTGATCACAACCCGGTGGTGCTGCAGGTAACCCTAGCTGAATAAGGTACACACATTTTACATCTCCGCCCGGCCTGTGACTGTACAAGCCGGGCGTTTTGCTGTACAATATATTTGTGGTGAGATACCCTTTTGGTGGTGGAGTAAGAACGCCGCTTTGGGCGGCATGTAAGGAGTACACAATGATCAAACGGATTGTATGCATGGCCATGGCGATGATGCTTTTTCTGGGATGCGCCGTCTGGGCAAAGGCGGAGGACTCATCGTCCGCATCGGCCTTGAGCTGGGATGAGCTGGAAGCATGGGTGGAAAGCTACAAGACCCGTGCTATGGAAACATCTCCCTTGAATGACCCGACTGAGGACGCTGCCGCCAGCGAGGATGGCTATGCCTTTATTTATGAATTTGCCACCCTGTACATGGATCGCCCGGAAATGACGGAAGAGGCGCAGGTACGCAGCTTGGTGATTACGGCAGAGGACGAAGTGGCTCCCCACAACACCGCCATTGACATGCGTACGAAGGACGTGCTGTCCTCCTACTATTCGGAAAACAGCGACCTGACCGGTACGGAAAGCTTTGCCGCCCTGTATGTCAGCAACCTGATGCCCGAAAGCGCTGCATGGGCCTGGGTGCAGCGGGACGGTCAGCGCATTATGACCATTCAGTACGCTGTGCATGAACAGCCTGCTACCGGCGGTGACGGCTATACGGATGCAGGGCTGATTTACACCATTCAGGACGGGTTGGTAGCGGCCATTCGTGCCTATGGCATGGATACCCGCATTACGGCGGAAGAAGTCAACACCAACGTGGAAGAAGTGGAAAAGGTCAGCCAGCAGCATTATTATGCGCAGGTGCCTTCCAGCGAAGTAGGTACGGATCTGACCAAGTTTGATGAAGAGGATCTGTCCTTCTCCGGCATCAACTTCCTGACCATGACTCCGGAGGAAGCCGTAGCAGAGTTGGGAGAAGCCCGGGAAGATACCTGGATGCAGGACGATACCGGGGAGTATCTCCGCAGCATGGAATTTGCCAGCTGCACCATGACCTTTGTGTATGACAAGAACAAGGAGAATCCCCGGCTGGATGTGCTGACCATTGATACGGATCAGCTGGAAGGCCCCCGCTGCACCAAAATCGGGGATACCATTTCCTCTGTGCTGCAGCGGTTCCGCCACAGCGAAGGCTCTTATGATGACGAAACGGCCACGGAAACCCTGTACGGCACCTCCGGGGAAGCCCCTTACGGCTTGGCGGAATACGGCACGGACGCTTCTGCGGTGCTGATGTATGTGCTGCGTACCGGGGACAAAACCGTGTGCCTCCACTTCAATTTTGAAATGATGGCCTTGACCGAGATTACCCTTTACACCATGAACTGATAAGCGGAGGGATCTTGCATGAAGATCGATCTCAGCTGTCCGGCGGAAGTATGGCGGTATGAACTGCCCAAGAAGGATTATCCCGCCTGCGACTTAATGCTGTATAACTTGAGCGAGAAAATCATTACCTCGGTAGAGGTAACGGTGCTCTTTCTCAACAAGGAACAGGAAGAGGTAGAGCGGCTCATTTATCGCGCCCATGATTTGGACGGACGCCCCTCCACCGCCTTTTCTGTGACCGTTCCCAAGGAGGATGCAGGGGATGCGACTTCCTTGGAGGTTATGATTGATAAAATCTGGTTCAGTGATGCCAGCGTGTGGCGGCGGGGAAAGTATGCCCTCAGCGAATATACCCCCAACAATCTGCCCAATAGCCGCAGCCTAGAAATGCTCCGCTATGTTGCAGGCAGCAATGCGGTGGGTTTTCCACAAAAGCAGGAGAACCTGTGGATTTGCGTCTGTGGCCGTCCCAATGGGGCGGATGAGCGTACCTGTGCCCGGTGTCACCGGGAGCGGGAGCAGGTGTTTACCCGCTTTAACCGGGAAGCCATTGAAAAGCTGACTTCTCAGCGGGAGCATCAGCTTGCCCTGCAGGCGAAAGCCGCCCGGGAGGATGCTTCCCGGTTGCAGCTCCAACGGGAAAAGGTTTACGAAGCCAAGAAGAAAAAGCGTCGCAAGGTCATCACCATTGTGGTCAGCTGTGCGGCGGTTGCGGGCATTGCCTACGGCTCTGTATTCCATCTGGTGCCTTATATCCGCTATCGAAACGCTGTTTCTGCCATGGAGCAGGGCAAGTATGAGGAAGCTCGGAGCGTGTTCCTTGCCATGAGCGGCTATCAGGATGCGGACGCAAACGAGAAGCAGTGCCGCTATCTGCAAGCCAAAGCAAGCCTGATGGAGGATGCGGATGAGGACACGCTGCTGGCTGCCCGGAGTGAAATGGTTGAACTTGGGGATTACGAGGATGCAGCGGATCAGGTGACCTATGCGGACTGGCTCCATGCAGAATGGCTGCTGAAGGCGGACAAAGTTGATGATGCCGCTGCTCTGTATACTGCCTTGGGCGATTATCGGAACAGCGCAGATCGGCTGACAGAATGCACCTACCTGAAGGCAAAGAAGCAGCTGGAAAGCGGAGACTACGATACGGCCTATGCCACTTTCCTGGCACTGGGGGATTATGAAGATGCCCCTGACCTGGCCAAGGAGTGCATTTACCGTCCGGCAGTGCAGCTGATGGAAAACGGCGGCGCAGGGGATGCCATTGCCCAGTTTGAGCGGATTCCCGGCTACTCCGATGCGGATGAAAAGCTGAAGGAAGCCCACTACCTGTATGGCAAAGTGTTGGTGGAAGCAGGACGCACGACGGATGCAGGGAATCAGTTTCTTGCCGCTGGGGATTACAACGATGCCAAGGATCTGGCCAATACCTACCTGTACCTTGCCGCTGAGGAAGCGTATGGGGCAGGGGAGTACCAAACCGCAGCGGAACTGTACATTCAAATCGCAGACTACGAGGATGCACAGGATAAGTACAACCAGTGCGCCCTTACCATTGCGCAAAACGCCATGAAGGATCGGGAATACCAGATTGCCGCCGCATGGCTGACCACCTTGCCGGATACCTACAGCGATGTGCTGGATCTCCGTCAGGAATGCATCTATCGTCCGGCACTGTCTGCTCTGTCCTCCAAGGACTATCAATCTGCCGTGGATGGGTTCAGCCGCATCAGCACCTATCGGGACAGCAGTGACCGGCTGGAACAGGCTCGGTATGGGCTTGCGGCGCAGAAGGTGACGGACGGGCTGTGGAGCGAAGCAGTGGAACTGTATACCCTCCTTGGAGAATACAAGGACAGCCCTGACCTGCTGCAGGAGGCCCGGTACGGTCTTGGCCTGCAGCAGCTGGCACAGGAGCAGTGGCAGCAGGCGGCGGCGACCTTCACCGCCTTGGGGGATTATCAGGAAAGCGCAGACAAGCTAAAAGAGGCTCAGTATCATCTGGCACTTGCAGCCTATGACGAAAAGGATTACGCAACTGCCCGCAGCATGTTCGAAGCGCTGGGCGCCTACAGCGATGCGGCGGAGCAGATCAAGGCTTGCGATTATGCCTTGGCGGACATGGCAGCAGGGGAAGGCAAAACGGCGGAAGCGGCACAGCTTTTTGCGTCCCTTGGGGATTACAGCGATGCCAAGGATCGAGCCGGTGCCCTGTATTACACCTTAGGCGAAAAAGCTGTGGAAAATGGCCAGATTCTTTCTGCTGCAAGGATGTACGCAAAGGCTTCCGGGTATCAGGATGCAGACGCATTGGCGGCGCAGTACTATGACGCTTACTATCAGGAAGCAGCGGAAAATGCGCAGAAAGCCATGGAGGCACAGGAGTATGACGTGGCGGCTGCTTTGCTGGGGCACATGGATTTGACCGAGCTGCCGGAAAAGTACGGCAACCTTGATGAGTTGTACCTTGAGGCCAACTATCAGCAGGCCAACAAGCTGTATGGGGATGGTCAGGTGTATGCTGCACTGCCCTACTATCGTCGCATTCCTGATTATAAGGATGTGGCGCAGAAGCTTCAGCGCACGTGCTACCTGATCCTGGGCACGTGGCAGACGGCGGACGGAAGCACCTACCTGTTCCGTGCGGACGGCACTTGCGCCTTGGAGGGGGAAGAGCTTTACTTCCGTGCGGAAACCTATGCGCTGTATACCGGTGCTACGGTGGAGGAGCTGACCCAGACTTACAGCGTATCCAACATTGATGCCACGACCATGACCCTGCGGGATGCCCGGGAAGGCGTGAGCCGCACCCTGCGCCTGACCAAGGTAGCGGAAGCGGAAGTGGCGGAAGTCGCAGAGCCTGATGTGGGCAATGAAGGGGTAGAAGAGACGGAAGCGTCAGAACCTACCCCCACCGTGTCCGTGGACTTCCTGGTGGTGGATGACGAAACCTAACAAACAAGGCTGCTGCCGAGCAACAAAACGGCAGCAGCCTTGCCTGAAACTTGATACGAAAAGACCTGCTGTGAAGCAAATTGCCACAGCAGGTCTTTTCATCAACAGATGGGATGGAAGGATTACGCTTCTTCCTTGTTCCCTAACGCTTCCTTCAGGGTGCGCCAGCCCAGCACGGCACATTTGACCCGGGCAGGCATGTGGGCAATGTCCCGCAGGGCAGAGGCTTCTTCCAGACTTTCAATTTCATCCTCTGTTGCCTCGCCCTTGATCATCTTCAGGAAGACCTCACCCATGTGCAGGGCCTCCTCTTTTTTGCGGCCGATGATCATGCCCAGCATAATATCCGCAGAGGCCTGAGAAATGGCGCAGCCATCGCCCACGAAGGCACCGTCGGCAATCACATCCCCGTCAAGCTTCAGCTTCAGGTAGATGTCGTCTCCGCAGCTGGGGTTCACGCCTTCCAGCACAATGTCCGCATCAGGCAGGTCATGCTTGAATTCCGGGTGAACGTTGTGCTCGGTCAGAATTTCGTTGTAAAAGCTTCTATTTTCCATAGCCCATTCGCTCCCTTAAGGTGGAAAGACTGGCAAGCAGGCGATCCACATCCTCTTCCGTATTATAGAAGGCAAGGCTGGCACGAGCCGTGGAGGGATGCCCCAGATACTTCAGCAAAGGCTGTGCGCAGTGGTGACCGGCACGAATGGCCACCCCGTCGGAGGCGAGAATCTCGCTGATGTCATGGGGGTGCACCCCGTCCACCGTAAAGGTGATGATGCCGGAATGCTCCTCTGCCTTATCGGAACCCAGCACATGCACCCAGGGCATATCCTGAATGCCCTTCAAGGCCCGGGCAACCAAAGCAACCTCCCGCTCATGCATCCGCTGGAAGCTCACCTGCTCCGCATAATCAATGGCTGCATGAAGGCCTACCGCACCGGCAGCGTTGCAGGTGCCGGCTTCGAACTTGTAGGGCAGCTCCGCATAGGTGGCACCCTCACGGGTGACGGATTCAATCATTTCGCCGCCGGTCAGGAAGGGAGGCATTTTCTCCAGCAGCTCATACCGGCCGTACAATGCACCAATGCCCATGGGGCCGTACACCTTGTGACCGGAGAAGGCCAGGAAATCAGCCCCCAGTGCCTGCACATCCACCGGCATGTGGGGCGTGCTCTGGGCTCCGTCCACCACCATAACGGCACCTACTCGATGGGCAAGGTCTGCAATCTCACGGATGGGATTGACCCGCCCAAGCACATTGGATACATGGGTCATGGCAACAATCTTCGTCCGGGGCGTGATCAGCTGCTCTACCTTGTTCAGGTCAACGCTGCCGTCCATTTCGCATTCAATGAAGCGGAGCACGGCGCCGGTTTGGCGGCATACCATCTGCCAGGGCAGCAGATTGCTGTGGTGCTCCATAATGGAGACCAGTACTTCATCCCCTGCCTTCACATGGCTAAGACCATAGCTGTAGGCCACCAGATTGATGCTCTCCGTGGTGTTTCGGGTGAAGATGATTTCTTCCTTCCGCTTGGCGTTCAGGAAACTGCGGACAGCCTCCCGAGCCTCCTCGTATGCTTCCGTAGCGGCAATGCTCAGGGGATACAGTCCACGAAGGGGATTGGCGTTTGCCTTTTCGTAAAAATCCTTTTCAGCGTCAAGCACGCACTGGGGACGCTGGGCAGTGGCGGCATTGTCCAGATAGGCAATGTCTGCGCCCATGAGGAGCGGGAAATCCCTGCGATCAAAGGTCATGCTCTTCCCCCTCATACAGTTCGTTCAGAATGGCCTGCTCCGTTTCTGCATCGCCGATGGTGCGGGCAACCCGCTCCACAGAGGCTCTGGCGAGGATTTTTTCCGCCGCAGCCCGGTCAATGCCCCGGCTTTCAAAGTAGAACAGGGTAGCGTCATCCATTTCGCCGATGGATGCGCCGTGATTGCCTACCACGTTTTCTTCGGCGCACAGGATCAGGGGAACTGTCTTGTTGACCACATCGTCTCCCAGCATGAGCACGGTTTCCTTTTCGTTGCCGACAGAATCGCTGCTGCCCTGCTTGAAGTCAATGGTGCCCCGGAAGATCTTCACCGCCGCATCCTTCAAAGCCCCGGCGGCGTTGATGGCACACTCAGTTTTTTTGCCGAAGTGGTTCACGCTCAGATTCATATCCAGGGTTTGATGATGCTGTGCCAGGTAGCCGATGTCCGTCTGCATGGAGGAACCTTTTCCGTTTAGGTCAACATGGCTGTCTACGTAAGTATCGCCCTTGCCCAGCATTACCTGAATCAGCTCCAGGTGAGCATTCTCATCGCAAGTGCCGGTGACCTTGCTACGGGACAGGGCACCTTCCTTGGCGGAAAAGACCTGCACCAAGCGCAGGGTGGCATCCTTCTCCAAGGTGAGGTGGGTTTCCACCGCCAGATGACCTTCGCCCTCAAACCGCTGAATCAGGGTCAGATCCTCTCCGGCACGGGCAACGGCATGAACATCCTCGCGACTGAAGCCCTCTTTTCCGGTCATCACCATTCGATGGCAAACACCGTCTTTGGCGGAAGCAAAGTTCTCCGTCCCCAAATCCACGACCTTATTGGCATCCCATGCGACTTCGGCATCGTTCACACCGAGAAAATTCCAGGTGCGCACGGGAAGCTCGTTGATTTTGATTGTTTCGCTCATCATACGTTCTCCTTCCCGTTATCAGCCGATGCTGCCTTTCATTTCAAGGCGAATCAGGTTGTTCATTTCCACGGCATACTCCAAGGGCAGCTCCTTGGACACATTGTCCGCAAAGCCGCTGACGATCAGGGCACGAGCATCTTCTTCGCTCATACCACGGCTCATGAGATAGAACACGGCTTCGTTGCTGATAGCGCCGATCTTGGCCTCGTGTCCCACGGCTGCGTCACGGGTGCGGATATCCATGGCCGGAATGGTATCCGACCGGGAGATGGAGTCCAGCATCAGGGACTGGCAATTCACGGCACTCTTAGCACCGGAAGCACCCTTCTGCACCACCACACTGGAGCGGAAGGTACTGATACCGCCGCTCTTGCTGATGGAGCGGGTATTCATGTAGGAGCTGGTGTTGCGTCCTACATGTACCACCTTGGCACCGGTATCCAGGTTCTGCCCTGCACCGGCAAAGGTAACGCCGGTAAACTCCATCCGGGCGTTGTCACCCTTCAGCACGCTCATGGGATACAGGCAGCCTACGTGAGAGCCGAAGGAGCCGGACACCCATTCAATGACGCCGTTTTCCTCCACCAAGGCACGCTTGGTGTTCAGGTTGTACATGTTCTTGGACCAATTTTCAATGGTGGAATAGCGGAGCTTGGCATTCTTCTTTACGTACAGCTCCACACATCCGGCGTGCAGGTTGGCTACATTATATTTAGGAGCGGAGCAGCCTTCAATGAAGTGGAGGCTGGCACCTTCGTCCACAATGATCAGCGTATGCTCAAACTGGCCTGCGCCTTTGGCGTTCAGGCGGAAGTAGCTCTGCAGAGGAATCTCCACCTGCACTCCCTTGGGCACATACACAAAGGATCCGCCGGACCACACCGCACCGTGAAGGGCGGCAAACTTGTGATCCCGAGGGGTGACCAGCTTCATAAAGTACTTCTTCACCATGTCGGCGTACTCTCCGTGGAGTGCGCTTTCCATGTCGGTGTACACCACACCCTGTGCGGCAACCTCCTCCCGCACGTTGTGGTACACCAGCTCCGAGTCGTACTGGGCCCCTACGCCGGCCAGACTCTTCCGCTCTGCTTCCGGGATGCCCAGACGCTCGAAGGTGTCCTTAATGTCCTGGGGGACGTTCTTCCAGTCGTTCTGCATCTTGGTGTTGGGGCGCACATAGGTAGCAATGTGCGCCATATCCAGCCCTTCAATGCTGGGACCCCAGTCGGGAATCTTCATTTCATTGTAAATCTGCAGGGATTGCAGGCGGAACTGCTGCATCCACACAGGATCGTTCTTTTCCTTGGACAGCTTGTCCACAATGGCAGGGGTCAGACCCTCTTCCAGCCGGTAGGCGTCCTTTTCCTCGTCCCGAATGTCATAGACACTGCGGTCAATGTCGTCTACGTAACTCTTTTCCCTCATTGCTTGCGTCTCCCTCAGGCGTCCCGCAGGCTGCCGAAGCCGTTTTCGTTGATTTCATCCACCAGTTCCGCACCGCCGTTGCGCACGATGACGCCTTCCTCCATTACGTGGGTAGCGTCTACCGTCAGTGCTTCCAGAATGCGGGTGGAGTGGGTGATAATCAGCAGAGAACCATGGGTGCGTTCACGGAACAGCTGCACCCCCTGGGATACGGTGCGCACAGCATCCACGTCCAGACCGGAGTCTGTTTCGTCCAGAATGGCCAGCTTAGGCTCCAGCATCAGCATTTGCAGAATTTCTGCCTTTTTCTTTTCGCCGCCGGAGAAGCCTACGTTCAGGTCACGCTCTGCATAGGACTCATCCATGGACAGCAGTGCCATGGTTTCCTTCAGCTTCTTCTTAAAGTCCCACAGGCGCAGACGGCTGCCGGTCTTCTGCTCCAATGCGCTGCGGATGAAGGCACTCAGGGTGACACCGGGCACTTCCAACGGATTCTGGAAGGAAAGGAAGATGCCCTTCTTGGCACGCTCGTTCACCGGCAGGTCGGTAATATCTTCCCCGTCAAAAAGAATCTGACCCTTCGTAACGGTATAGTTGGGATTGCCGGTAATGGCATAGCCCAGGGTGGACTTGCCGGTACCGTTGGGTCCCATGAGCACATGGGTCTCGTCCCGGCCGACGGTCAGGTTAATGCCGTGGAGGATTTCTTTTTCATCGCCCACATTCACGTGCAGGTCGTTGATTTCAAGGATCGGCTTATGATTCATGATGCTCTACCTCACTCATGATGCCGGCCTGGTCAGCCGACGGTTTATTGTTCATCAAATCCCTGAGGGTGTAGCTGTCCAGATAGGTATTGATGGAAGCTTCAAGCCCCTGCCAGAAGGGAATCATATCGCAGTCGCATTCGCAGCTGCCGCTGCATTTTTTTCCGTGCTCTGCCAGGCAGGATACAGGCGTCATTCCTTCCTCTACTGCGCGCAGAATTTCGCCTGCCGTGTAGGCTTCTGCCGGGCGTACAAGCTTGTAGCCGCCGGATTTGCCTACCGTGCTCTTCACCAGGCCGCCCTTGCACAGCACGGTCATGATGCTTTCCAAATACTTGCGGGACAGGTGCAGCCGCTCGGCAATGTCGTTCAGGGACAGGTAATCCTCTTCCTGATGCCGACCCATGTCTGTCATGACCCGCAATGCGTATCGCCCCTTGGATGAAATCATCATGGACGATTGCCCTCCTTTCCGGGGAAATGCACGGTTTCTATACCGCAACATAGGCATTATAAACGTAAACTCCTACAACGTCAATAGGAATTGAAAAAACTGTTTCGGCCACCTTATCTTTTTTCCGGGGAAAGGCATGTACGCTGCCGACCTTCTGGACAGATTCACCAAAGACAAAGCACATTCACGGCATTTTCTGCTGTAAAACCATCTTTTTTTGCTCCTGCCCTTTTCAAACGGCGAAAAAAAAGATACAATAGCCGTAAGGACAATGGGAAGCTGTGCTTGCCCTTGTCTGCTGACGCAAAAGGAGGGTGTGCGCATGCCTGCAGCTTTGGAGCTGACCCGACAGATCACTGACTTGCTGAAAGAGGACAACCCGACAAGTCTTACCATGCCGGAAGGGATGGAGGCCTATGCCTGGCGAATGCTTTGCTGGGATGCGGACGTTCCCCTGACAGACGAGCAGCGGATGCAGCTGGAAAGCTGTCTGCCGGATTGTATGCAGCCCGCCGGCGTATGCGGTTGGGGTTTTTCAGAAGATGGGGATCGGCTGACCATCATGCTGTGCTGCACCCATTTCCCTGCTGCTGCCCATCGGGAAACTGTGCTTTGGCTGTGCGGTCATGCTATGCTGGAGCAGAGCAGCCTTTTGCTGGAGCAGGAAGGCACCCTGACCATCGGCGAAGAGTTTGCGTCCCCCTCCCTGTGGCGTGCAGCCATGACCCCCATGCGGGAAATTTCTGACTGGTGGAACAAGGTTTCACCCATGACAGCGGCGGATGCCCGCACCCACCGTGCCGGGCTGCAAACCCTGATTAAGCGTCGGCAATATGCCAGCCTTGGCGGCTATGTGACCCGGGTACTGCGCAACGAAACGGAAATCAACCGGATGTGCTTCGCCATGGTGCCGCTGGTGATTGAGGCGGTGTGGAGCCAACATGCGGAAATCAGCCTGCGGAAGCTGACGGAAGAATTGAATTTGAACGAAATGACCCGGAAGCCCAAGGAAGCACTGCTTAGCTGGATTGCTTCCTTGCAGCCTCGCCTGCGTGCCTGCCCCACGGGCTCCTCGGCGGCAGAACCGATTGATCGGGTGATTGCCGGAATTCGTGCGGATTGTTCCCTGCCTTATTCTCAGGCGAACCTGAGCCATTCCTTGGGACTGACCCCGGCTTACTTCTGCCGCCTGTTTCACGAAAAGACGGGCATGCACTTCTCTGCCTTCCTGACAGCCACCAGAATGGACAAGGCGCAAGAGCTTTTGCGGCAGGAAGGGGAAAAGTCCCTGCAGGAGATTGCCCAGTCCTGCGGATACCCCAACAAAAGCTATTTTTGCCAGGTGTTCAAAAAGTATACCGGCATGACCCCGGGTGAATTTGAACAACAATGTGCTTCCCACGAAAATCTTTCCTGATTTCAGGATGAAAAGCCTTCGCTCAAGCGTTATGTCTGTAGGGAAGATTCTCTGCGGCAAGCATCAGCGAAGGCCTTTTATGAAGGAAGGAGATGATCGTCATCAATCGGATTCGGCGGTTCCTTTGCCTGCTGCTTTGCTTTGCGCTCCTGCCTTTGTGCACGGGTGCTCGAGGGGAGGATGTGTCCCCGACGGTGCGCATCTACCTGAAACGACTTGGCCTGACGGATCGGGCTGACTTGCACCTGGACGGGCTGTATACCGCCTTCGCTTCCAATGCCTCCATGGGTTTTCCGGAAGGCAGCGAGATCACCCTGCAAATCCGCAGCGGCAGTATCTACTTATTTTATGAAGGCATGAGCCTGAACCTTGGCACCAAGGTGCAGATGGTGCAGAATCAATCTGCTCAAGGAGGGCAGGAAGGCATCCGCTTTGTGGATGGCGGCAACCTGTACCCGGGGACGCTAACCTTTACCGTGCAGGATGGGCAGTTAATGCCTGTGCTGGCACTGACCATTGAAGAATACCTGCTGGGCGTTGTTCCTTATGAAATGAGCAACAGCTTCCCCTTGGAGGCTTTGAAAGCCCAGGCTATCTGCGCCAGAACCTACGCCATGGCGCATTTGGACGCCTCCTCTGCCTATGATATGGTGGATACTACGGCTAATCAGGTGTTTCTTGGCATTAACTATAGCAACACCAATGCCATTCAGGCCGTGCAGGAAACAGCCGGCGTGGTAGGCGGATACAAGGGTGCACTGGCAACCTGCTACTATGCCGCCAGCAATGGGGGACAGACGGAGAAAGTCGAAACCGTCTGGGGCAGCAAGGGGGACTGGAGCTACTATCAAGTGACGGATGACCCCTACGATGTGGAGAACCCGGAAAGTCCCGTGAAGCGTGCTCGCCTGTACAAGAACGGTGAAAAGCTGCCGAATGCCTTCATGAAAGTGCTGGCTGATGCCCTGCAAGGGGAGATGACTAAGCGAGGCATGGATACGGATGTGTCCTCCCTACGGATTGACAGCATTACGGCGGTAAGCCTCTCCACACCCCGGAGCAGCGATGAAAGCAAGCTGATGACGGATATGACGATTACCTTCAACTGGTCCGGTCGTCAGGTGCTGTACACTCCCGGTGCCACTGCCATTCCGGCAGCGGACGGAGATACGGAACTGAGTCTGTTTGCCTCCCCAACGCCTACAGCAGTGCCCGAAACCATGGTGACGGCGGAAGTCATCGCCACCCCTGCCCCTACGCCGGTGTACAGCGTTTTCCTCCCGGTAGCGGACAGCTGCACCCTGACGTTGAAGCTTTTCCCCAACGTGCTTCGTGCCCTGAACCTTTCCATTTACGGGGCGGATAATGAAATTGTTACTGTGGTGGAAAAGGAGGATCAGTTTGTGCTGGAATCCCGCCGGTACGGGCATGGGGTCGGCATGAGTCAACGGGGCGCACAGTGGATGGCATCTCACTATGGCAAAACCTATGTGGAGATTCTTGCCTTCTACTACCCTGGCATGACCCTGATGAAGGCACCATCCGGCAGTGCAGTGCTGCCTACTGCCCAAGCGGAATTGGTGGAAACCCCTGGCCCTGCCGCTACGGCTACCCCTCGTCCCACGCTGATGCCTGCCACCATGACGGATGACTTGCCTGCCGGCTCCTATCTGGCGGAAATCACCGGCATTGATGAGGACAGCAGCGTGAACCTGCGGGAAGAACCCAACACATCTGCCACCGTGCTGCGGCGGCTGTACCTGCATCAGCAGCTGATTGTTTTGCCGGACTGTGAGGAAGAAGGCTGGGCCCATGTGAAGACGGATGTAATGGAAGGCTACGTGATGGAAAGCTTTCTGCAAAGGCAGGAATAAGCGGAAAGGAGACACTGCATGAAAAGGCTGCTTTTACTTGTAACCGCTTTGATGCTCATGACCTGTCAGGTATGTGCGGAAACGATGTTTCAGCCGGGCACATACACTGCTGAGGCTGAGGGGAAAATGGGCAGCATCACTGTGGAAGTGACCTTCTCGGAAACCGCCATTGAAACCATTACTGTCATTGACCACAAGGAAACGCCGGGCATCAGCGATGCGGCCTTTGAGCGAATCCCCACGGACATCATCACTTGGCAGTCCTTGGCGGTGGACACGGTGACTGGAGCGACCCATACCAGCAATGCCATCATACAGGCTGTAACGGATTGTGTGGTTCAGGCCGGCGGCGACCCGGCGCAAATGATGACTCACCCGGAATTTGTGGTGATTCTGCCGGAAGCATAAACAGACTTCGGTCTGTTTATGCGAAGATCAAGGCAAATAAAACAGACTCCCGGCATACAATCATCACAGAATCTACGCAAAGTCGTAAAAATTTGCGAAAAAATCTACATGGTTCGTTTACAGAATTGAAATACTTTGCTATAATCCACATGACGAGAGCTCGGTTGTTCGGGCTCAAAACACAACATGCACGGTATCAGGCTTTGCGGTGTGCTTTGGCTGCCGCAGGCTCTTGATAAAGAAGGAAGGAGAACAGAACATGAAACAGAACGTGCTCGTCAAGGTACTGGCTCTGCTGACAGCGATCATTATGACGCTGGGATGCGGAGCTTCTGCCCTTGCGGAAACCAGCGCAGTCAGTTTCGTTACGGAAGCTACCATGCCCACCAGCCTGACGCAGCTCATGGCGGCTTCTACTGTGCTTGTGGAAAGCATCACCGTGTCTGCAAAGACCACCATGAAGGCCGGTGAAAGTGACTATCCCACGGTCACTGTTTTGCCCACCACCGCCACCAACAAGACTGTTACCTGGTCTTCCAATAACAGCAACGTGGCAACGGTCACCAGCGCAGGCGTGGTGTATGCCCGCAGCGCAGGTCAGGCACTGATTACCGCCACCGCCAACGACGGCAGCGGCAAGTTCGCCTACTATGTGCTGACCGTAACCCCTGCTTATGATGATGATACCCGGGTTACCAAGGTCACCATCACCAATAAGAACAGCAGCATGAAGATCGGCACCACCTACAACCTGGCTTGGAGCGTGGAGCCCAGCACCGCTACCAACAAGACGCTGACCTTCTCCAGCTCCAACACGGCGGTTGCTACTATCACCGATAAGGGCGTAATCACTGCCGTTGGCGCAGGCACCACCACCATCGTTGCTGCAGCCAATGACAACACCGCGATCGTTGATTCCTACGAGCTGACGGTGGATGCCCTAGTTCCCGTGACCCAGATTAACGTGACCGGCAAGGCTTCCATGGAAGTGGACGAAAGCGAAACCTTCGTTGCCACCGTGCTTCCTGAAGATGCCTCCAACAAGAACGTGACCTGGTCCAGTTCCAACACCAACGTGGCGACTGTGGATCAGACCGGTAAGGTCACTGTTGTTGGCAGCGGCACGGTAGTCATTACCGCTACCTCTGTTGCCGATACCAATGTATACGGTTCCTTCGTGGTGGGCGTTGAAAACGTACCGATCACCTGGATTACCCTGACCGGCAAGACCGGCATGGTCTACAATGAAACCGCCTACATTGGCTACACCATCACCCCCAGCAATGCCTCCAACAAGAAGCTGCTGTGGACCAGCAGCAACACCTCCATCGCTACCGTTGACCAGAATGGTAAGGTAACGGCCAGCAAGAAGACCGCCGGCACCACCATCATTACCGCAGCGGCACAGGATGGCAGCGGCATTAAGGCAACCCTGACCCTGAGCGTCAGCAAGAGTGTCATTAACGTGCAGAGCGTTACCGTCACCGGCCGTACCCTCATTGGCGTGGGTGAAACCATTCAGGCTACCGCAACGGTTGCTCCCAGCAATGCCCACAATCAGGTACTGTACTGGGTCAGCGACAACCCCTCTGTGGCCAACGTGGATCAGACCGGTAAGGTAACCGCCTATTCCGCCGGCTCGGCCATGATCAGTGCCATTGCTACCGATGGTACCCTGGTTCGGGGCGGATACGTGGTCACCGTGAAGGATGGCTACGTGAAGGTCACCACCGTGAACGCCAGCGGCAAGACGGAGCTGTATCCCAAGGCTGTCAGCTACTCTGCTTATGAAATCTATCCCGTGAATGCGGATGACAAGACCGTCAGCTGGACTTCCAGCAAGCCTGAAGTGGCAACTGTCAACGAGTACGGCGTGGTAACCGCCCTGACTGTTGGTACCACTGTGATTACTGCCACCGCCAACGACGGCAGCGGCGTGTCCGGCAGCTACACGGTAACGGTTGCTGACAATCAGGTCATGGTCACCAAGGTGAACGTCTCCGGCAAGCCTGCTATGGGCATTGGCGAAGTCCAGTATCTGTCCTATGAAATCTGGCCTGCCAACGCCACCGAAAAGTCCGTTACCTGGACCTCCAGCAATGCAAATGTTGCTACGGTGAACCAGTACGGTGTCGTCACCGGCAAGGCACTGGGTCAGACGGTTATTACTGCAACGGCCATTGATGGCAGCAAGCAGTCTGCAAGCTTCATCGTTACCGTTGGTTCCTCCACGATTCTGGTGAACCGCTTGGAGATCTACGGCAAGGGTGCTTTGTCCGTAGGCGAGGTGGAATATCTTGCTTACGCAGCATGGCCTGTGGACGCTAATAACAAGACGGTCACCTACTACTCCAGCAATACCAATGTTGCCTCCGTATCCGAATACGGTGTGGTGAAGGCTGTGGCAGCCGGCACTGCCCGCATCACGGCCATTGCACTGGACGGCAGCGGCGTTACCGCTTCCTATGATGTGGTGGTTAGCAACGTGGCGCCTGTTCCCGTAACGTACGTAGGCGTTAAGGGTCGCACTTCTCTGATGGTTGGTGAAGTGGATTACCTGGCTTACGAAATCCTGCCTGCGAATGCCTCCAACAAGACCGTAACCTTCACCTCCAGCAATCCTGCGGTGGTTACCGTGAACCAGTACGGCATGGTAACGGCTGTGGGCGTTGGTTCTGCAGTGCTTACGGCAACGGCCAACGATGGCAGCGCTGTGCAGGCTTCCTTTACCGTGACGGTCAGCCCCGTGGCTGGTCAGGTCACCAAGATTGCCCTGTACGGCAAGGGATCCCTGGGCATCGGCTCTGTGGAATACCTGTCCTACGAAGTATGGCCTGCTGATGCTGTGAACAAGGGCATCACCTTCTCCACCAGCAACGCCAAGATCGCAACTGTCAACGAGTATGGCGTTGTGACCGGCGTGGGCAAGGGCACTGCCACCATCACTGCCACCGCCAAGGATGGCAGCGGCGTGAAGGGCACCTACACGGTGAACGTCAGCACCAATACCCAGAAGGTCACCAGAATCGACCTGTACGGCAAGGGAACGCTGAACCTCGGCTCTGTGGAATACCTGAGCTATGAAGTGTGGCCTGCCGATGCTGCGAACAAGGGTGTCACCTTCTCCACCAGCAACGGAACGGTTGCAACCGTGAACGAGTATGGTGTTGTCACCGGCAAGGCTGTCGGCACGACCATCATCACGGCGACCGCTAAGGATGGCAGCGGCATCAAGGGCACCTATACGGTGACGGTTACCGCGATCCCTGTCACCTATGTGGGCGTCAACGGCAAGACCAATCTGGTGGTTGGCGAGGTCAACTATCCCAGCTATGAGATTCTCCCTGCTAACGCCTCCAACAAGGGCGTGACCTACAGCTCCAGCAATCCCGCTGTTGCCTATGTAACCAGCAACGGTATTGTGTCGGCTGTGGGCGTGGGCTCTGCCACCATTACCGCCACCGCAAGTGACGGCAGCGGCAAGTCTGCTTCCTACACGGTGTACGTGTCCGCTTACTAAGATTCCTTGTTTCCTACAGGGTTCCGCACTTGAAAGGGTGCGGAACCCTTTTTTCATGCGAAAGATCGAATCATGTACGATCTGGCAGACAAACGGTCAGAAAAAATATTTTTCAAAAAGATCGATAAATGCTTGACAAGCACACAAGTGCATTGTATACTGTGAGCAAACAAATACATAATGCGTTACGTAATTCGTGCGTAACGCATGTATGGAGAAAGGGTGGAAATTTCATGAAGAAGCTGGTTGCTCTGCTGCTGTGCCTGTGCATGGCAGTGACCACAGGCACCTTCGCACTGGCTGAGGGCTACACCCCTGGCGTTTACGAAGGTACTGGCGCAGGCCGGAACGGGGACATCGTTGTATCGGTGACCTTCTCTGAAACGGCCATTGAGTCCATCGAGGTTGTTTCCCACACGGAAACCGCCGGCATTGGCGATACGCCCATTGAGCGGATCCCCGGCGAAATCGTCAAGTACCAGTCCTTGGCAGTGGATGCCGTGACCGGTGCTACCCTCACCAGCGATGGCATCGTGGCCGCTGTGGCGGATGCCGTGACCAAGGCCGGTGGAGACGCTGAAGCCCTGAAGCAGGTGGCAATTCAGCAGGAAGTATCTGACGCACAGGTGGATAAGACGGCTGACGTCATCATCCTGGGCGGCGGTGGCGCAGGCATGGCAGCTGCTGTGGCAGCAGCCGAAAAGGGTGCCAGCGTCATCGTGGTGGAAAAGACGGCTGCCCTGGGCGGCAACACCGTCCGCAGCGGCGGCTACATGAACGCAGCCACCTACACCGCACAGAGCAACGGTATGACCGAAGGCCAGATGGAAACGGTCATGGAGTTGGCAACGGAAGAACCTAAGAACGACACCCAGGCCAAGTGGCAGGCCACCGTGCTGGAAGAAATCGAAGCATACAAGGCTTCCGGTGCTACCTACCTGTTCGATAGCCCCTCCCTGCATGCTCTGCAGACCTACAAGGGTGGCGACTACGAGGCCATTCCCGAGCTGATCGAGAATATGTGCATGAACGCTCCCGAAACCTTCGAGTGGCTGAAGGAAATGGGCTTCGACTGGCGTGATTATTCCGTAGCCGTCATCGGCTCCCTGTGGCCCCGTGCACAGATGAGCCAGACCTACAAGAGCGGCATCGGCTTCATCGAAGTGTTCACCAACCAGATTGCTGCTAAGAATCTGGACGTGGAAATCCTCTACGAAGTGCAGGCAACCGACCTGACCGTGGATGGCGACAAGGTAGTTGGCGCTGTAGGCAAGGGCACGGACGGCACCACCTACAACTTCACTGCCAACAAGGGCGTGATCCTGGCTACCGGCGGTTTCGGTGCCAATGTGGAAATGCGTCAGAAGTACAATACCATCTGGGCTGACCTGGGCGAGAACATCCCCACCACCAACAGCCCTGCCATCACCGGCGACGGTATCGTGATGGCTGAAGCCGTGGGCGCAGGCCTGATCGGCATGGAAAAGATTCAGCTGTTGGCCATTGCTGACCCGGAGACCGGTGCACTGGACGCTCACGTGGGCGATGCTACCAGCATCTGCGTCAACAAGGAAGGCAAACGCTATGTGAACGAAACCGAGCGTCGTGACGTGCTGGCAGCTGCTGCCCTGGCACAGACGGACGGCATCTTCTACATCATCTCTTCTTCCCAGAACAGCGACTTGGACGAGAATGGCTACAACTCCTACGGCCTGCACATTGACGACCTGGTAGCCGCCGGCGAAGTGTACCGTGCAGATACCTTGGAAGAGCTGGCTGTGCAGATCGGCATGGATCCTGACGTGCTGGTAGACTCCGTGAAGAAGTTCAACGAGGCTGTGACCACCGGCTATGATCCTGAGTTTGGCCGCACCGTGTTCAACACCCACGCCCTCATCGAGGATGTTGGTCCCTACTATGCATGCCCCCGCAGCCCTGCCGTGCACCACACCATGGGCGGCGTGTGCGTGGATGTAGACACCCATGTGCTCCGTGAAGACGGCACCAAGATCGAAGGCCTGTACGCTGCCGGCGAAGTGACCGGCGGTCTCCATGGCTCCAACCGCTTGGGCGGCAACGCCATCACTGACTGCTTGACCAACGGCCGGATCGCTGGCTTGACTGTGGTGGAAGAAAACTAATCGAAAATGTATCACCGGGGAGAGGAGCAATCCTCTCTCCTTTTTCTGTCCCTTCGGTGGTAGCTTTACGAGAATCTACTTGTACGCCTTGACAAATAGGCATGGAAAGAAGAATATGGTTTTGCAGGAACAAAATAAATAGGGGAGAGGATGATTAACAGTGACGAAAAAGCAAGAGGAGAGAATGGAATTACTCATTCGATTGGATGAACTATCTATTGTGCTTGAGAACATCCAGGATATGGATGCAGTTAAGCTGATTGAAGAACGAAAGAAAGAACTTCGGGAAAAGTTGAAAGAACTTTCAGTTTAACAGAATAAGGGGAAGAAAAAAGAACCGCTGCACGCTGAGCGAAAAACTCAAGCTTGCAACGGCTCTCGTCGCAATGGTTGCCGAGCTGATTAAGCTTGTTGCCGAGCTGGTCAAGCGGTAACCATCACACGGGGACAGGGGCGCAAGCCCCTCCCCTTTCTCCCATTGTAACATACTCGTTTCATTGGCGCAAGCACAAAATGGACATCAATTTGATTCTGAGCATCATCAGCACCGTTGCTTCCGTTGCGTGTTTCGTGTGCATTCTGTGGACACACAAGCACGGCAAGGAGGATTAAGCGATGAAGCTAAACCCGAAGAAGGGCAACGGCGGACACATCACCGCTTATTTGACTGTCATCGGCAGCAAGGAAGCACGGGACGCAGGCTTTATCCGTGAAGATGGAACAAGTCGCATCCTCAAGAAGACCGTTGACCCCATCAAACAAACCATTACCATTTCCATCGACTGGCCGGAAGAAAACAATCGACCCGACTAACCCCATGGAGCACCGCTACGGCGGATGCTCCTTTTTGATGCGACCATCCTCGGCGAGTCACAGCAGAAAATCATGCAGCGTGTCCGGCGTGTCACCGGGCAGAGTGCCTATCAGGCAAAGCGAGTCGCACAGACAGAGCGAAACCGGGTACAGTCGCAAGCCCGATGGGATGCAGCACAGCAGGCGGAACAGCAGGGCGTGAGAACCTACAACGAATGGCGATGCAGGTTCGTCAATTCCCGTGACGCACACATGGCACGGCACGGCAAGCGAGTCCTGCAAGGGCAGACCTTCCCCGATAGCGTCATGCGCTATCCCGGCGACCCCAACGGCAGCGCAAAGGAGGTTATCAACTGCCATTGCTATTTGCAAGTCGGCGTGCTCCTGCATGATGAAACGCTGGACGAGAACGGGAACATCGTCAAGGCGGACAGCTTGCAGGACACGGGCGACGGAACGGAAAGCGAGAAGCAAAGCGACAGCAAGAAAAACCCTATAACCAAGAGTGCAAAATATGCCATTGACACGGGCACCATTGAAAGTCGTGAGTATGCGGACAAGTTCGACCAGATAGCGGAAACACCTGAAGAACGACGGGAGTTCCTGAAAGCCGCAAAGGAAATGCTGCATCATCGTTCAGGGCAGAATGGCGAAGACCTGTATCTCTATAACCGAACAACAAAGCAGTGGACGAAATCCACCACAGGCAAAGAAGCGGCAACACCTGAATACACGGACGAAATAAAGAATACAATCAAAAAAGCAAAGAAAGGCGAGTTGGTTGCATTCCATAATCACCCGGCGAGTATGCCGCCAAGCGACGGCGACCTTAACATGGCAATAATAAACAAATACGCCGTCGGCTACATTCTTTGTCACGATGGAAAAATCTATAGCTACACCGCACCGAAAAGACCGATCAGCAGGCTCCTTTATGATTTGATGGTTGCAAAATATAAAGCAAAACCGTATAATTGTAGTGAAGAAGAAGCCCAAAAACGAGCCTTGATGGGGATTAAAAAAGAATACGGCTTCACATTCAAGGAGGTTACAAAGAATGATTAAAAGCGATGCCAAATACGAAGGATGCGAGTGCCGTGAATATGATATACCCCGAACGGCTGAAATAGAAAAATACATGGCTTTGCCGAGAGAAGAACGGGAAAGGCTGATTGCTGAAGAGATGGAGAGGCTCAGAAAGCAGTGGGCACTTGACGACGCAAAGAACCAGCTTCATCGGCAAGACGGTTGAGTTTAAGTAAGGAGCTTGCAATGGAGAAGTACGGGAAAACGGGACGCATAATGACGGAAAAAAGGACAAATCTGCAAGCGGGCAATATCTGCATTTCCGGGCAGTATGAAAAACCGATGACGTGCCCTTATTGTGGCGTGTATACGGAGGCGACGGCAACAGGTGCTGAATCATTCATCCTCACTGGCGACCAATCTGCCATTATTATCTCGTTTGAGTGTACACGATGCAAAAGGCGGTTCCTTGCCGTGTACATCAAAGAAAATCATTGCTATACGCTAAATACCATCATTCCCATTGCTGAAAACGACGAAGTGCACGAAGGACTGAAAGAAGTCAGCCCTGAATTTGAGCGAATCCACCAGCAGGCATACAGGGCAGAGCTTCGAGGGGATATTGACCTTGCAGCCGTCGGATACCGCACGGCACTGGAAGTGCTTGTGAAGGACTTTGCTATCAAGGCACTGGGGGAGAAAGAGGAAGAGGTTGCAAAGAAAAGCCTTGCACAGGCGATTGATGAGTACAGCGGCACGGTGGATCTGATGAGGGCGGAAGACGTTGTACGAATCCTCGGCAACGACTACACCCATTATCAAAAGAAGCACGAAGGACATGACTTCAGCGAACTGAAGCACTATTACAACATTACCCTGACGGCGTTTGGTATGCGCTATGATGTAAAATATCCGCCGGTTTACAGATAATCAAACCGCTAGGACATTCGTCC
>CAVGBO010000039.1:0-25208 GCA_963627465.1 Phocaeicola dorei
TTCCATCGTTCTTTTTACCGCAAGTGTTTGACATGCAGGGAAAAGCGTTGTAGAATGAACGAAGCGAGCCGACAGGTTCGCAGGACGAACAGGAGGTACGTGAGATGGGCATTATTCCTTCGCGCAACCTGGAAGATCAACGCCGTGAAAAAGACGGTATCGTATATTTTGACCGTGGTACTTTAACCGGGAAGAACGGCCGCAAATATGACCGCTATGCCATTCAGACCCACTTTGTTGAGGTGGGTGAAAATCAGGCAGACCTGGTGCGGAAGTATGTGCTGCCTTTGGCTCAGCCCGGGGACATGCTGTCCTTCGGTGCAAAGGTCATGGCCATGTGCACCAAGAACGTAAAGACCCGGGATGAAGTGAAGCCCGGCTTCTGGGCCAACCTGCTGTGGCGCTTTGCCGGCATCAACACCACCGGCGTAGGCATGCATGAGCCCTACAAGCTTCAGCTGGTCATTGATATGGTGGGTCTGCCTCGGGTGCTGCTGGCAGCCTTTGTTTCCGCTGTGACCCGTCCTTTCGGCGTGCATGGACTGTTTTATAAGATTTGTGGTCAGGGCGTGGGCGGCATTGACGGCTTCTACTTCCGCTCCAGCTTTGAGCGGTACAAGCAGCTGGCACTAATCAATCCCCCGAACCCCGTGGAACTGTGCAATGCCTTGGAAAAGGAAACCGGCATTCCTGTTGTGCTGATGGATGCAAACGACATTGAGCAGAATCAGCTTGGCAAGTGTGACGACTTCCCCCTAACGGATGATGAAATTCAGGACGCTATGAAGGACAATCCTTCCGGGCAGGGCGATGAGCTGACGCCCCTGATTTTGATTCGTCCCGTTCAATAAGCTTATAACCTCAGCAACTGCGGAGGGTGCAATGATCCACCGCAGTTTTTTTATGCACGAAAGGAATTATGTCCATGCCGCACCGCCACCTTATGGTCGCCCTGCTAATAAGTCTGTTATTGGTTTGCCTGCTGATCCCCGTCCATGCCGAAACCCCTGTCATGGAAGTGCATCAGCTAATGCTGGGCTGTGCGGACGGATACCTGATCCGCTTAGGCGAGGACATCACCATCACCATTGACTGCGGCAAGGACACAGGCGATGTATCCGACCGTGCCATTGAGGCACTGCGGGAAGCCGGCTGTACCAAGCTGACCGCCTACATTGCCACGCATTATCATGACGACCATGCAGGCAATATGGCTGAGATTTTGGAGGCCTTCGGTACGGAGGACACCATTGTTTACGGTCCCACCGAAGCGTGGCCGTCAAAATACGGTACCCCCCCCCACGAACTGCCAATGGCAACAGATGTTAGCCGGAGATGTGCTGCAATTCGGCGGCATCACCATCAAATGTGTTGGACCTGAGAAAGTAGAGGGTCTGGGCGGCATTAACAAGGATTCCCTGAATTTTGTGCTGACTTATGGCGAACGCAGCTTTTTCTTCACCGGCGACTATATACGGAGTCATCCTGTAGGTGACGGATACACGGAAGACGTTGCCAATGTAGACGTGCTGAAGTTTCCTCACCACGGGCTGCGTCCCTTTTGCATTGACCCATGGGTACTGCAGCTGGTGAATCCCAAGATTATCCTTGTCCCCGGTGCTGCCATCGGGCAGGTGCAGAAGATTTGCCAAGCCTACGGTGTAGATGCAAAGGTATACAGCATCGGGGACGGGCACATTGTTATTACCACAGACGGAACCACATTGAATGTAACAACCCACGTAGGCGAGTAACCCTGCAATCAGGAGGCGGATACCATGGCAGACTTGGTGGTGATCGGCGGCGGTCACGCAGGCTGTGAGGCGGCATTGGCCGCTGCTCGCATGGGCATTGATACGGTGCTCATTACCCTTAACATGGACGGCGTAGCGCTGATGGCCTGCAATCCGGTCATCGGCGGCAGTGCCAAGGGACATTTGGTGCGGGAGCTGGATGCACTGGGCGGCGAAATGGCACTGGCCATTGACGATACCTTCCTGCAAAGCCGTATGCTGAACACCAGCAAAGGGCCGGCTGTCCACGCCCTACGGGCACAGGCAGACAAGCAGGCATATCAGAACCGCATGCGCCGTGCTCTGATGACCCAGCCCCATTTGTTGGTGCGTCAGGGGGAAGTCAAGTCCATTGAAGTGGAAAATGACCGGGTCTGTGCCGTGACTACCGTGACCGGTCAAAGAATCGCCTGCCAAGCGGTGGTGGTTGCCACCGGCGTGTACCTGAAGGGACGCATCATCATTGGCGAAGCCAGCTGGGGCGGCGGCCCTCAAGGGCTGCAAAACGCCCAGTATCTGTCGGAAAGCCTGCAAGCATTGGGCTTTCAGCTCCGCCGATTCAAAACCGGCACTCCGGCACGAATCGACCAGCGTTCCATCGACTTTGACGAAATGGAGATTCAGCCCGGTGATGAGCCGGTGACACCCTTCTCCTTCCTGACAGATCGAAAGCTGGAAAACCGGCGTGCCTGCTACCTGACCTGGACAAACGAAGAAACCCATCGCATCATTCGGGAGAATCTCCACCGTGCCCCCATGTACAGCGGCATGATTCATGGTATTGGCCCCCGGTACTGCCCTTCCATTGAGGACAAGATCGTCCGCTTTGCCGACAAATCCCGGCATCAGGTATTTCTGGAGCCGGAAGGCATGAACAGCCTGGAATGGTATGTGCAGGGCATGTCCTCTTCCCTGCCGGAAGATGTGCAGTGGAAGATGTACCGCAGCATTCCCGGGCTGCACCGGGCAGAACTGGTTCGCTTGGCCTACGCCATCGAATATGACTGCATTGACAGCCGGGAGCTGCGCCCTACCCTGGGGTCGTTGCGCATTAGTGGTCTGTTCTTTGCCGGACAAATCAACGGCACTTCCGGCTATGAAGAAGCTGCCTGTCAGGGTCTGCTGGCTGGCATGAACGCCGCCCTGACCCTGTTGGGAAAGAAGCCTATTGTCCTTACCAGGGATATGGCCTACATCGGTGTATTAACCGATGACCTGACCACCAAGGGCACCGATGAGCCCTACCGCATGATGACCTCCCGATCGGAACATCGGCTGCAGCTTCGGCAGGATAATGCTGATTTGCGCCTGACCAAGATTGGCTACGAAGCCGGTCTTGCCACGGAAGAGCGGATGGAACGCACCCTGCAAAAGGAAATGGATGCCGGTCGACTGAAACAACGGCTGCATGCCGTTCGCCTGCCTCAAAGCCCGGAACGTTCCCGGTGGCTGGAGGAGCATGGTCAGCCTGAGACTGCCGCCAGCCTGAGCGGTGAGGAACTGATCCGCCGCCCGGAAATCACCGTGAAGGACGTCGCTGTGCTATTGCCTGAAATCAACGACTACTCTGCCGCCGCACAGGAGCAGGCAGAGATCGCCATCAAGTATGCCGGCTATTTGGATCGGCAGGAAGCTTTACTGCGGCACGCCAAGGCCATGGAAGAAGCCCTACTGCCGGAAGATGCTCCTTATGCAGAGATCACTGGTCTGCGCATTGAAGCCCGGCAGAAGCTGGAGAAGCAAAAACCTCGCTCCCTTGCCGCTGCCGGACGGATTCCCGGCGTATCCCCGGCAGATGTGGCCGTGCTCATGGTCTGGCTGGAGCGAAACCGATAAATTTCCCTTGTGTGAATAGGCTTCCTCTTGTATACTGTTCCTGCGCTGAAGCGTAATGAATGATTGGGATGGTGCTGCATCATGGAGAATATTTGGATTGACTGCGACCCTGGCATTGATGACGCCGTTATGCTGGCCACGGCGGCCGCTCACCGGGATGTGCTGCACATTTGGGGCATCTCCACAGTAGCCGGCAACCAAAGCAGTGATCTGGTAACAGAGAATGCGCTTCGTCTTGCTTCCCTGCTAGGCATGGATGATGTGCCCGTTGCCCGTGGTGCTCGGGAACCGCTGATCCGCACCAAAACGGATGCTTCCCATGTGCATGGGGAAAACGGCATCGGCAACTGTGTCATTCCTCCCGCGAAGCACGGCGAAAGCAAAAAGAACGCCATTGAGCTGATGCGGGATACCATCATGGCACTGCCGGAAGGCGAAACCATGACCCTGGTGCCTACCGCTCCCTTAACCAACATCGCATTGCTTTTCAAGGTTTTTCCGGAAGTGAAGCACCGCATCGGCCGCATTGTGCTGATGGGCGGCTCTGCCAGTGAGGGCAATGCCACGCCTTTTGCAGAGTTTAATATTTTTGCCGACCCTGATGCGGCGCAAATCGTGTTTGCCGAGCATGAAATTCCCGTGGTGATGTGCGGACTGGATGTAACCAGTCAGTGTATCCTTCGCAAAGAAAAAATCAACGAGATTGCAGGCAAGGGCAGTGCTACCCAGCGTGCCATGGCAGAGATGCTGCAATTCTACGGCACCTCCTCCAGCTATGCACCCCTGAACTGCGTGCTGATGCATGACTCCTGCACCATCGGCTATCTGCTGCGCCCTGAGCTTTTCTCCGGCCGGCAGGTGACGGTGAACGTAGTGCGGCAGGGTGAAAACATGGGACAAACCGTCTGTACTCCCGGCGGTAACGTGCTTCTGCTGGATCATGCAGACGTGGAAACTTTTGAACAGATGGTGCTTGAAGATATCTGCAATAAAAATTTCTGAAAAGCAGGAGATTGTCAAGGAAATGTCGAACCATAAAAGTAAGGGGATTCCCCCGATGCATGGAACATTATGAGGAGGCGTTTCCAATGGCGAATCGTATCGTTTTGAATCCTGTTTCCTATCATGGTCGTGGTGCTATCGAATCCATTGCTGCTGAGGTTGAAGGCCGTGGGCTGAAGAAGGCTTTCGTTTGCTCCGACCCTGACCTGCTCAAGTTCGGCGTTACCAAGAAGGTCACCGATGTGCTGGACAAGGCTGGCTTGGCCTATGAGATTTACTCCAACATCAAGCCCAACCCCACCATCGAAAATGTGCAGACCGGCGTAGCTGCCTACAAGGCCAGCGGTGCTGATTATATCATTGCCATTGGCGGCGGTTCCTCCATGGATACAGCCAAGGCCATTGGCATTATCATCAACAACCCTGAATTTGCAGACGTTCGCTCCTTGGAAGGCGTTGCGCCCACCAAGAACAAGACGGTGTTCACCATTGCGGTGCCCACCACTGCCGGTACGGCCGCAGAGGTAACCATTAACTACGTGATTACCGACGTGGAGAAGAAGCGCAAGTTCGTCTGCGTGGACGTGCACGACATTCCCGAAGTGGCTGTGATCGATCCTGACATGATGTCCACCATGCCCAAAGGCTTGACGGCCGCCACCGGCATGGATGCACTGACGCATGCCATCGAAGGCTTCACCACCAAGGCTGCATGGGAAATGACCGACATGTTCCACCTGAAGGCCATTGAGATCATCTCCAAGTCCCTGCGCGGTGCTGTTGACGGCACGGCTGAAGGCCGGGATGGCATGGCACTGGGTCAGTACATTGCAGGCATGGGCTTCAGCAATGTGGGCCTGGGCATTGTCCACTCCATGGCACACTGCCTGGGTGCTGTGTATGATACCCCCCACGGTGTGGCAAACGCCATTCTGCTGCCTACCGTCATGGAGTACAACGCTCCCGTAACCGGTGACAAGTACAAGTACATTGCTGCTGCCATGGGCGTTGAAGGCACGGAAAAGATGACCCAGGAAGAATATCGGAAGGCCGCTGTAGACGCTGTGAAGAAGCTGGCTGCCGATGTTGGCATTCCTGCTGATCTGAAGGCCATCGTGAACCCTGCGGATCTGGACTTCCTCGCAGAGTCTGCCTATGCCGATGCCTGCCGTCCCGGCAATCCTCGGGATACCAGCCCTGAAGAAATCAAGGAACTGTACAAGAAGCTGCTGTAAACCAGCGTATCGCCAAAGTGGCAACGCCACTTTGGCGATTTTTGCACTCACTGGTCGAGCGACTTTGTCCTTCAACCATGCAATCCTTCGGATTGCTGCAGCTTTCACCGCACATGTCGCTGAAAGCCGATCTAGCGTTGAAGGGCTTGCGAGCCCTCCAACGCCACCCTGGGTTTGTTGACAGTCTGTGCTGTAAGTGTACAATTGTTTTTTTCTTTGAGCAAGCCAATGAGCGAAAACTCGTTGGCTTGCTTTTTTGCTTCTCATTCGCTGTGCTTCGTGCTATAATGGATGCAGCATTTTAAGCAAAAGGAGCGTTTCCATATGCAGTTTGAATTTCCCATTCAACCCGATTACGTCGCCGCAGGAGCAGAAGGCCCTGCGAATGGCGTGACCATGACCTGCTACATGCTTTCCGCCTATGACGAAATGCCAGGCATGAAGGAGAAGCCCATGGTCGTCCTTTGCCCCGGTGGCGGATACCAATTCCGCTCCAACCGGGAAGCGGAGCCGGTTGCAACGCAGCTCATGGCCGCTGGCATTCATGTCGGTGTGCTCAACTATTCCGTAGCCCCTTATCAGTATCCCGTTGCTGCCCTAGAAGTGGCGCAGGCCGTTCGTGAAGTGCGACGCCATGCAGCAGAATGGCACGTCATTCCCGATCAGGTGTATGTGATGGGCTTCTCTGCCGGCGGACATTTGGCCTGCACCTTGGGCACCCTTTGGGATGATCCCCTGTTCCACAAGGTCATGGGTGCCCCTGTAGATTGGCGGCCGGATGCACAACTGCTGTGCTACCCAGTGATTACCATGGGTGCTTTCACCCATGCCGGCAGCCGCACCAACCTGCTTGGGGATGATGCCTCCACTGAAATGATCGACGCCCTGTCCCTGGAAAACCGGGTAACGAGCGGAACTGCTCCTGCCTTCCTGTGGCATACCCAGGAGGATGCCTCCGTGCCTGTGGAAAATTCTCTTCAGTATGTGTGTGCACTGCGCAAGAACGCTGTTCCCTTCGAACTGCACGTATTCGAGGAAGGTCCTCACGGCATGTCCCTGTGCAATCGCCTTACCTCCAACGTGCCGGAAAAATCCAACCCGGACAACGCCTGCTGGATGGACATGATGGTGCACTTCATCGAGCGCCGGATGAGCAAATAACCCCTGTTGAAAATGGCATAAAGAAGCGGCAGACTTGGCTTGTAACCTCGTCTGCCGCTTCATTGTTTTATTCAGTTTTCTCTGCCCAGGAGATGGTCAGCAGAGCCGGTTCACTGATCGGTGCTGCCAGATATTCATGGGCGTACATGACAGCCGGGAAGTCCATCTGCGTCAGCTCCTCCGGCATGAAGGGCGTTACATAGGTGCTTTCCACTACTGCGGATGTATAGGCATCATCTTGCTTGGCAATGCTGTAAAGCGCCATATCCGTGGTGAAGGTTTCTTCCTGATAGCTGCCCATGCGCTTGAGCAGTTCCTTGGTTTCCTGCATGTCCACCGTTGCCCGCAGGCTAGGCAGCAGGCTGGTCACATCCGTCTCCTTGCCGTCCAGTGTTAGGGTTACACTCATCCGCCAGCCACGGGTCAAGGGAGACAGGGCATCAAAGGCTTCTGCTTCTTGGGCATCATCAGGTGTTTCCACAGGAATAATCGTCAGGCGATAATAACCCTTTTGCAGCATGCCGCCCTGTTCTTTGGCATAGGCCTGCATGGTATCGCCAATCAGGTCTTCAATGCGAACCACAAGGGATGCACCATTGCAGTTCAGGCTGATTGCGTCCACACCTACTTTGTTCAGCTGATTCAAGCCTGCCAAGCCCATGCTCATGTAGCGGCCAGTCCACAGCGCCTTGCCATTGCTGTCCGTTACGTAGCCGCCGTCCTTGTTCAGCTCGGCTTCCGTACGGATGCGCAGCAGCACCTCGTCCGTTTCCTTGTTCCAGCTAAGGGAAGGAGTAAAGGGACGCTCCTGCTTGTCCGTGGTAGCGAAGACGATTCGACCGAATACGCTGTGGGTCACCGTCAGGGTGTCCTGGGTGTTCAGCATGACGGACACTTCCCGCTTATCCCCACGAACCACCGTCTGCTTGATGGGGCGGAGGATCTCACCGCCGCCGCCGCTGGGGAAATCACCGCCGGGCACAATGGTAAAGGTGTAGGCATCGTCAGCCAGCTTCAGTTCGTAATAATCCGGTGCTATCAATTCATCCAGCAGGAAGGCATAGTTGCCGGGTTCCTCGCCCTCTTCACGGGTCAGGATGCCCTCCACCGTGTCCTTATTGATCAGGCCGTCTGTTTCGAAGGTGAAGATTTCAGGGTCGTCCTCCCCTTCCAGCTTTTCCTGGTTGGGGTCAGGGATGATCGTCAGGGGAATCTTGGTGATTTTGAAATCAAACTCGTACACGCCGGGCAGGTAGGTATCATTGCCTTCCGGGATGGTAATCTTCATGGTGTAGCTGCCTACCTTGACAGGCATGCCGTCCTTCAGCTGCTTGCCCTGATAAGCAATCTTCGCTCCCTTAGGCAGCTTCACAGGATTCTTATAGGCTTTACCTGTATAGGTTTGATCCAGCTCCTCATCCGTCGTGAAGGCACCCCGATGCTTGATGCTGAAGATTTCACTGAAAGAGAAACCATCCACCGTATCCATCATGAACAGAGCATTTTCCTCTGCCGCTGCCACAATGCGCAAGGTCACCACCTGACCAGGCTTCACACCCAAGATGGTAGCTTGCCCGTTGTCCGCAAGGATATAGTTAGCACTTTCCACATAGGTATCCGGCAGTTCGGAGATTGCATCCCCCACCACGTACATTACGCCTGTGGTGGCCGCATCGGCGGTGAAGTTCACATGGATGGAACCGTCTTCCAGATCCGTCACGGTTACGTTCTCAATGGCGATGCGTTCGGTAGCCTTGCCATCGCCATTCATGACAACGGCCGTATAGACTGTTTCACCGTCCGTTGCAGCAAGGTCAGTAACGTTCATGGCACCCTGACCCCACAGATAGATGCAGCCGTCATCATGGGTGGTGAATTGATAGGTTGCGCCATTGATGGTCAGGGTCAGATTCTTCCCTGCAACAAGGTTGTTATCCCCATCCGTAACCTGAATGGTGGTATGGGGCTGGGAGGATTCAGGGACAACCTTCACATTGCCTACAAGGGTAATGCCTGTCAGGTCGGTTTGCTCCAGCACAGTGCGGCCGCTTACGGCGTTCAGCTGCACAGAAGCTCCTTCCGCCAGTTGAATGGCATTGGTACCCAGCAAATCATTGCTGCCGGTCAGCTCCACAGAAAGGCTGCCTGCGGCCTGCAGCACGTTGCCGCCGGTCAGGTGCACATTTCGCAGGGTTGCCTTGGCATTGCTTGCCGTGGAAGCAATCGCACCGGCAATCATTTCCATTCCGCCATCTACGGTAAACTTAGCAGCTGCCGTGGTCACCTGAGGGGTTTGGGTCAGGTCAAAATGATCACCGTCTACGGTTTCACTGACAGCCGTAAGGTTGCTTTCATCCCCCGTGACCTGCCACCGCTTGCCCGCTTCCAGAGCAGGCAAGAGCAGTCTGCCGTCGGTCGTTTTCAGCAAGGTAGCAGCCGCACCGTTCACGGTCAGCTTCTGTTCTGCCAAGGTCACCGGCGCATCCACTGCCGTGTAGCCCGTCAGCATTTGATCCACCGTCAGCGTGCCACTGCCGTTGATGTTGACAGTGCCGTTGCCGGACACAAATGCACCGTACACCGCATTGGTGCCCTGCACGGTAACCGTCACCGCTTCATCAGAGGTCAGCAAGGCGTTATCTGCCTGCACCGTTACGTTATCCATCACCAGCCGAACGCCGGTGGTCATGACCTTCACCTGGGTAGCCGCATCCAATGCACCCTTCAGGCGATACACACCGGCAGCGGTAATTTCCGTTACCTGTCCGCTGGGAAGATCCACCACGGTGCTGCCCTGATCGACTGCTTCTCTGGTCACGGTCAAGGTGGTATCAACTACGTTGGCCTTCCACGTCATGCCGTCCCCCGGATTCTTCAGCCACAGGTAGAAGCATCCGTCATCGTCTGCCCGGTCGGCAGGATAGGCATCGCCTTCCACCGTAACAGCCGTTATCCCCTGAGCGGCGCATACCAGCATGCTCCGTCCGTTTGCCTCTGTGGTGTCAGCCTTCACACTGCCGCCGGTCACCGTCACCTTGGTGTTGTCCTTGCGGGTAACAGTCTCAATCTGCAAAGCACCGCCGGAGGTGAATTTGATTTCACTGTCCTGGCCAAGCTTCAGTTCCCTGATGGCATTCTGTCCCGTGGTCTGCACCGTAAGGCCGCACTGATTGCCTGCATTCAGAGTATCCAGCACCGCATTGCGCACATCCAGCACCACAAGCCGTTCACCGGCAATGGTCAGGGTCGCATTGGTTCTTGCACTGCCTTTGATGATATAGCTGCCGCTGCGGTAAATGGTGGCATCCCCCTGATCCAGGTCAATGGTCACGGGGCGTGCCGCTGCCCGGAACATCCGAGCGCCGCTATTGCTGCTTTGCCGCAGGATTTCGTCTTCACGATCCAGCACCCAGCGTCCCTTGGCACACAGGGGCACGTCCAGGCCGTGCACATCCACCGTCAGGTGCTGACAATTAGGATCATCACACGCCGGTGCCTGCGCACAGTTCAGGTTAGCATGGTCGCACTGTTCTTCGTCCCAGGGTTCTTCCGTGTCTTCAGGCTCCGGAGATGCCGTTGCTTCCTCTTCAGGAGTCTCCGACGGTTCTGCCGTATCCTCTGCTTCGGGGGTTGCCGTAGGTTCCTCCGTAGGTGCTTCGGTTGTCTCCTCCGTGCCAGGCGTTACCGTGGGTTCTTCTGTTGCCTGCTCACCCTCCGGCGTTACCGTGGGTGCCTCCGGCTCGGGAACCGCCGTTGGTTCCTCTGTGGGAGTCTCCGTTGCAGGCGTCTCAGGCTGTGAAGCCTCTTGGGTCGCAACAGGCGTTTGCACATCCGACGGCGTTGCGCTTTCTGCCAGTGCTGTCCACGGCAGCATCACGGCCAAGAGTAAAGCAAGGATACGAATTGGCCTACGCATGTGAATCCTCCATTCATTCCACGATTGATGATTTGCGAAAACCGGCAACTGTCGGTTCATTGGGTATCACAGTTTTCCGTTCATGATGGCCAGCACCATGCTGCCATTATTGAAGAAGGGAGCAAAGGTGCTTTCGTTCAGCAGATCAGAAATCATCTGCACGGGCACCATGGTCAAAATCATGGGCGCAATGGCCAGCACCGCATAGCAGATCAGCACGCCCCGGGCAAAGCCCAGCACGCCGCCAGCCAGCCAGTCCAGCTGCTTGAGCAGAGGGAAGCGGAACACTGCCCGCAGGAAATTCAAAACAATGGAAACCACCAAGAACAGCACCACAAAGCAGAGCAGGAAGCAAATGATATTGATGCAGGCCGTCAGGATGGTTTGGCTTACGTAGTCCGATACGGAGGTCAGGCCTGACGCCGCATAGACCTGCTTTTCCAGGTTTGCCTGCAAGAGCTGATCAAAGGGAGCAGGCAGATTTACCTTGCTGATAATTTCGCCGATTTTGTCCGCTGTCAGCTGGCTCACATTGGTAATGGCCAATTCCAGGTCGCCAATGCGGCTGGAAGCATCCGTGTAGTGCATCAGGGTGCGAAGCAGGCTTTCATTATTCTGAATGGCGTCTGCCAGCTTGGGATACAGCACAAAGGACAAGCCAAAGGAAATCAAGCAGCCCCCTGTGTTCAGCACCGTGCTGATGAAACCTCGGTAAAACCCGAAGAGCAGACTCAGGCCGATGATGCCAAGAATCGCATAATCCACAATGTTCATGGTGCTCCTCCTTGCTGTTACTCTGCCTGCTGGCTATCAATCCACTTCTGCCGTGCCGCCGTCATCACCGGGTCATGATCACCGCCGATGGCGTAGGTGGCATTGATTTCTTCAATTTCGCTGATGCGCAGAGGCGGCGTGCACCACTCGCACCGGGTCAGCTTGGCAAAGTCCCCGGTTTCCAGTTCGCCGTAGGTGAAGGCCGTGAAGGTCTTTCCCTTGGCGGAATTGCAGGTTTCTGCACTGTGGTACTGCTTGCCTCCGTCCGGGTTGTAGTACAGCACCGTGTCATCCGAAGGAATGGCAATCTGCCGTCCCTGCCAGTCCTCCCAAATGACGATTTTCACACTGCCCTGCCCCTTGGTGGCACGGATGGTATCCCACAGCCAAGCCATGTTAGTTCCCTTGGGTGTTTTCCGCCGCTGCACACGGACACAGCCGTGGCTAGCCTTGACGCCCAGTTTGGGTTCGCAGGTGGAATAGTTGCTGGAGCCGTCCCCATTCACCGTGTGGGGCACTTCGTGGAGAACATCGCCGTCATTAAAGCGGATGCCCATGCTGCACACCAGATTGTCGCTCTTGAAGCCGCCCATGGCCGGCAGCATCAGCAGGAACTCGCCGGAGCGGGTTTCGTTGTAGGGCTGCTTAGCATTGGCAAGGCCTGTGGATACCAGCAGGGTATCGTACAGCTCCCCATCCTTGAAAATATACAGCCGCTGGGTCAGCTTATCCACCACCAGGCCGATTTCCTGATTGGGGGTAACGGTCTTCATGTACTTGGTCTGCACATAGCCCTGCACCAGCATGTTCCAGGCCTGCACCTTGTTATCGTGGAAGGAGGAAGAGTAGCTTTCCACCAGTGCCCACCCATTATCCAGGGTTTCCAGCACCCGGACAGACTGGCTGATGCACGTTACCACACCCACACCGGCACTGTTTTCATCCGGCTCCTTGCGGAGGACAATCTGCTGCTTCTGAGCATTCTTCTTGCCATTGTCCAGCACGGTAATGGAGGAAGTCAGCATATTCCAGATAGCTTCCGTGTCGGTGATGTCCATGGGAGTCGTCCAATAATCGTAATCCTTCACGGCCTCCGTGTAGGGGCTGCCATAGCTGGGGGTATACACAATATCGGTGGTCTCCACCACTTCCAGATCGGAGGCGGTTTCTTCTACTGCGGTCAGTACCGTTGCCTCAGCCTCCGGTGCAGCATCAACAGCCGCTGCTGCCGCATCGACCGTTTCCTCTTCATCCTCAAGGACTTCTTCGGTAACAATCTCTTCCGGCACATCTTCCGTTACGGTTTCTTCTGCCGGTTCGCTTTCTTCCAGTACTTCTTCCGCTTCAAAGCCGGTGAGCTGAATCTCCACCTGCTCCACCGTGGAGGAGAAGCCTGTTTCATCCTCCAGCCACATTACAAGGGTATAGGTGCCATCCGGCAGGTTGCCTTCCGGCTGCCAAGTCAGTTCGCAGCTTTCGCCTGCTTCAACCTCCACGGCTGACTGCTCCATGACTTCCCCGTCCTGCTGAAGTCCCCAATAAATCATACCGGCCTGGCTAGGGGTGCAATTCACCTGCACAGGTGCATCCGGCGTGCCATTGGCATTGACAACGCTGATGCTGTGCAGATAAGGGGCATAGCTGCCAATGGTAACCGGTGCGGTGGCAGTATCATCTCCGGCAACCAGCACCAGCGAATAATTTCCCTCCGGCGCAGGGACACCCTGCCACGTACCATTCCAATAAACTGCGTTGGTACCTGCGACCGCCTGATGATTCTCCACCACTACAGACACGTTTTCCCCATGATCGTCCTGCACATACAGACTGATGGTGCCGCTTGCAGGCACATCAAAGCACAGCAGAACGGCCTTGCCGGGCCGTACTGTTTCCGCAGGTGTCTCGATGGAAAGGGTATTGTCCGCCAGTGCCATCACAGGCAGAAAGGTCAAGCACAGCAACAGAGCCAAGATCTTCCGCATACATACCTCCGCATTGAACGTGGAAATCACGACATGTGAATCCGATAAACATCCACGCTATCATTATACTGAATTTTGTAAGGAAAAGCGAGACTTCCTTCTGTCACAAATGTAAATCTTTTATGGTCATATCCGGGCAAAGGATGGTCATCAGCTCTGCCGCATTGCCCGCATACAGATCTGCAGGGCTTTCCCGGAACCGGCCGGATGTATCCAGCATACAGGACAGAATGCCTGCCTGCTGCCCGGCTTCCGTATCCAGCGGGCGATCGCCGATCATCATGGTTTGCTCCGGCACCAGTCGGAAATCCTCCATGATCCGAAGAACCATGTCCGGCGCAGGCTTTCTTGGCAGTCCTGCTTCACGGGTTACACCGCCGTCAAACAGTTGACTGACGCCCGCATGTGCCAAGTAGTTCCATGCGTCCTTTCCCCGATGGGTCACCAGAAAATGCCGTCCGCCACGCTGACGGAGTGCTTCCAGCAGGGCTTGCATCCCCGGCATCATGGACACTTGGTCAGGCGGAATCATTGCTTCCTCCTGCCGATAATCCCGGTACATCTGTTCTTCATCCGCATAACCTTCCGTGGCAAGTTGATGCAGGCAATACCTGAGATCATGCATCATCCATGCCGTTACCTGTTCCGTGCCGGGATGCATCCCCTGCTTCGCCGCCGCCCGAATCACTGCCTGTACCATGGCCGGATAGGTATCCATCAAGGTACCATCGAAGTCCCACAGGAAATTGGTCAGCGGCGGATCCTGCAAGGCCATCCGCAGTGCCACATCCGTATCCGCAGGGCAGAAGGCATAATGAAGCATTTCCCGCGGGGTAACCCACGCCATGGCTTCATGTTCTGTCATGGTCGGGGTATTTTCGGTAGTAGCCGCCACAAAATCAAAAAGGATGCCTTCCTTTTCTTCGGTAAAGAGAATCTCCCCGGGGCATACCTGCATCAGCAGCTCTTCCCGAATTTCTCTTTGCAGGCAGTCAGCGGCTGTTTCCCCTGCTTCCTGCTTGCCGCCGGGAAACTCCCACAGATGGGCATTCTTTCGCCCTTCCCCACGCTTACAGATCAGAATCCGCCCATCCTGTCTGCGAATCACCCCTGCCGATACACGGATCATGCCCACTTCTCCTTCAGCATGGCAATCTCCCGGGCATAGCCGGGCAGATCGTTTGGTGTTTCCAGCACGAAAAGCTTATCCCGAAGGGCAGGATGCTCCATCACACGCAGAATTGCTTCCGTTCCCAAGGTGCCAAGACCGATTTGCTCATGCCGATCCTTATGGGACCCCATGGGATTCTTACTGTCATTGATGTGCACAGCATGCACCCGTTCAAGGCCGATGACCTTGTCAAAAGCAGTCAGCACCCCATCCAAATCATGAACAATATCATACCCTGCGTCTGCCATGTGGCAGGTATCCATGCATACTCCCAGTTTGTCCTTTAATTCCACCCGATCGATGATCTCCCGAAGCTCCTCAAAGCGGCTGCCCACTTCACTGCCCTTGCCTGCCATGGTTTCCAGCAGCACGGTGGTATGCATATCCGCCCAGAGGATACCGTTCAGCATGTCCGCAATCTGTTCAATGCCCGTCTCCATCCCCTGCCCCACATGGCTGCCGGGATGAAAATTGTACAGGTTTCCCGGGATGTATTCCATCCGCTGAAGATCATCCGCCATGGTTCGCCGGGCAAAATCACGAATGGAAGTGTCTGCCGAGCATCCGTTCAGCGTGTACGGGGCATGGGCAAGGATCTGCTCAATGTCATGCTCTTTGGCATATTGCCGGAAGGCTTCCGTATCCTTTTCATCGATCGCCTTGGCGTTACCGCCCCGAGGATTCCGGGTGAAAAACTGAAAGGTGTTTGCTCCCAGTGCTACTGCTTCTTTCCCCATGTGCAGATAGCCTTTGGAAGCAGAAAGATGACAGCCAATTTTAAGCATGAATTTGCCTCCTTACCGATCTGCTGCGTCCGCAAGGCGACGCACAAGCTTTTCCACATGCATGCGTGCCACGCCTGCCGCTTCTGCCGCCTCCTGCTGGGTCACAGGCTGATCCCCCATCAAACCAACGAATTGGCTGACCTTCAGGCCTAAGGCCTCCTGCATTTCCGCATCACTGCCTTGAGGGCTCACCAGATAGTAGCACAGCAGTGAATCTTCCTGACCGATGCGATGGGCTCGGTCTTCCGCCTGGGCATGCACCGCAGGGCTCCAATCCAATTCTCCAAACACAACGCAGGTGGCACGCTGCAGGTTCAGGCCGCTGGCTGCCCTAAGGGAAATGCACAATACATCCGTATGGCCGGACATGAAGCGTTCCACCGCTTTCGTTTTTTCAGCGGATGTTTCCCTGCCCGTAATAAAGCCCGGTGAGAAACTCTTCAGCTCCTGCCGGTACACATCCATCACCGCATGATGATGAGCAAACAGCAGCACTTTTTCGCCACCATCCAGCAACATACGGACAAACTGGCACACATAAGGTGCTTTGGCAATCCCGGTAGCCTGCCGTGCCTGCTGGGAAATGCTTTCCTCCAGCATAGCACGCTGGGAAGGCGTCATTTCCTCGTCCTGCTTCCACTTTTTCAACATGGGCAGGACAGGCGCCATCATCTGGGCATACAGCTTATCATTCCAGTCCAGCTCCTGCACCAGTCTCCGCTTAGGCGGCAGTTCCTTCAGGACTTCCTGCTTGGTGCGGCGGAGCATCAAGCCTTCCCGCTTCAGGTAGGCTCCCAGCACATCCGGCTTGATGACCACGGCACTGCCGTAGCCATAGCACCACTCCCGGGAGAAACTTTCCCAATCCCCCAGAAAGTGAAAATCCAGAATGTTGATGACGTTCCAGATTTCTCCCCCTTTATTGTAAATCGGGGTACCGGAAAGACCGATCACCCGGCTGCACTCCTCTGACAACAGGCTGGCCGCCGAGTATTTTTCCGTGCCTGCGTGGCGCAGCTCCTGAATTTCATCAAAGATCACCGCACGGACGGGAAAATCCTTCAGCACCTGTTTCCAGCCCCGCAGCAGCAGATAATGCATGATGTACACATCCGCTTCCGGCAGGTCATAAGGCTTTAACCCACGAATGACATGGATACGAGGTGCTCGCCCCTCCACACGGAGAAACCTTGCCGTCTCCTCCTGCCAGTTTCTTGTTAAATGTGCCGGAGGAATAATCAGCACCGGCAGCGCCCGTTCAGACGCAATACAAGCCAGTGCCTGCACGGTTTTGCCCAGACCCATTTCATCTGCCAAGAGGCACCGGTCATGCTGCAAAAGAAAACTGAGTCCCTCCTGCTGAAAGTCCATCAGCTCCCCGTGAAAGCTGCCTGCCGGAGGCGTTGTTCGTGCGGGCATTTGTGCCGCCCTGGCTTGACGAATGGCGTACTGCCTTGCTTCCGCCACAGCCTGATCCCACAGGGGCAGGTCTTTCAGCTTGACTTCCAGCGGAAAGCGCATCATCAGCCAGCATAGATCACCAATGATTCGGCGATGGGCAGTAAACCGAGCTTCTCCCCTTTTGGATCCTGCCGAACCCGGAAAGAGCCGCTTGCACATTTCCGTTACAGCAGGATCGCCCTTGACCACCCAACACTTGCTTCTGCGGTTGTAGCTCAGGGTACCCATGGGCTGCGCCGTGTTTTCAGCCGATCTCAGGTAGGGCGGCAAGAGTTCCTCATCCCAGGCATCCTCCTGCTGAAACTGATCGTCCGTCATGTTTCTTCTCCATCTTGTTACAGTGCAATCCCCCACAGCCGGTTCAGGCACACCAGCCGCACCGGCTTACCGGCAAGGCTGTGGGGCAGATCAACGCTTCGCTCTGCCACCACAATCAATGCCGATATTTGGTCACTTTGGGCATAGCGGCTAAGCTGGCGCATCAGGCTGCTTTTTTCCGGCTTGCCCCGCTTCATTTCAATGCCAATGCTGCCGCACATCAGGTCAATCCTGCACCTGGGTGCCACATTGACCTCATGCTGATAGCGGATGTTTGCCTGATCCAGTGCTTTCATCACCAAATGATGCAGGTCGTATTCTCCCTGTTGAATGGGCACTCGGAGGGTTTGCAAAGCAAGCATAATCTCGTCCATCATTGCAGCCCTGCCATGGCACGGGTCAGCTGGCTCATGGCTGCCATCACATCACTCTGGCTGGGCGATCCGCTGTTGATGACACTTTCCATATTGCTAATGGCCTGCGTCAGCGAACCGTAATTGGAAGCAGAAGGATCCATGCTGTTCAGCTGGGTATAGGCCTGCTGCAACAGTACCTTTGCATCGGGGATCAGGGTGTTCTCCGTCACATAGTCCGTACCGCTGCCGGTGTTGGAGCTGTTGTGATAGGTGCAGACCTGTCCGCCGCTGACCACGTTGCCGTTGGAATCAAACTTCACCGTAGCCCAAGAGCCCAGATATTCTTCCAGTACATCGTCATATTCCGTGCCAATCAGGTTATACAGGGGATGTCCGCTGGGAATCACAATCACGCTGCTGGAAATCACATTGGGGCAGTAGCTGCTTGCAATCTGTCCGCTGTCAGCGCACACGTTCTGGGTGCGATGCATCTGGCAGTACACGGTAGGTGCACTCCCCTGTGCCCACCAGTCCGTTACCGTACCGTAGCGGGTATCCGCATAGCAGGCTTCCGTTGCCAACTGGCCGGACACTGCGCAGGTCGTCACCTTCACAAGGCCGTACTGGCTTGGATCACCATCTAGAATATCCTTATCCGGCAGGTTGGCATGAATCTTGGTCATGTATGCCTTCCAAAGCGGTGCTGCTGCACTGGAGCCAGTGGACTTGCTGGCCAAGGCCTTGTAATTGTCGTGACCGATCCAAATGGAAGAAGCGTAGTAGCCAGTCATGCCGGCAAAGAACACACCCTTCTGGTCGGAGTTGGTGCCCGTCTTGCCTGCCACCGTCTGTCCGCTGATCTTGGCATTGGTGCCGGTACCACTCTTGACGGCTGTCTTCAGCATATCCACAATCATGTAGGCCGTGGATTCGGAGAAGACCCGGCGGCGAGTCTGATTGGCGTGACCATCCCAGACCACATTGCCTTCGCTGTCCGAAATGCCAAGGACGGAAATAGGCTGCTGATACACGCCGCCATTGGCCAGCACACCGAAGGCCACCGTCATCTGCAGGGGCGTAATGCCGCTGGAACCCAGGGACAGACCAAAGGGTGTTGCGTCAATGTGATCATCATCAATGCCCAGCCGATGGAGGAAGTCCACAGAGCGGTCAACGCCCACCATGGTCATCAGGGTTTGGGCGGCCGCTGTGTTGTGGCTCCTCATCATGGCAGTACGCAGGGTTTCAGGACCGGTATATCCGCCGCCGCCGTAGTTCTTCGGCCAAGAATCTTCGCCCTTGCTGTTTTTCCAGCCGGAAATGGGTACAGGCATATTGTATACAATGCTGGCAGGGCTGCCGCCCAGCTCAAGTGCAGGAGCATAGACGGCAATAGGCTTAATGGACGAGCCCACAGGCATCTTCATATCCGTTGCTCGGTTCAGAGTCTTCCGCTGGGTGGGGGTTGTTCTGCTGCCTACGATGGCCTTGATTTCGCCGGTGCGGTAATCCAGCACCACTGCCGCCACCTGAGGCTGCACAATCTCCGTATAGGTGCCGTCCGAGTTGCGGGAGCGGTACACCTTATCCGCAGGATCCCGCAAGGAAGGATATTTGGTCCAGTTTTCCACAGTTTCCTGCACGGTGGTTTGAATCTCCGTGTCAATGGCCAGTTTAACCCGATAGCCGCCGGTACGCAGTTTGTTTTCCATGGCGTAACGGTTGGCCGTGGTGTCTTCCAGCCCGTTCAGCTGCAGCAGAATATCCACCACTTCGGAAACGGCATATTCCACATAGTGAGGATAGGCATACATACCGGAACCTTCGCTGGGGTCTTCTTCAAGCACCGTCGCCGTGGATGGATCCAGTGCTTCCTGATACTGTTCGTAGGTAATGAACTGATTCTCATACATGCAGCGAAGCACGTAATCCGTTCGGTTGTTGGTGATGGCTGCATAGTCCACGCCTTCCTTGGAACGGGTGTAGAAATTTCGCCGAGGATTATAATAGTAAGGGCTGTTGGTGGTTCCGGCCAGCATGGCGCATTCCCGAAGGGTCAGTTCGCCCAGGCTTTTGCCGAAGTAACCCTGTGCCGCCACCTGCACGCCATAGTAGTTTTCACCCAAGAAAATGGTATTCAAATAGCTTTCCAGAATTTGCTCTTTGGTGTACTGCTGTTCCAGCTGCATGGCCAAATAGGCTTCCTGGATTTTTCGTTTATAGCTTTGTTCGGAGGAGAGCAGCGTATTTTTGATCAGCTGCTGGGTAATGGTGGAACCGCCCTGGGTGCTGGAGGACGTCAGGTTAGACACAAAGGCACCCACAATACGCTTGATGTCCACGCCGTTATGGGTATAGAAGCGTGCATCCTCCACGGCGATAAACGCCTGCTGAAGATACGTGGGCATGGCCGCAAGGCTGACGCTGACACGGTTTTCCGTGCCCTTATATTCCGTAATCAGATTACCGTTGGCATCATAAATAAAAGAAGTCTGTGCCTGATCGTCCAAGGCTGCCAAGTCCAGTGTGGGAGCGGTTTCCACATAGCCTTTTGCAATGCCAACCACGGCACCTACGCCGGCCAGTCCAGCCAGCACAACCAGCAGCAGCATAATCCGCACCACATTCACCAGCACGCAAAGAATAAAGGCCGGTTTCTTGGTGGCGGGCTTAAAGATGGAATGGGCATAGGTCTTCTCTTCCTCTTCAGGAACAAAGTCCTCCACTTCCCCACCATCATCTTCATAAGGTTCCTGCTGCCAGGCATCAGGATCTTCCTCCGGGTCAAAATCCCCGGCATCACCCTCCGCATACATATCCTGATCTGCCTGACCCATATGATATACATTGGTTTGGTCATCCGTATAAGCCGAATCATCCGGCATATTGTCCTGATCGAACTGATCATCAGGAGCCTGATAACGTTCTTGATCCGTCCATTGATTCCGTCTTGACGCCACGCCATTCGCCTCCTTCTCATGAGCAAAAGCCCACTTGCAAGCATAGCACAAGGTTATTATACCACATCATGCAAGACTGCGCTATGATGATACAACGATTGAAAAGCGTGGTTGCTTCCATACTTTGTGATAATTTCTGTGCATGCAAAAAGCGCTTCACTGAAATTGTGAAGCACTTTTCGCCTCACTGGCGACCAAATAGTGCAATGTACGCTGTGGGCGTCATGTCGTAGGCTTTCCGAAAACACCGATTGAAATAGCTGGCATCTGAAAAACCGCAAGCATAGGCAACCTCCGCAATGGAGCTGCCGCCTGACCGTTTCAGCTCTTCCGCCGCCCGCTGAAGCCGATAGCTGATGAGATATTGGACAGGCGTTGTCCCAATCACCGTCCTGAACAGGCGCAGGCAGGTACTGACGCTGATCTCCGCACTTTTCGCAATGCCATCAATGGTGATCTCCTCGGCATAATGCTGCTCGATGAACAGCAGTGCCTTCTTCATGCGAAGTTCATCCCGCTGGTACTGGCTGGTGTAGCAGAGTTCGTTTTCCATGGTACCTGCATGGGCAGTAATCAGCGACAGTGTTTGGCTCAAGCAGTGCCTGACATGCAGTGGATAATTTTCCTTTTCGTAGGCACCGTAAACCCACGCCTTTTCGACCAAAGACAAAATTTCCTTTTGCCATGGCACAGAAGCGGACAAACGCACATAGGGCAAGCCGGCATTGCCAAGCACAGGCGCAATATACGATTGCCAGATCAAATCATTCGCTTGGGAAACCATTTTGGGACTGAAAACAAGCACCCGCTGATGGCCATTTTCTGTCTTCAACGTTTCTGCATGAAGGATGCTGCTGTTCACAAAGAAGCCCTCCCCAGCGGACAGGGGAAAGCTGTTGCCTGCGACTCTTGCCTGGACGGTTCCCTTTTGGATCATGACAATTTCAAATTCATCGTGCCAATGGGGCGGCACAGCAACCTCCGCAAGTTCATCATCGAAAAAGGCGATGGGAAAGTCAGGTGTACCATAGGTCAGAATTTCCCGTCCATTTTCATCCACCTGATCAACTGAGCGCGTGATGGCCATCCTTGTTCCTCCAAAAACGACGATATATTCCTATTATTAGCATCTCATTCGCCGATTTTTTCCTATACACGGTTGATCATAAGCGATATAATCCTATTTGTCAATCCGAAAGACAGAATTTCGTGTGAGGAGGACGCATCATGACTTCTTTGCTGTTGGCAGTTATCTATCTTATTTTCATCAGTCTGGGACTCCCGGATTCCCTGCTGGGTTCCGGCTGGCCATCCATGCAGGTGGATTTCGGTGTTCCTTCGTCCTATGCCGGATTCGTTTCCATGACGATTTCCTGCATGACGGTCATTTCTGCCCTGCTCAGCCCCCGAATGATTCGGAAATTCCAGACGAATTGGATCGTCATCGTGTCCATTGGGCTGACGGTGCTGGGGCTGATTGGTTTCTCATTCTCCACCCAATACTGGATGCTGTTCTTGATGGCTATTCCCTACGGCCTTGGCGCAGGGTGCATTGACGCCTCGGTCAACCACTATGTTGCGAATCACTATTCCTCTTCCGTCATGAATTTCCTGCACTGCTTCTACGGCATCGGTGCGGTGATCAGCCCCTACATCATGTCCCAGGCATTGACGCTCGCCCGGTGGAATGAAGGCTACCGGTGGACGGCCTATATTCAGTTTGGCATCCTACTAGTGTGCGTTCTTTCTCTGCCCCTGTGGAAAAAGAACGAAAGTCAGACGGAGGAAGAGAATGGCGAAAGTGCCGGCATTGCAGAGACGCTGAAGGTGCCGGGAGTTGTGCTGACGCTGATTGCCTTCTTTGCCTACTGCTCCGGCGAGGCCACCTGCTTCCTGTGGGTGCCCAGCTATTTTGCAGGAACAAAGGCTGGACTGAGCGCAGAAACCATTGCTTCCTTCGGCTCCCTGATTTTCGGCGGCCTGATGCTGGGCAGATTGATTGCCGGCTTCATTTCCAATAAGCTTGGGGACAAGCTGCTGATCCGCATCGGCATCATCGTGGAACTGCTGGGCATTCTGCTGGTTCTGCTGCCGTTCCCCGGGTACATCGTTGCAGCCATTGGATTCGTGGTCATAGGTACCGGCATGGGTCCGATTTATCCTGCCATTCAGCACATGGCACCGTCCAACTTCGGCAAGAAGTACAGTGCCGCGGTCATCGGTATGCAGATGGCTTCCGCCTACATTGGCAGCACCTTCATGCCCATGATCTTCGGACAGCTCCAGCAAGCCGTGGGGATTGGCATCATGCCTGTTTACTTGCTTGTGTTTGCAGGGCTAAATTGCAGCATGCTGGAGATTGCGTATCGGAAGATGAAGGGGAAGGAAGCGTAAGGCGATTGGCTTCAAAGTTCTGAGTAATATCATGATTGCTTTTCGCCCGCTACGTTATTCCCCCGACATTCAGATTTCTTAAATTGTAATGAATGCCTTCTTCATTTGCTTTGTTTATCTGATACCGGTCGACCTTATTGCTCTTCATCCAGCACAGTTGTATACCATCTGGCTCACCGCCAAAGAAGCCGCTCTCCTTTTGGGAGGGCGGCGGAGTTCTTTAGCAGATTAATATATTGTTGCACCTGTTTTGTCAATAACTTTGTATTCTCCAGAAGTAGCCACAACAGCCCATCCAGTGTTTTCAGAAAAAGAGCCTGCAGAAGAATATTTGAAAGAAATCACAACCTTGCCTGCTGTATCGATATAGCCCCATTCTTCTCCCATCTTGACCGCAGCAAGTCCGCACGAAAAGTCACTCGCTTCAGAATAAACAGGCTCAATAACAACTTCCCCCTTGCTATTGATAAACCCACAGTTTCCGTTTTGATCTTTAACAGCGATCAAATCTTCGTAGAATTTAGGGGTTGCTGCGTACACACCATACCTGGAATAAGAAGATCCAATTGACTCCCATTTATCGCTAAGAATTCTACCATCCTTATCCATTAACATGTAGGAATAATATTCAGACCAACTCGAGCTTCGGGATGCATCCTTTTCAGCGACAACACATACACCGTTTGAAAAAGCAGAAATGTCTGCCCATTTACATTCAGAAACTACATTGCCTTCCGTATCAATAACACCATATAAGCCGTCTTTCTCAACTACGGCCACGCCGTCATTAAACATATCAACGCTTTCCCATTTAGGAGCAATCAACAGATTTTTCTCGAAATTGATAAAGCCGCAAAGTGTTCCAAAATAACCATAACAGCTAACGCAAGCCAAATTATCGCCAATTGGAGTTACTGACATAACGTCCGAAATGCCAAGAACGTAGGCCTTTTCTTGACTATCTTCGTAATCACCAAGTTCTTTGAAAATGTTGTAAGCAATAGCATAGTTGCCTTCATCGATAGCCGCCAAACCTTTTGCGTAAGACGCTTTTTGCTGAACTGTTGCAGCTCGACCTTCGCTATCCTTGTAGTCACCAAGAGAAACAAAGATATCATAGGCAGTAGAAAAATCTTCACACTGTTCTGCCTTGTCAGCAGCTGCATAGTTCTGCTCATTAATCTTTTCCTGTACTGCCTTTGCCCGATCTGCAGAATCCTTGTAGCTTCCAAGACCGCTAAAAGTATTAAGGGCTGCAGTTAAATTGCCATCCTGTTCGTAATCATTGGCTACTTTGTAATCGCGTTCCTGAATTTTTTCAGGATATGTCAGTACACGCTCGGCAACATCACGATAGAGCGTAATTCCCGAAAGTGCTTCAAGGGCACTCTCATATTCTTCAGACTGCTCATATTGCAAACCTGCGTAGTATTTCGTCAGAAGACTACTGTCAAGGAAGTCGCCAAGACTTGAGAAGTTGGTAACAGCAACAGCATAATTGCCAGATTCGCCTGCAACTAAAGCATTGCAATACATAACGTAACGCGGAGCGTCTGCATAACTTCCAAGCGAAGCAAACGCAGTGCCTGCATCGGCATAGTTACTGTCTTTAAGCAAATCAATTGCCGCTTCATATTGCTTTGCAATATCGGAACTCGTTGAAGAGCTATCCGCACTGCATCCACAGAATACAGCTAGACAAACCGTTAAAACCAACATCAGAAAAGTATGTTTTTTCATCGAGAAATTCCTCCTTCATTCTCCATCCTTCAGTGTACTTCCGTAACCCCAGGTAACCTTCTTTCCTCCTCTCTAATAAATTTGGGGGTTCAATTATTTCAAGAACCTGATTTTATTATCCTACGCTGCTGCCAAAAGTCACGTGCAAATCGTGCACATTTCCCGTGCGCAATGTGCAAATTACGCATATTTTGGCGTGCATCGACTATTTTCTTGTGCACATGGTGAATATTGTTATACCATTGCAAGAATATGACAGTTTCAACACTACATATGAGTACCCAGTATTTTCTATGATATAGCCATATTTTTCTAGCTTATGAG
>CAVGBO010000040.1:0-31435 GCA_963627465.1 Phocaeicola dorei
GAATAATTCTTTTGCCTTCCTCCGTTCCCACGGCTCAGCAAATCCGGCAAATCGAATTTCCGGAAAACGACTGCCCTCCCGAGGGAACATTTTTTCCAGCATGGCTTTTTTGATCGCCACCAGCTTGTCATACTTGCGCTGATGAAGGGTGATGAGGTGGTCGAGGTGGCTGAAGCAAGCTGCTATCTGAGTTTGTTCATCTACACAAGGCACAGAAACTATAGCATCATGCACATCATTCCTATTTAATGTAGGAACGCCACTTCCTGAACTGAAATGTTCTAATCCAAGCTGCTGATACAGATAATAGATAAACTTGGGATAATTCCCCTTGAAGCTGGTAACCCACAATGCTGTGTTATGCGGCCAATAATCGTCTTCTATATAGTGTAACTTACCAATAGTTCCTGAGCGACCAGTAACTACTCCGGGACCTTTAGCCTTATATTCCGAATGATACCCGCCAATCCCATTGGACATTACAACAGGATATTTTCCAGCTTTCACATTAGAAGCTGGAAGATCAAACCCTCTCTGTAATGGGGCAATATCAGAAACCTTCCGCTGTTCCCAAGGATCAACAAATCCACGGAACCGGATGGCCGGCATCCTGTTCTGCTTTCCCATCACACCAGCCCTCCCAGCATCTTCCGGAGTTCCGCAAGGCCTTCCATGTCGTATGGGCTGCCCGTCAGCTGGGCCATCATGCCGGAAAGGCTTGCCTCCGTCTCATGAATCTGCCCTTCCACATCCTCGAAGGTGGTCGCATACTTGGCGGCCAGTTTTTCAAGCATGCTAATGAAATCGCTGACGATGCGCTCAGGCAGGCTCGCAAGACCGTTCAGCAAGGGTGTAATCCATTTCTGCTCCAGCAGGGCATAGACCTGTTCATCCGTCAGGTTCTCAATGGTCTGCTTGGTTGCCAGGTGCAGGGCGGCGCTCTGATCCTTCAACTGCTTTCTCAGTTTCTTCTCTTCCTCGTTGTCGGCGAAGACCTGCTTCAGCATGGCCAGCAGGGAAGGTTCAACCGATTCTTCCTTGATGGCTTTCTTCACCGCAGGCCAGACAAAGGCGGTTTTGTCATCATTCACCAAGTTCTTTTCTTCCTCTGTCAGTGCATCCAACGCTTCCTCGTAACCGGCTGCGATCTCACTCAGCCGGTCTTCCATCGCCCGGATGGCTGCAACCTGCTCCGCAAGCATGGTCTGCTGCACCAGCTCGAAGGGGATCACATGACCCATCCAGCCGTTCTGCACTTCCTGCTCCCTGCTATCCGTCTTCTTGATGACCATGTTGGGATCCACCTGCCGGGTGGCAGCGAAGCCTTCTGTCTGAATCATTTCCAGGTCAACGGAGATGCTTGCCCAGTCATTGTCCAGAATCTGATAAGCCTCATAGGCATCCACCAGCGGAATGCCGTCCAGCCTGCGGAAGATTTCAGCACTGAGGGTAGCTTCCTCTTTGGAAAGATTCAGCTCCGTCATGCCGGTCATGAACCGATCCAGCAGATAGGCACGGAAGCCCTCGAAAGCAGCGCTGTACTGGCTGATAAACCGCTGCACATCGGGGTGATTCCTGACAGCGTTCTTCAGGTCAGACACAGCCAAGTCCATGTATGCATCGTTCCTCGGGGTGAAAAGTGCATCCCGCAAGCCGGGGAAAGCCGTCCAATAAGCAGCCAGCTCCTCAATCTCACGAACGGGGATGCCGCCGAACATGGAGGCGTAAATATCCCAGCTCTCCGGCTTCTCGGAGGAATCCACATAGCGGGGAATGTTCAGGTTGTAGTCATTCTGGCGAATCTCCTCCCGGGTCACTATTCTGGAGAACTTGGGAACCGTCAGCCGACCTGTCACCACATCCGTGATCTGCTTGATGTCACGGGCACGCAGCTTGTTGTTCTTGCCGGCCTTCTCGAAGCCCTTGGAAGCATCCACAATCAGCACATCCGTGCGCTCCGGCCGTGCTTTTCTCAGCACCATGATGATGGTGGGAATCCCTGTGCCAAAGAAGATGTTGGCAGGAAGGCCGATAATTGCGTCAATGTGATTGCTCTCAATCAGGTTCTTCCTGATTTCGCCTTCTTCACCGCCGCGGAACAGCACGCCATGGGGAAGCACGATGGTCATGATGCCATCCGTCTTCAGGTGGAAAAGGTCATGCAGCAGGAAAGCATAATCCGCTTTGCCCTTCGGCGCTAAACCGTAGCGGGCATACCGGGGATCAGTTTCCTTGTCTGTCGGATTCCATGCCTGGCTGTAGGGGGGATTGGATACAACCGCATCCACAAACAGCGGATCATAAGTTCCCACGGGGTCGCTTTCCTCAAAGAAGGGCCAGTCCTCCTCCAGCGTGTCCCCATTCCGGGTCACAATGTTGTCCGGCAGGATTCCTCGCATGACCAGATTCATCCGGGTCAGGTTATAGGTGTTTTCCTTCAGCTCCTGCGCATAGTACTTGATGCGGTCGCTGCCGCCCATATAGCGGGCAACGGATCGGCCAATGTTGATCAGCAGGGAACCGGAGCCGGACGTGGGGTCGTAAATTTTGATTTCCGTCCTGTCCTTCAGGTGGTTCGCCACAATCTCCGACATCAGCAGCGATACTTCATGGGGCGTATAGAACTCGCCGGCTTTCTTGCCGGCATTGGCTGCGAAGTTGGAGATCAGGTATTCATAAATGAAGCCCAGCACGTCATAATCCTGCCGGCCATCCATGGGGATGCCCTTGATCAGATGCAGCAGGTCGCTGATGGCCTTTGTGCGGGCATTGGATGTTTCACCCAGCTTGGAAAGACCGGTCTGCAGCGTCTGGAAGATGTTTTTGAACACCTTCTCATGGGAAGGATTGATCAGGCGGCTGAAGGCCGACAGGGCGACGATCACATGATCAACATTGAAGTCAGCACCCATGTTCAGCCAGGTATGAAACAGGTTTTCATAGCCGATGAAGTAACCGATTGCCTTCTGGATGCCTTCCACCGTCTGGCGGTGTTCAGCTTCAGAATAGCCTTCTTCCGCCCATGCCGGATCGTATTCCTCGTGAAGGCGAAGCTGCATGTATTCATCGTCCCAGTCCTGGCTGATCAGGTATTTGACCTCACGGTCAGAAAGGAACTTGTAGAAAATGAAACCGAGGATATAATCCTTGTACTCGTTTGCTTCAATCTTGGAACGCATCTTGTTGGCGGATTCCCAGATTTTCGAGGCCAGTTGCTGTTTGTTCATCGGTTCAGCTTCTCCTTCATCTATTTTCGTGACGATGCGCAGCAGAAGATTTCTTTCCTCCGGCTATGGATGCTGCGGTATCAGGCTCAAAGTCCATAATATCATCGATTGTGCAGCCGAGAACGCCGCAGATCTTTTCAAGCGTCTCTACTGGAACCGATTCGTTCTTACTTAGGTTCGCCATTGCATTCGTGGTGATATTCGCTGCTTCCCTGAGCTGGGTCTTGGTCATGCTTCGATCGATCAGAATATGCCAGAGTTTATTGTATGAGCGGGACATGCTTTCCCTCCTGCTTACGTTGCATTACTGCTTCAATCGACATCATACCATGCCATCAGCGTTTTATCAAGAACATATTGAGAAAATCAATGATGATGCCATGTCTCCTTTGCAGCAATGGGGGATGTTTCCATAGGGGGTTGAGAAATCCATTCAGGATCAAAGCGAAGGATAATGAAAAAGCTCTTAAAACTATCGTTTTAAGAGCCTGTGATGTGGAGCATACGGGAGTCGAACCCGTGACCTCTACAATGCGAATGTAGCGCACTACCAACTGTGCCAATGCCCCATAAGCGCACATGAAAAACATCTCTCAAGTGCAAGCGAAAGTGTACCACACAAAAGGGAAAAATGCAAGAGAAAAATTGCGCCGCAAGTTCCCACCGGCAGGATTTCGCCCTTCCGGGGAAGAAAGGACACCTAAGAGACGTTGAATGAACGGAGGCGATGAAGATGAAACGATGGCTGCTTGTTGTGCTTGCTCTATGCATGCTCTGCGTTGCCGGGCTGGCGGCGGCAGAAGAAACCACCCTGCTTGCCCTGAATGTCGGCAAGGCGGACTGCCTGCTGCTGGAAAGCGGATCAACCCGGTACATGATCGATACGGGCACGGCGGAAAGCTGGGGCACGGTGTCCGCAACGTTGCGTACCCGTGGCATTACCCACCTGGACGGCGTGATTCTCACCCACACGGACAAGGACCACGCCGGGGGACTGTGGTCGCTGGCCATGTCCGGCGTAACGGTGGATCATTGGTATGCTTCCGCCTACTATACGGATGTGAAAGCATCCAAGCATCCCATGGTGCTGGCAACGGCACTGCGTGAGGCAGAGGTTACTTGGCTGAAGGCGGGGGATAGCCTGCCCATCGATGGGGGAACGATGACCGTGCTTGCCCCGATGGAAGCAAATGACGATAGTGAAAATGACAATTCCCTTGTGCTGTACGTGGAAACCAAGGCCGGCACCATGCTGCTGACCGGGGACATGGAATTCGAGGAAGAACGAACCTTGCTGGCAGCCAAGACGCTGAAGCATGCGGATGTGCTGAAGGTGGCGCACCATGGCCGGGATGACGCCACATCTTCCTCCCTCGTGCGGAACGTAACGCCCCAGGTGGCTGTGATTTCTACCAGCACGGCAGAAAGGGAGGACACCCCGGCGGAATCCGTTGTGTCGCTGCTCACTTCTGTCGGCGCAAAGGTTGCCGTTACGCAGGATGCAGGGGAAGGCGTGCTGGTGACCCTGACGGATGGAACGGCCAGCGTGACCATGCTGCCCGAGGTGCAATTACCTGCCGAGGCTACCGGCGTTGTCATCAGCGACCGATCCAATGCGCAGGATACCGTTTCTGTGCGCAACAATGGGGAAGCATCGGTGGATCTGTCCGGCTGGTATCTGTACTCGGATCGGGGCAGGGAAATCTTCGTTTTCCCCGAAGGAACAAGCATCGCTCCGGGACAGACCATCAACATCGGTACTTTGAGTACACCGGGGGAGACGGATCTCCTCTGGCCGGATGAAAATGTCTGGCATGATAAAAAGGAAGATACGGCGTATCTCTTCGATGCTTACGGTCGGGAGATGGATGCTCTGTGAGACAGGAAATGCCACCACAAATGTTACGAAATGATGAAGAAAAAATGTTGACACTTTGTTTTATAAGGGTTAAAATGAATTGATGGTATTTTTGTGGTAATTGACCACGATCCTGTTGATGCGGAGGAACTGTTGGATGAGACACACCCGTAACGTGGGGCTATGCTTTGCTTTTTCACTCTTTGTGGCGGTGCTCCTGTTTTGTACGGCGGCATTGGCAGACTTGTCCTATCCTTTTATGACGGTGACAAGCGACAAGGTGAACATGCGTGCCAAGGCCTCCTCTACAGCAACCGTACTGGAGCGGCTGGAGCAAGGTGCCTCTGTTACGGTAACGGGTTCATCCGGCAGTTACTTCAAGGTGACTTACAACAATCGCACCGGGTACATTTTGAAGACGTACATCGTTACCGATGAGTCGGTCATCATTACCCCTACGCCTGTGCCGGTGGAAATGGTGACCGGGTATCCCTATGATACGGTGACCAGCGATAGCGTGAACCTGCGGGCACGGCAGTCCACCAACAGTGACATCCTGAAGAAGATTCCCAAGGGTGCGACGCTGACGGTGAAGAGCGTGTCCGGCACCTTTGCAAAGGTGGAATACAACGGCACAGAAGGATATGTAAAGACAGACTACATTGTGCTCAAGCAGGTGGTCAAGGTCACGCCCACACCCACGCCCGTGGCCACCTTGGAGCCTGTCGAGAACACAACCTCCTATGTGGTGCTGCAGAAGGGTTCGGAAGGCTCTGCCGTGAAGGCGCTGCAAAGTGCGCTGATTGAGCTTGGTTTCCTGACCGGGAAGGCAGACGGCAAATTCGGCGACGCTACCCAATATGCGGTGACTTCCTTCCAATCCGCCAACAGCTATCCCGTGACCGGTATTGCGGATGCAAATCTGCAGGCCATGCTCTACAGCGGTACGCCTAAGAACAGTAAGGGTGTCAAGACGACGGTCATGACCCTTGCCCCGGTGGACGGGGTGATTGTTCGGCTGAACAATACCGGTGAACTGGTGGAAACCATTCAGACCCGGCTGAAGGAACTGGGCTATTATACCGGCGATATTACCGGCACCTATGATGCCGCAACCAAGACCGCCGCAAAGGCGTTCCAGAAGAAGAACGGCTTGACGGCAGATGGTATTTCCGGTGCTGAGACGCAAAAGCTTTTGCTTAGCAGTGACGCACTTGCGGTGGATGCAACCCCCACGCCGATTCCTACGGCGACACCCACCCCTGTGCCCACCTTTACCGTACCGGAAAGCAAGGTGCAGAAGGGCAGCTCCGGCAGCGATGCCAAGCTGGTGCAGCAGCGGCTGAAGGAGCTTGGCTATTACTCCGGCAAGGTAGATGGTGATTTCGGCTCCGGCAGTGTGACTGCCCTGAAGAATTTCCAGACCAATAACGGACTGGATGCGGATGGTGTTGCAGGCAATAGTACCTACAATCTGCTTTTCAGCATTAACGCTTTGGCAGCCGGTACAACGGCCACGCCTGCCCCTATCGCCACGCCGGCACCCACGGCCACGCCTACCCCTACGCCCATTACCAAGGACAATGTGACGGTCGTTAAACTGGGCGTTACCGGCGATGCTGTGACCAGACTGCAGGAGCGTCTCACCGCTTTGGGTTACTACAGTGCAACGGTGGATGGCGTTTGCAAAGCAGATGATGTGGCAGCCATCCGTGCCTTCCAGCGGAAGAATGGCTTGCATGAAGACGGTGCCGCAGGCTATGACACCCAGGTACTGCTGTATTCTTCCGGTGCGCTGACCAGCACAGGATCTTATGCCGGCGGCACGGTAGATGCCCTCACAACCCTTCGCAAGGGCATGACGGGCACAGCGGTTACCGATTTGCAGAATAAGCTGATTAAGCTGGGCTACCTGACTGGGGAAGCAGACGGCAACTACGGCCGTGCCACGGCTGCGGCTGTGTACAATTTCCAGAAAGCTAACGACTTGAGCCGGGACGGTGTGGCTGGTGCTTCCACGCTGGCACTGCTGTATTCCTCCTCGGCGACGGTGGTTACGCCGACACCTTCTGCCACGCCTGCCCCCAGCACGTCCCTCAAGCAGGGCGACATCAGCGATGCGGTCAAGAGCATGCAGCAGCGCCTGATTGACTTGGGATACCTTTCCGGCAAGGCAGATGGAAAGTTTGGCGTGCAGACTTACACAGCCCTGTTGGCATTCCAGAAAGCCAATAACTTGACGGTAGACGGTGTTGCCGGCACAAAGACCTTGGACAAGCTGAGCAGCAGCGCAGCTATTAGTTCCAACGGCACGGCAGTTGCAACAGCTACGCCTACCATCAATCCCAATGCCAGTGCCGCATACATCCCGAAGGCCTCTTCCGTGCGGTATGCAAACTGGTACTCGGAAGTTAAGGCACGGTGCAAGCTGTATCCCTATGCTACGGTATATGATTTTGCAACAGGCATCTCTTGGCAGGTGCACATGTTCTCTCTGGGCGCCCATGCAGACTGCGAACCTTTGACGGCAGCCGATACCGCCAAGATGGAAAAAGCCTTGGGCGGAAACACCTGGAATGCGAAGGCGGTGTGGGTTGTGTTTGCGGATGGTCGGGTGTACATGGCCTCCATTCACTCCATGCCTCATGGTGTACAGCATCGGACGGATAATAACTTTGCCGGTCACACTTGCCTCCACTTCCCGAGAACGGCGGCGCAGGTGGCCGCCATCGGACCGTATGCTACCAGCCATCAAAAGGTGATTGATGCCGGTTGGCAGACGACACAAAGCATGATCAAGTAAATCCTTGCGGGGGACTGCGGTAACGCAGCCCCTCTTTTCATGTGCAACTTTCGAAAAAGGCTTGCTTTGCATGCTCCTGTTTTCTGTTTCGATTGACAGAAAAAGCACTTCATTCTATAATCAATAGGTAAGCTTGTATGATAGAAATGCTAGGATAGACTATGCATGCTTTGATTGAAGGAGGCAGGCGGCGTGAAGCGCAGGAGGAAGGATCGCAGCAAGCAAAAAAATCGGCTGCGCAGCATTCGCAGTTGGCTTCATAGCGTGGATGCAAAATGCACGCTGGTGGTGCTGCTGGGCAGTCTGGTGCTGTATGCCATGTTTGTTGCGGTAAGCGCCCCGGAAAGATATGATGTGCAGGTGGGTACCATCTCCCGGCATACCATTACTGCGACCAAGGACGTGGTGGATGAAATTACCACGGAGGAGCGGCGGCAGGCGGCAGCCGATGCGGTGGAGCCTACCTATCACCTGAAGGAAGGTGCCAGCGAAGAAGTGCTTGCCACCATGGCCAGCATTTTTGACGAAATGCGCACGGTGCAGCAGTATGGCTTGACCCTCCGGCAGGATGATGAGGAAGAAACGGACGTGCGTACCCGCACCTTTACCGATAGTGAGCTGGAATATGCCCGAGGGCTGATGAATGTTTTCACGCCCAGCAACTATCAGCTGACTACGCTATTGCGCACCAGCACGGAAGATTTTGACACCATGGTATCCACGGTGACAACGGCCGTGGAAAATACACTGAACACAACCATCCGTGAGGGCCAGGTCAGCCAGTCCATTCAGACGATTCTGCAGATCGTGGGCTATAAGGTAGAAACGTCTCTGTTCCAGAATATTGTGCCTTCTGTCCTGCGGGCTAGCGTAAAGCCGAACATGGTCATTGAGCAGGACGCTACGGAGCAGTCACGACAAAAAGCCATGGATGCGGTGGAGCCTGTAACGTTCCTTCAGGGACAGAACATTGTGCTGGAAGGCGAGCGGGTGACGGCGAATCAGGTGGCCGTGATTGAGGCACTGGGTCTGCTGGATAACAACACCATCGACTGGACCATCTATCTTGGCACGGCGATTATGCTGGTGATTACCATCGGCGTGCTTGTGGTGCTGATGAAGCTGCTGGTGCCTTATGTGCTGCATGATTTGCGCCGCTTGTCCGTGCTGATGATGGTGCTGTGCATCACCACAGGGCTGTGCGCCATCTCCGTTCGGTTCATTGGCGTTTATCTGTCGCCTGTTGCCTTAGGCATTATGCTGCTGACGGCATTGCTGGGTGCACGTGTCGGCGTGGTGGGTACTTTCACGATGGCGATGCTGGCATCCTCACTGGTGCTGGGCAGCACCACCTCCTATACCACGGAACTGGTGTATGTGATGCTGACCTCCATCATCAGCGGTATCGCAGCGGTCTTTTTCCTGAAGGGGAAGCCTCAGCGTGTCCGTGTGATTTTGAGCGGCTTCCTTGTGGCTGTGCTGAATTTGTTGACCATGATCGCCGTAGGACTCATGACCTCCACAAATCTGGATGCGGTGATGAGCAACAGCCTGATGTGCACTGCCAGCGGTGTGGTCAGCGGCATTGTGGCAGTGGGTCTTCAGCCGGTGATTGAAACCTTGTTCAATCTGGCAACGCCCAGCAAGTTGCTGGAGCTTGGCAACCCGAATCAGCCTCTGCTTCGTCGGCTGCTGCTGGAAGCACCGGGCACGTACCATCATTCCATTATCGTAGCAAATTTGTCTGAGGCAGCTGCAGAAAAGATTGGTGCCAATCCCCTTTTGGCACGTACCGGCGCTTACTTCCACGACATCGGCAAACTGAAGCGCCCCCTGTACTTCAAGGAAAACCAGATGGGGGACAATCCCCATGACCGTACCGATCCTTACGTGTCCGCTGCCATTGTGACCACCCACACCCGGGACGGTCTGCAGTTGGCACAGAAGTATCATCTGCCCCCGGAGATTCAGCAGATTATTGTGGAGCATCACGGGGATACGCCGGTGATGTTCTTCTACCACAAGGCCTTGCAGCAGGCGGATGGTAAGCCCGTGGACATTGCGGACTTCCGGTATGACGGAACTCGTCCGTCTACCAAGGAAAGTGCCATTGTTATGTTGGCGGATACCATCGAGGCGGCTGTGCGCTCCATGCCGGATCCTACGCCCCAGGCCATTGAACGGTTCATCCGAAAGCTGGTCCAGGGGAAGCTGGACGACGGTCAGCTGAATAATTCTCCCTTGACACTGAAGGACATTGACGGCATTTGCGAAGCCTTCGCAACGGTGCTGAACGGCGTTTTCCATGAGCGGATTGAGTATCCCAATGTGGAAGTACCCAAGCGTGATTTGCCTGCTGCGGAACCTGCCAAGACGGAAAAGCCTGCAGAAGAGGCACAGCAGGTAGAAGGTGAGGAGGAGAAGCAATGAAACTGCTTTGGCAGATGGATGTTTCTGTTGATCCGAAGCTGATTACCCTCATGCAGACGGCGGCGGACTGTGCCCTTTTGCAGGAAGGTGTGCTTCGCCCCTGTGCCGTCAGCGTGCGCCTGTGCGATGATGATGCAATCCACGCCATCAACCGGGAGTATCGGCAGGTGGATCGGGCAACGGACGTACTTTCTTTCCCCACGATTAACTATCCACAGGGTGTGACGGCAGGCGGAGCGGATAAGCTTCTCCGGCAGGAGCTGGATGATGAAGTGGATGCCTGTATGCTGGGGGATCTGATCCTGTCCGTTCCTCACATTTACGTCCAAGCAGAAGAATACGGTCATTCTCCCATGCGGGAAGCGGCTTATCTGCTGGTGCATGGCATCTGTCACCTGATGGGCTATGATCATATCGAACCGGAAGACCAAAGGAGCATGAGAGCAATGGAAGAGAAGATTTTGTCTGCCATTGGCATGAGCCGAGATGGAGAATCGACTGTTACGGATGAAACTCTGCTGAGCCTTGCACGGGAAGCTATGAAGCGCAGCTATTCGCCCTATTCCCACTTTGCGGTTGGGGCGGCACTGCTGTGCGCCGATGGACGGATTTATCAGGGCTGCAATATCGAAAACGCATCCTATGGCCTAGCAAACTGTGCGGAGCGTACGGCACTGTTTAAGGCGGTCAGCGAGGGTGCAACCGAGTTTACTGCCATTGCCATCGCAGCTGAGAAAGCTGCGCCCTGGCCCTGCGGCGCATGTCGGCAGGCATTGAATGAGTTTGCGCCCGACCTTCGGGTGCTTGTTACCTGGGGAGATGGGCAGAAAGACGAAATGAACCTGAAGCAGCTGCTGCCCCATGGCTTTGGCGCAGCAGAGCTGAACGGCAAACCTTATTGAGGAGGAAACAACATGGAGCAGCAGCATTTTCGTTCCGGCTTCATCACCATTGTGGGAAGGCCGAATGTTGGTAAGTCAACCTTAATGAATGCCTTGGTCGGGGAGAAAGTGGCCATTGTGTCCAATCGCCCCCAGACTACACGCAACCGGATCATGGGCGTTATGACCCGGGAAAACTGGCAAATGGTTTTCCTGGATACGCCGGGCATTCACCATCCCCGTACCCGGCTTGGCGAGTACATGATGCAGTCCGTTAAGGATGCCATGGATGGCATGGATGGGGTGCTGGTGCTGGTGGATGCCACTCAGGTAGGGGAGCAGGATCGGGCAATCGTCAAGGAAATGTCCGAGAAGAAAGTACCGAAGCTGCTGGCACTCAATAAGATTGACTTGCTGCCTCGGGAGAAGCTTCTCACTCTGATGGCTTCCTTTGCAGATCTTTCCTATGACGCTATTGTACCCATTAGCGCAAAAACGGGCGATGGGCTGGAAGACCTGACGGCCGCTCTTGTCAAGGGACTCCCTGAAGGTCCCAAGTATTTCCCGGATGATATGATGACCGATCAGCCGGAGCGTCAGATTTGTGCCGAGATGATTCGTGAGAAGGCATTGCTGCACCTACGGGATGAAGTTCCCCACGGTATCGGCGTGGAAATGATGGCCATGAATAAAGAAAATGATGACTTCATGGAGATTCATGCCACCATTTATTGCGAACGGGAGGCACATAAGGGAATCATCATTGGCAAGCACGGTGCCATGCTGCAAACCATCGGCAGTGAAGCTCGTGCGGACATTGAGCAGCTTCTTGGTATGCATGTAAACCTGAAACTTTGGGTAAAGGTTCGCCCTGATTGGCGCAACCGCATGGATGACTTGAAGACCTTGGGATACAACAACAAGTAAATGGGCATGCAAAAAAACGCAAGGTAGGCAAACCTTGCGCTTTTTTGCATGCTTCAATTCAGACTTTGGTTTGTTCTGCGTCAAGTGCATGCTGCTGGAACTGTTCCAACGTGTAGGCGGCAGCTTCTGCTTCCGTCAGCTGGTGAACATAATCAGCACGCATGCCTTCCGCTCCTCTGCCGAACGAGCCATATTCGGCAAAGAACATGGTTGCATGTACTTCGGGCTTATTCCAATCATGGAAACCGGAAGCTTTGATATGACTACCCATTTCACAGCAAATGTACACTGCTTTGGCATCGTTCCGCCAAGGGCGCCCCAAATGTACGCTGTCATCAGGAATGCCTTCACCTGTTAAGCGGCAGTGATCAAACACATAGCCAAAGTGCTGACCGGCAGGAGTGGACGGGGCACTGATATAGCTCTCATAGGGGGTGGAACGTAATTTGCGCCCATCCACACTGCGGATTTCACAATGATCAAACCAGGCTGCAGCACCGCCAAAAATGAAGTCGATATCTCCGACAATCAGGCAGTCCTGATATACCTGACGCTGCGGGATACGAGGAGCAAACTGCTTCGGACCGATAAAGCCGTTCTTTTGCAGCTCCTTCAAGGGAAGGGGCGCTGTGAACAACGTATCCTGATGCCCCAGCAGGGCACAATGTTCCGCCAGAAAATGATCCCCGTCCACATACAAGGCAATAGCCTGACCGGCTTCCTCACGAGGAGCGGCATCGTTCTCGATGGTCAAGTTTCGCAGGGTAACATAGGAGGCATCAATCATCAGGGTGGCTGTGCGGAAAGTTCCACGTTTCATACCATCCGGAAGGAGCTCCGTAGCAGCATCACCGAAAACGACTTTGGTCTGTTCTGCACCGGAGCCTTCAATGATAGTGTGGCTGCGATGCAGTGTCAGCTTTTCCCGATACACGCCGGGGGCAAGATGAATACAGACGGTTTCTTCCTGATCATCCGGCAGCAAAGCGAAAGCCTTGCCTAATGTATCAACCGGGGTGGAGGGTGCAACGAAAATGGTATGCATGGAAGTCATTCTCCTTTAACTGCGCATTTCACTGGGTGCCATGCCGTAGCGCTTTTTGAAGGCTCTGCGGAAGGTGGTGGAATTGTTATACCCAAGCTCCAAATACAGGGAAGACAGATTGCATCCCGGCTCTTTCAGCCGACGAGCTGCCTCATTTAGCCGCAGATTCTCCAAGTATACGGAGAAATTCTGCCCTGTTTTGTTCTTAAACAGGTGGGACAGATAACTCTCCGAAATGTTGAACCGATCGGATAGCTTGGCCAGGCACATGGATGGATCTGTATAGTTTTCCGTCAGGTACCGCTCTACATCAGGAATGGGGTCAGAAGGCTCTGCCGTGCGGGTGAAGAAGCTGCACAGCTCCAGTGCGGTGCTTTCCAGCTGCGGGAAGCTGAGCTGTTCTCCAAGCCGGCGATCAATTTGCCGCAGTTGCTCCTGCTCGCTTTCGGTTTGGACGTTGGTAATTAGGAAGCGAGATTTCAGCAGGGTGTTTTTCAGGTCAGAAAGCAGCAGTGTCAGCAGGGGCATGGACAGGGAACGCTCCTCAATGTTTTCCCGATGAATAAGGGCAAACATTTCCGTTACCTGCTGTTTGTTGCCGGTGGTGATGAAGTGCTGCAGCTTTGCAGAAATTTCAATCGGGTAGTACCAGGAGCCGGTGTCCTTGTGGATCATTTCGTAAGGCAGGAAAATGTGATGCTTGGCCGTATACCGGGCAGCGGTGCGAGCCTGTTCGTAGGATTCCCAAAGCTTCTGCGCCTCGGTGCATTTTTCACCCACGCCGGCATAGAACCAAATGTTGTGCTGCTCCACCAAATCGTTGTGCAGTGCGATGACTCGGTGCTGCAGTTCCATTAGGGGATCTGCAGCATCAGACTGCTCAAAGGCAGCCAGCACCACAAAGGAACGGTCGGACATATTGTAGTAGTACACGGGATGATCGATGGTCAGGTACTGGGTGATGTACTGGCTGATCAGCTCGTGGGACACGTCGTGATCCATGGCTAGGTCAGACTGGACATTGGCTACACAGTAGAGCACATAAAAGTTCAGCTCTCCCGTAAGCCCCAGGAACGACATGATGTAGTCGAATTCCGCCGAGGAAGCCACGTGGCCGGAAAGCAGCTGCCGCAGGTAAGCGGAACACACAGCAGGCTTTTGCGCATCGATTTCCCGCTGAAGTTCTGCATTGTCTCCCTCGACCTTCAGCAGCTGGCTATTGAGCTGCTGGTAAGGTTTCATGTTTTGCCGCACCAGATAGATGACCATCACAATGCCGCCAAGTACGGCCAACAGAAAGATGATGGCGAAGGCTAAATCGTAATTTCCTAAGGCCTCTGTGCATAGGCTTTGCGGAAGCAGCAGTGTGTAGCACCATCCGTTGCCGCCTTCCTGGGAAAGGACTTTGGTCTGTTTCCAATTGGTCATGGTGCCGGAAGCACTTTGACCTTGCACAACTTCGGAAAGACCTTCAGGCAAAATATCGTTCAGCTGCACGGGCGCATCAAAGGCAGTAAATTGTCCGTCCGTGATTTGAAACTGGGCGGTACCATCCGAGGAAGCAACATAAAGGGACACCCGCTGATCCCAGCCGGGGAGCAGGGTTTGCAACAGCTTCACAGGCTCAATTTCATACCAAATGACAGCCGGAACATTCCGGTTCATCAGCGCATTGATATCCTGCAAAAAGACAGCACTGCCGGAAAGACCAGTGTAGGCGACGGTAGACAGCACCTGAGGCTTGGCTGATGCTGAGCGAATCATGGCCAGCCAATTGTCATAACCGCCGGCAAGGTAACTTTTATAGGAATTGTAATATTGAAATGCTTCCGTAAATTGGCTGCCTGAAATCACATAGCCTGAGCTGTTCATATAAATGTGGCATTCGCTGATGGGGTTTTTCAGCAGCAAATAGGATTTGGGGGCAAGAATCTTCATAATTTCATAAGCCGTATAGATATAGCCGCTTTCCTCCAAGCCATTCATGTTGGCGAAGCGGACAAAGGTGGAGTCAGTTAGCAGCTGCCGGGTATAGGCATCCATGGTATCCATCACGTCATCCATATCGGCAACGGCGGCATTCAGCCGGGCAGACTGCTGCTGCCAGAAATTCTCCCGGGCATTCTCCGTAGAATTCATGTAGAAGAAAAGCACCAGCGCAAGGCAAAGCAGCAGAAAAATGCTGTAGGTGATGACCATGGAGAGCTTTGCTGAAGAAGCGTGCGAATCTTCCTCAAGCTTCAGGCGGACAAAGGGTTTCTTCATAGCAGGTCATCCTTTCAGCGAGGGTGATGCGGAACAAACAATACACGCAGGAAAGTGACGGCTTACAAGTACCAAGCCACATTCTCCACACGTCAAAATCACGGGGAAAGGGAAAACCTCAAGAACACTTCATGCAATCCTATTTTACCACAAAATGACGATTTTTCAAGGGTTTCAGCAATGGAGCGTACAAATCTTGCGCGCTTGAATCCGCTCAAAATCAGCAGAATCCAAAGAAATGAACCCTCCGGGCAAATCTTGTTTCTTGTTTTCCTACGTTGTCCATGCTATGATGCAGCCATACAGGGGGCGGAACGCCTCGAAAAAAACAAAGGGAGGAACCACGGTTATGAAGAAATTTCTTTCCCTAATGCTGGCACTGGTGCTGTGCTTGGGTCTCGTACCCACCATGGCAGGCGCTGATGTGGAGAAGCCCAGCAAGATTACCATCTTTGTTGATGGCACGGTCTTCACGGAAGCCAATGCCCAGGACAAATTCAAGGCTCGCTGGGAAGAGCTGACCGGCATTGAACTGGAAATCATCCAGCCCGACCACGATGCTTACTATGATGTGCTTCAGCAGCAGATCGCATCCGGCGACTGGCCTGATGTGATGATTCTTTCTTCCACTTATTATTCTGCATACGCCTCTGAAGGCGTGCTGTGGGACATGACGGAAGCATGGGAGAACAGTGCCACCAAGAACAGCGGCCGCTTTACCGGCGACAGCGTCATCGAAGGCCTGAAGATTGATGGTCACCTGTATGGCTTTGCTGATGCTCGTGGCGGCGGCACTGTTACCTACGTCAAGAAGGCTTGGCTGGATGCTGTCGGCATGGAAGCTCCCACCACTTGGGATGAGTATGCCGCTATGTGCGATGCCTTCATTAACAACGATCCTGACGGCGACGGCGTGAAGGACACCTATGCGCTGACCGCTGCCGGCTTTGTTGGTACCGAAGCTCCCTACATCAACTACCTGCCTGAGTTCTATCAGGATGCCTATCCTTCCTTCTATAAGAATGACGAAGGCAAGTGGGTAGACGGCTTCACCGAGCCTGCCATGGAAGCTGCACTGGCTCGCCTGAACGAAGGCTACACCAAGGGCTGGATTGACCCCACCACCCTGACCAACGGTACCAAGGACTGCCGCAACAAGTTCTATGACAACACTACCGGCGTGTTCACCTACTGGTCCGGCACCTGGGCAACCAACCTGAAGAAGAACCTGGAGAACAACGGTGTGGACGGCGAGCTGGTGGCTCTGGCTCCTCTGGAAGGCTGCCCCGCTTACATCGACCGTACGCCTCCTGTCTGGGCCATCTCCTCTACCTGCGAAAATCCTGAAGGCGTGTTCAAGTATTTCATTGACACCATTCTGGACGGTGGCGACATGCAGTTCCTGTGGACCTATGGTGTGGAAGATGTGCACTGGAGCACCAAGGCCGGCACTGTTTGCGGCAACACCTACGAAGAAGGCCAGTTCCACATGCTGGAGAGCCTGGAGATCCCCGGCACCCAGTACACCAAGCATCACACCGACCCTGTGAGCTCCCTGGCTACCTTTGCCGATGGCTACTACAATCCCGTCAGCGAAATCGTCCAGCCTGAGAACCTGGAATCCAACCAGCTCTTCGCAGAGAACAGCCGTCCCGCCACCATCGTGCCCTCTACCGAGGAAATGAGCACCTACAACGGTGACCTGACCACCCTGAAGAATGAGCTGATTGCCAAGGTTGCCATGGGCGAAATGACTTACGCCGAGGCCATGACCCGTTTTGCTAACGAAGGTCAGGCTTGGTCCGATAAGATCGTTGACAGCCTGAATGCACTGAACTGATCAGGAATCCACCCTGCCGATGAAAATTGGCTTTGATAAGGGTATCTCGTTGGGGAGGGGCGACAGCAATGCCGCTCCTCCCTCCAACAACGTTTGAACTTCATTCCACCACAAGGGAGGTTGTCGAATGGTAAGCGCTGCACGCAGTGATATTCATAAGAAGCCCATCGGCCCGCGAATCAAGAAATATGCCGGTTTCTACCTGCTGTTTCTGCCTGTACTGGCGTTTTTGATTGTTTTCCACTATTTGCCTATGTTCGGCATCTACTTCGCCTTCACCAAATACACCATCATTAAGGATCCTGTATGGGTGGGGTTGAAGAACTTTGAGCGGCTTTTCTCCATGCCGAATTTCTGGAGCGCCTTCTACAACACGCTGGAGTTGAGTGTTGTGAAGCTGCTCCTGACCACGGCTTTCTCGGTCATTCTGTCCCTGCTGCTGAACGAGATGATCAACATCCATGCCAAGAAGACGGCGCAGACCATCATCTATCTGCCCCACTTCATGTCCTGGGTGGTTACGGCATCCGTTTTCCAGCTGATTCTTTCTCCCTCCACTGCCGGTTTGGTGAACCAGGTACTGATGAGCCTGGGTATTACCGATCAGGGCATTTACTTCTTGGGAAGTTCCCAGTGGTGGAAGTTCGCTTACTACATCATCAACATCTGGCATGATACCGGGTGGGGCACCATCATCTTCATGGCAACGCTGACGGGTATTGATCCCGGCATTTACGAAGCCGCTTCCATTGACGGCGCAGGCCGCTGGAAGAAGATGTGGTATGTTACCCTGCCTGCCTTGGCCAACACCATTATCACCGTGCTGATCCTGAACCTGGCCAAGATCATGAACCTTTTCGAAAGCGTATTCGTGCTGCAAAACGACGCCGTCATGGACGTGTCGCAGGTATTGCAGACTTATGTATACTATCAGACCTTTAACAGCGGCGGCATCCCGGACTACGGCTATACCACGGCTATTGGCCTGTTCCGCTCCTTGGTGGGCATGGTGCTGATGCTCGTGTGCAACTATGCCAGCAAGAAAGTCCGCGGCCGGGGCATTGTGTAAGGAAGGAGGAGCGAAAGATGCAAACTGCTAAGTCTACACCCCACGTTAAGAAGAGCCATAAACATGTGGGCGTTTTCCCGGTGATTAACGGCATCCTGTTTGTCATCGTGTGCCTCATCATCCTTATTCCTCTGTGGAAGGTATTGGTGGACTCTCTGGATCTGACCACCGGCTACGGCATGAAGCTCTTCCCGGAGAAGTTCGGTTTTGAAGGCTACATCACCGTGCTGACCAACCCGACCTTGGTAACTCCCTTGTGGAACAGCGTCATCACCACTGTCAGCGGCACGCTGCTGGGTCTGCTCCTGTCCACCTTGGGCGCATACGTGCTGATTCAGTTCGATATGCCTGGCCGTGGCCTTTTCGCCGGCCTACTGCTGTTCACCATGATTTTCTCCGGCGGCATGATTCCCAGCTACATTGTGATGCGGAATCTTGGCTTGACCAACACCCTGTGGGTGGTCATCCTGTTGCCAGCCATCAACGTGTACAATCTGGTGCTCATGCGGAACTTCTTCGAAGGCATTCCCAACAGCCTGTTTGAAAGCGCAACTCTGGACGGCTGCACGCCTATGCAGACTTTCTACAAGATTGCCCTTCCTCTGTCCAAGGCTGCACTGGCATCCATCGGTTTGATGTTTGCCGTGTCCTACTGGAACGATTACACCAACTACAAGCTGTACATCACCAAAGCGGACCTTTACAACTTCCAGATGAAGCTTCGCTCCATGATGATGGGCTCCAACTTGCCAACTGCTCTTGGCAGTGCAACGGAAAACACGGTGCAGAACGCTGCGGTGATCGTGGCCATCCTGCCCTTCATGATCCTGTATCCCTTCCTGCAAAAGTACTTCGTTAAGGGCATCAACATTGGTGCTGTGAAGGAGTAACCTCCGGCAGGAATCCATAGAGCCTGCGTCGAAACAGCACGCAGGCTCTATTCTTGTTGATACGATTAAAGCAATAGGAGAAGGAGACATGCAAATGAAAACGATTTTCTGGGCAGGGGACTCAACAGTCAAGCAGAACAGTATCCTGACCTTTCCGCAGACGGGCATTGGACAGGTGTTTGACCGGTATACCAAGCGGTATGAAGTGGTGATTGCCAACATGGCAGAAAATGGCCGCTCCACCAAGCAGTTTATTGATGAAGGCCGCCTTGCGCCGATTTATGATCAAATCAAGAAAGATGATTTCCTGTTCATCCAGTTTGGTCACAATGATGAAAAGGTTGCCGATCCTGCCCGGTATGCGGATCCGGACACGGATTTCTGTGTGAATCTGGAGAAGTTCGTCAATGTTGCCCGCAACAAGGGGGCACATCCTGTGTTCATTACCCCGGTGACCCGCAGAAAAAGGGAAACGGCAGCTTTCTCTCATGACCAGTGGGCGGAAGCAATGCGCCGCACGGGCAAGCGGCTTGATGTTCCAGTCATTGACCTGACAAAAATGAGCGAGGAGCTTGTGGATCACCTGCCGGAAGAGGAAAGTGCCAAGCTGTACATGATTTTCCCGGCAGGCATGTATCGGTACTATCCGGAAGGCAAGGAGGACAACACCCATCTTCAGCCGGAGGGGGCAATGATCTATGCAGGGATGATTGCCAAGGAGCTGAAAAAGCTGGGCGGCATCTATGCGGAGCTTCTCTGTGATGAATATGATGAATGGATGGAGGGACAGCAATGACGGATAGGCTCTGGTGCGCTGACTGCGGTGACGGCACGTACCGCAATCCGGTGCTGATGTGCGACTATTCTGACCCGGACGTAATTCGGGTAGGGGATACTTATTACCTGACGGCCTCTACCTTCAATTACGTGCCCGGTCTGCCCATTCTTACCTCCAAGGATTTGGTGAATTGGACGCTGGTGAACTATGCTCTGCCCAATATTCCTGATCCTCGGTATGCCGTGCCTCGCCATGCGCAGGGAGTGTGGGCACCTGCCATCCGCTACCATGATGGTCGGTTCTATATCTACTACGGTATGCCGGATGAGGGCATCTTCATGGTTTCGGCGGAGGATGCACTGGGACAATGGGATCTGCCGGTTTGCGTATTGCCGGGAAAAGGATTGATTGATCCCTGCCCCTTCTGGGATGATGACGGTTCTGCCTGGGTGGTGCACGGCTATGCAAAGAGCCGTATCGGCTTCAAGTCCATCCTTGGCCTTTTCCCCATGAGTCGGGACGGCAAGCGTGCCATTGGCGATGATCACTTGATCTTTGATGGTCAGCACACCCAGCCTACCATTGAAGGCCCTAAGATGTATAAGCGAAACGGCCTGTATTACATTTTTGCACCGGCAGGCGGTGTGGCAACCGGCTGGCAGACCGTGCTCCGCAGCAGCAGCATTCACGGCCCCTATGAGGAAAAGATTGTCCTGAAGCAGGGCAGCACGGTGGTCAATGGTCCTCATCAGGGCGGATGGGTGACTGCGCCCAACGGTGAGGATTGGTTCCTCCACTTCCAAAGCCGGGGACTGTATGGCCGTATTACCCATCTGCAGCCTATGCATTGGGAAGAAGACGGCTGGCCTTCCATGGGCGTAAAGGATGAGCATCCGGTGGATCCTGCCACAGTAAAAGCAGGGGAAGATGCAGGCGAAGCAGCCATTGCCGCTGCAAGCACGGCATGCGGTGTGCCAGTGATGCGCCACAAGAAACCTGCAGCACCTGAGCAGCCGATGACCTCTGAACAGGCCTCCGATGACTTTACCGGCAAAAAGCTAGGCTTGCAGTGGCAGTTTATGGGCAACTGGCGGCAGGACTTCTTTGCCGCAGGAGACGGCAAGCTGAAGCTTTATGCACGAAAGCTGCCGGCAGGGGGCAATACCTTGTGGGATGCCCCTCAAGTGCTGACGCAAAAGATTGCCTGCCCGGCCTTCACGGTAGATACCGGGGTGGACGTTGCGGAGCTTCAGCCGGGCGGACAGGCTGGCATTGCACTCATTGGCGGACAGTATGCAGGAGTGGCCATTCGGGTGGACGAAAATGGCCTACGGATGGACTACATCCTTTCCGGCGGTGTCAATCATGCAGAAACGGTGTGCAATACCATCGCCCTACCCAAGGATGTGCATCATGTGGCACTGCGCATGACACTGACGCCTACAGGCTATGATCAGGCAGAGGCTGTGTTCAGCTTCAGTTTGGACGGGCAGAGTTACCAAGTAATTGGCCAACCCTTCAGCCCTGAACGGGGAACCTGGGTGGGTGCACGGCCTTCACTGTTTGCTATGCCCCTGCAGGGCGGAGATGATGCAGGCTCTGCGGTGTTTGATGCGTTTACGGTTACGCCGGCGGTATCCTATCCCTTTGATGAGTAAAAAAGATGGGGGCGAGCTTCATCGCACGTCCCCATCAGGAAATTTTTACTTATCCAGTTTCACTCTGTTCTTCCGCCATATGCCGGTCAAATAGAACAGGAAGAGTATCAAAGCACTGATGCCGTTGGAAATGACCACGGAATACCACACGCTGCGGACGCCCATGTGCAGCACCTGATCCAGCAGGTACAGGGAGGCAAAGCGGAAAATCCACAACCGAGCCGCTTCAATGGACATGGTGATTTCCGTGTGACCGGAACCCTGAAAGAGTCCCGCCGTGGCATTGTAAACGCCATTAGAGAAGCACCACAGGGCAAGAATGCTCAGGAAATCCGCCGCCATGGCAATAACGTCTGCATCTGTGGCAAAGATGCTGACCACAGCGGTGGACACAACGGGGCGGGACAACACAAGACCGCCCACCAGCAGAAATGCCACGGCGGCAATCATGGAAACGTGGTAACCCTTTTCCGCACGGTCAGGCTGATCAGCCCCCATGTTTTGCCCGGTAATGGTGGCAACGGCGGAGCCGATGGCATTGGAGGGCAGGGAAATCAAGCCGTTCACCTTATTGCCGATACCATAGGCGGCCATGGCGTTGACGCCGTAAGCATAGACGTTTCGGCTCATGAGGAGAAAGCCAAACTGCATGGCACTGCTGCCCAAAGCCGTTGGCAAGCCGATGCGGATAATTTCCTGCAGCTTGGACTTTTCCAGCTTCATCTTGGTGCGCTGGAGGCGAACCTGTGCATTGGGTCTGGTGAGCAGCACCAGCACAACAATCGCAGGCACGGCCTTAGCCAATACGGTGGCCAGTGCGGCACCGGCAGCGCCCCAGTGGATGACTACCATCAACAGGGGATCCAGCACCATGTTAATGAGGATACCCAGCAGGTTCATCAGCATAGGCTGCACCGTATCACCGTGTGCCTGACGAATGGCCTGAAAGATGTTGACCGTAAACAGGAAAGGCATGTCAAAGGACACAACACGAAGATAGGTGGTAGCGTGTTGCCAGGTTTCACCGTCCGAGCCAAGCCAAGTGACGATGGAGGGCGTAAAAATCTCCAAGGCAAGGACGCATGCAAGGCAGAACAGCATGGAGCAGAAGTAAATCTGGTTGGCCATCTTCTCTGCTTCCTCATGCCGCCCGGCACCCACGTACTGGGAAATCAGCACCGATCCTGCCACGGTAAGTCCGCTGCCAAAGTTGACCACGGTGCTTTGCACAGGGGTCACAAGGCTGATGGCGGCCAAGGGGGAAGTACCGATGCGTCCCAGCCAGAAGGTATCCGTCAGGTTGTACATCGTCTGCAGAAAGCTATTGATGATGACGGGAACGGCAATGGAAAGAATGGCCTGAAGAAGGTTTCCGTGAAGGATGAGCTCTGTGTTGCCACGCGCAAGCCGTTTCAATGCTTGTCACCTCACATCCGTTGATTTAGACGGGCTCATTATACACCTGCTGTTATAAAAAAGAAAGCGTTTACAGAAAACTTTTTATCTTCACCTAAAAAGAAAACTTCAGGAATAAACGCTTGCAGGAAATTATGATGTTCCGTTGACAAGGGAAAAAACCTAAGGTATAATGTGCTCAAGTTGATAATGCTTACATTACCATACAGAAGGAGAGACTGCCATGAAGGATGTTCAGAAGTATGTGCTCAGCTTTCTTGATGCCTACCATCCCTATAAGGAGTACTGGAACTATGAGGATGGGTGTGTGCTGATCGGCTGCATCGATCTCTACGAAGCCACCGGGGAAGATGTGTATCGCAAGTTCGTGCTGGACTATTTGTCCAGTCGGGTAGAGGCGGATGGCACTATCCCCACCTTCGAGAAGAAATTCAACATTGACTCCATCAACAGTGGCAAGGCACTGTTCTTCGCATGGAAGGAAACCGGGGAGGAACGGTATCGCAAAGCGATTGAATTCCACATGGATCGGCTTCGTCAGCATCCTCGCTGTGAATGCGGGAATTTCTGGCACAAGGCCATCTATCCCGAACAGATTTGGCTGGATGGTCTGTACATGGCGCAGCCTTTCTACATGGCCTACGAAACCACCTTTGACGGGTTGGCGAATGTGGCAGATATCACCAAGCAGTTTGCCAATGTGCGCCGGTATCTGTATGATGAAGAGAAACAACTGAGCTATCATGCCTGTGATATGGCCAAGCAGCAGCCTTGGGCAAACAAGGAAACGGGATGCTCCAAGAACTTCTGGCTCCGCTCCATGGGTTGGTATCTGATGGCGATGATCGACTGCATCGGCATTCTGGGACCGGACAAGCTGTATGAGCACTATCGGGCACTGGTGGATCTCTTCCGGGAAACCCTGCGAGGCATCCTCCGCTATCAGGACAAGGAAACCGGCCTGTTTTATCAGGTAATTGATCACGGCGAGGTGCCGGGTAATTACTTGGAAACCTCGGGCTCTGCCATGGTAGCCTATGCCATATTGAAGGCCGTCCGCCTAGGTGTGATCAATGAGGAAAAGTATGCGGCCTTGGGACGCAAAGCCTTTGAGCATCTGGTCAGCGACAAGCTTCAGCCGGATGAAAATGGCAACCTGCACCTGACCGACATTTGCTGGGTGGCAGGCCTTGGCCCTGGCGAAAAGCGAGATGGCTCTGTGGCCTATTACCTGTCTGAGCCCCGGGTCAGTGATGACAGCAAGGGCGTAGGTCCTTTCATGATGGCCTATGCAGAGTACCTGAATGCCGAAGAAAAAGCCTGACAGGAGGAATGAAACCATGAAGCTGACTTGTTTGTTTGTTTCAGGCAGAAGTGCCGCCCTTCAGCTGGAAGACGGCGGACTGTACAACACCTTGAAGCCCTATACCCTGCGCATCAATGGTGAACGCCGGGTGACCACTGACCGAGTGGTAACGAACCTGTACGGACTGTGGCCGGATGCGGATTATACGGTGGAGGTACTGGATGGTGAGGAACAGGCGGCAGTGATCTCCTTCCATACTGCCTTTGAAAGCGTAACCTTGAATGTGCACCGCTTCGGTGCGATCGGTGACGGTGTCCATGACGATACCCCTGCTATTCAGGCGGCAATCCTGTGCTGCCCTGCAAAAGGCCGGGTGCTGATTCCAAAGGGAAAGTATGTGGTAACGCCTCTGTTCCTGAAAAGCCACATGTCCATTGAACTGGCAGAAGGCGCAGAGTTGTGCCTGAACACGGATCGGCATTGCTTCCCCATCCTTCCTGGTGCAACAGAAACGACGGATGAAACCGGTGATTACAACCTTGGCACATGGGAAGGGAATCCGCTGGATGCCTTCGCTGCATTGATTACCGGCGTAGATGTGGAGGATGTGAGCATTTACGGTCCCGGTAAGCTGAACGGCAGAGCAGATCAAGCGGATTGGTGGGTGAACCGGAAGCAGAAGAACATCGCTTGGCGCGGGCGGATGGTTTTCTTGTGCCGCTGCAGCAATGTTACTCTGCAGGGAGTCAGCGTATGCAACAGCCCCTCCTGGAATTTGCATCCCTACTTCAGCAATGATCTGAAGTTTATCGGCATCTCTGTTACCGCTCCTGCGGACAGCCCCAACACGGATGGCTTTGACCCGGAAAGCTGCAAGAATGTGCTGCTGGCCGGTGCCCATTTCTCCTTGGGGGATGACTGCATTGCCATTAAGGCCGGAAAAATCTACATGGGCAGCACCTACAAGACGCCTTGCCAACACGTGGAAATCACCCATTGCCTGATGGAGAATGGCCACGGCGGCGTAACCATCGGCAGCGAAATGGCTGGCGGCGTTCATGACGTGCTGGTGCACGACTGCCTGATGCGCAACACCGACCGGGGGCTGCGGGTCAAAACACGCAGAGGTCGGGGCAAAGACGGTGTGATCGATGAAATTGTCTTTGAACGGGTGAAGATGGAGCACGTAGGCGCACCCTTTGTGGTGAATTGCCTGTATTTCTGTGACCCGGATGGGCATACGGCCTGGGTGCAGTCTCGGGAAAAGTATCCCGTGGATGATTCTACCCCACGGATTGGCAAGGTGATCTTCCGAGATGTACAGGCGGAAGACTGCGGAGCCTGTGCAGGCTACTTCCTTGGTCTGCCGGAGCAGCCCATTGAACAGGTGGAGATGGAGAATGTGACCTTCACCTTTGACAAGCAGGGCAAGCCTATGCCTCCGGCTATGGCGGAAAATGTGGAGCCTTGCCTGAACCAAGGCATTATCGCCAAATATGTGGATCGCATTGTGATGAAAAACGTGCACATGACGGGACAAGTAGGGGAGGCCCTGTCCTGCGAACAGGTTGCCCACGTGGAAGGAGCGTAAGCAAATGAATATCGGTATTCGGATGCATGACATGGCAGCAGGAACTATTGAAGAACGGGCATTAGTAGCAAAGCAGCAGGGCTTCACCTGCGTTCATCTTGCCCTGAGCAAGACGATTTCCCCTGCATACATGGATCCTGCCGTAGCAACGCCGGGGCTGGCAAAGCACCTGAATGAAATGCTCCATGGTGTTGACGTGGCGGTACTGGGCTGTTATCTGAATCTGGCGCATCCTGATGAGCAGGAGTATCAGAAAATTCTGAAGAAGTACGTAGCCCACTTGCAGCTTTGCCGCTGGATGGGCGCAAGCGTTGTGGGTACAGAAACAGGCAACCCGAATGCAGCATATCGGTACGATCCTGTAGCAAGCCATACGGAGGCAGCCTTGTCTCTGTTCATCGACCGGCTTCGCCCCGTGGTGGAGGCTGCGGAGAAAATCGGTGCTACCATGGCCATTGAGCCGGTGTATACCCACATTGTATCGGACGGCAAACGCGCTCGGAAGGTGCTGGACGCCATCCATTCGCCGAATTTGAAGATCATCTTCGACCCGGTGAATCTGCTTCATCCGGACAATATTATGCGCCGTGATGCGGTGATCGATGAAGCAATCGACCTGTTGGGGGATGAGATTGCTGTCGTTCACATGAAGGATTATCATGCCACACCGGATGCTCTGATTGCCTGCGCTCCCGGTCTTGGCGAAATGAACTATGATGCCGTGCTCCGCTATTGCTTGAAGAACAAGCCTCATGTGCAGATGACCTTGGAGAATACCAAGCCTGACAACGCAGAACAGGCAAGGCTGTTCCTGGAGGAGCGGGCAGAAGCATTACGGTGATGTCGATTGAATCTGAAAAATCTGCGTGTCAAACATCATGGTGAAGGATGCAGATAAGCGCTTGCACTTGATGCGACAAAACTTGGCGACGATGGCTGCTTGAGCATGAGAGTCAGTGAAAATTAGTTCTGAAAGAATTACGTTGCGAGAAGAAGAAAAGAATACGAGCAGCTCTCGGCAAGAGGCGCAGATAGTCGCAGCAGCTGCCGTAGTTTCAAAACCTGCGGGAGCGTTAGGCTCAAGGGTTCTGGAACCACGGCAGCTGTCTGTTGAAGTTGTCATGACCGCTTTTTGAAATTGTTTTGATTTTTTGAGCGGAATATGATAGAATCAATTGATCCTTAATCTATAACAAGGTGGCGATGAATTGTGCAGCGACCTCGTGGTGATAACCAGCAGCGCATTCTTGATTTCATTAAGTCTGAGATACAGACCAAGGGTTATCCGCCCAGTGTCCGTGAGATTGCCAATGCGGTAGGGCTGAAGTCTACCTCTACGGTGCACGGACATTTGCAGCGCCTTGAAAAGCGAGGCTTGCTCCATCGTGACGCAATGAAGCCCCGTGCCATGGAAGTTGTGGGTGATCCAAATTTCATCCGTAATGCAACGGTAGCTGTGCCTGTGGTGGGACATGTTCAGGCCGGCGTACCCATTCTGGCAGAGCAAAACCTGGAGGATTATGTTTCCATTCCCGAAGTGATGCTTGGCCGTGGCGATCATTTTATTTTGCGTGTCCATGGGGATAGTATGATTAACGCCGGCATTATGGATGGCGATTATATTATTGTGCTGCAGCAAAATCATGCTTCCAACGGGGACATTATTGTGGCTATGCTTGATGACTCTGCTACCGTGAAACGGTTCTTTAAGGAGGAAAACGGTACCTATCGTTTGCAGCCAGAGAATCCCACTATGGAGCCTATTTACACCAAGGAATTGACCATTGTCGGCGAGGTTGTCTCGCTTTTCCGGCTGATCAAGTAAGGCGGAGGTGTCGAATTGATCAGTGCTGAAGAACGCAAGCGCCGTGTGGCAATTCCAACCTACAGCCTGGCAGAAGAGCTGATTAGCTCTATTTCCCATGGCATTGGAGCTTTGCTTGGCATTGCCGCCTTGGTACTTTGCATTGTAAAGAGTTGCAATCCTTTTGATGGATTTAAGCTGGCATCTTCTATTGTCTTTGGTGTAACGACAGTGATTCTTTATCTGATGAGCTGCCTGTATCATGCACTGAAGGTGAACCGCGCCAAGCGTGTATTCCGTGTGTTTGACCACTGTACCATTTTTCTCCTGATTGCCGGCACCTACACGCCCTTTACTCTTGTGACACTGCGTGAGAGCATGGGCTGGTGGTTGTTTGGGGTGATTTGGCTCATTGCGGTTGTCGGCATTGTGCTGAATGCCGTGAGCCTGAAGAAATTCGCCAAGGTGTCGGTGGCGTGTTATCTTGTCATGGGTTGGATGGTGATTTTTTCCTTTCCACAGCTAAAGTTGCTGATGGATGCTCGTGGCATTAACCTGCTGTTGGCAGGCGGGTGTGTTTATACGCTGGGGGCCATCCTATATGGCATTGGATCGAAAAAGAAATTTTTTCATTCCATCTTTCATTTCTTTTGCCTTGGCGGCACTATTCTTCATTTCTTTGCCATTTATCTTTATGTCCTTTAAGGAAAGAAGGGAATGCCTCAATGCATGACATGCCTGCTTGGCCAAAAGAAAAGAGCGCATTGTATGCGCTGCTGAAAGAACAGCTAGAAGCTCTGGTAGAGGGATGTACAAGTCCCATGGCCAGCATGGCCAACTGTGCTGCACTGCTGTGGGAGGCACTTCCTGATATTAACTGGGCTGGCTTTTATCTGCTGAAGGGTGATACTCTGCTTCTGGGACCCTTTCAGGGGAAAGTTGCCTGCACGACCATTCGATTAGGGCAAGGTGTGTGCGGTACGGCGGCATTACAGCGTAAGACGCAGCTCGTTGCGGATGTGCATCAATTTCCGGGACACATTGCCTGTGACAGTGCATCCAATGCCGAAATCGTGATCCCACTGATTTTTGATGGTCAGCTCTATGGCGTAATGGATATTGATAGCCCATTGCTCAACCGCTTTGATTCGGAAGACTTGCAGGGGCTTGAAGCACTTTGCCAGGTACTTTCTGCCGCAACTTGGAAGGACGGTTTGCTTTGATGCAGCCTGCAATCAACCTTCGCCCTTTTACAAGAAGCGAGTATCACGATTTTTATGCTCATTATAGGTCTGATGCCGTGCTGATGGCAGAGCAATATTGTTATTGCAGATCATATGTGGATCGCTGCTTTGACTATGAATGCCAGCAGCAGGACTGGCATCCGATCTTCGGCATTTTTCTTGATGACGAAGAATGCATTGGAGCGTTATCCCTAAAGTTTGCTGATGCGGACAGTAAGGTTTGCGAAATTGGTATCATTCTTCGGGATGATACGTGCAAGGGTCACGGCTATGGCACCAGAGCCATGCAGCAGGGCATTGCACTGGCAAGAGAAGTCTACGGCATCCGGCAAATCTATGCTGATACGTCCGATGCAAACGAGCGCATGAAGCATATCCTAGTCAAACTGGATTTTCACCTTACGGCAAGACATGTGATGACCTTAGGCATGGAGCCGGAAGTAAATTTGCTGCGTTACGTATTGGACTAAAAGAGGGGCTGAGCACATTGTGTGCTCAGCCCCTTGCTGTTCAGGTTTAGTCGTCGTCGCTATCGTCCTTCTTAGCAGCAGCGATGATCTTTTCAGCCACGTTCGGCGGAACGTCCTCATACCGTTCAAACTTCATGGTGAAGGAACCACGAGCCTGGGTCATGGAACGAAGATCCGTCGCATACTTGAACATTTCGGACATGGGTGCTTCGGCTTCCACCTTCTGCATGCCATCTACCTGATTCATGCCGATGATCCGACCACGGCGCTTGTTCATGTCGCCCATGATGTCGCCCATGTATTCATCCGGCACCAGCACTTCCACGTGCATGATCGGCTCCATCAGCACGGGGCCTGCATCCATGCAGCCCTTCTTATAGGCAATGCGTGCGGCGGTCTTGAAGGCCATTTCGGAGGAGTCTACCGGGTGATAGGAACCATCGTACAGCTTGGCGTGAACGCCTACCATGGGATACCCGGCCAACACGCCGTGCGCCATGTTCTCACGCAGACCCTTCTCAACAGAAGGAATGAAGTTGCGGGGAACCACACCGCCGACCACGGCATCTTCGAATTCAAAGTCCGTACCGTTCAGGGAAGGAGAGAACTCGATCCACACATCGCCAAACTGACCGTGACCGCCGGTCTGCTTCTTGTGCCGACCTTCCACCTTCACAACCTTGCGGATTGTTTCACGGTAGGGGATCTTGGGATCCTGCAGCACTGCATTGGCACCAAACTTGTTGGCAAGCTTGTTGCGGATCACATCCAGGTGCATTTCGCCCTGACCGGAAAGCAGGGTTTCCGTGGTTTCCGTATTCTTTTCCAAGGTGATGGAAGGATCTTCTTCCATCAGGCGAGCCAGTCCGGAGAAAACCTTATCTTCTTCACCCTGCTTAGCAGCATACACGGCCTTGCTCATGCACACTGGCGGGAAGGCAAGGGTCGGATACTGAATCGGCGCATTGTAATCCGCCAGCGTGTCACCGGTAGAGGTGAACTGCAGCTTGGACAGTGCGCCCAAGTCACCGGCATGGAGCTGCTGCTTCGCAATCTGCTTCTTGCCCCGGAGGATGAAGATGCCGCCGGTCTTTTCCGTCTTATCCTTGTTCACGTTGTAGAGAATGGTGGAACTGGTCAGCATGCCGGAGAAGATGCGGAACAGGGACAGCTTGCCCACAAAGGGGTCAGCAATGGTCTTATAGATGAATGCGGAGAAAGGCTGATCGTCCTTGCACACACGCACCTGCGCTTCACCAGTGCGGGGGTTAAAGCCGGCATGCTCAATGCCATCATGGGCAGGAGAGGGCAGATACTTCGCCATCAAGTCCATCATGCGTGCGATACCAACGCCGGTCAATGCAGATACGGCACATACGGGAACGATGCTGCCATCTTTCATGCCCTTACGGAAGCCCTTGAGAATTTCGTCATAATTCAGTTCACCCTCATCCAGGTACTTCATCATCAGGTCGTCATCAGCGGCGGCAGCCTGCTCAGTCAAATAATCAAAAGCCCGGTCTACCTTTTCCTTCATGTTTTCAGGCATCGGCACTTCTACACTCTTCTTATAGGCACCTTCGTAGGCCTTCTTTTCCAGCACGTTCACAACGCCGCGGAAACTCTCGCCGTCGCCGATAGGCATCAGCACAGGCACTACGCAGCTGCCGTGACGGTCACGCAGCTGCTGAGTTACCTTGTCAAAGCTGGCGTGCTCACGGTCCATCTGGTTCACAACAAACATACGGCCAACGCCGCTCTTCACGGCATACTTAAAGGCCTTCTCAGCACCGACATTAAAGCCTGTTACGGCACTGACTACGATGCAGGCAGTCTCAACAACACGGAGGGGACCGGTAGTTTCACCGATAAAGTCAAAATAACCGGGAACGTCAATGATATTCAGCATCTTGTCGTTCCAATCGATAGGAGC
>CAVGBO010000040.1:31479-38497 GCA_963627465.1 Phocaeicola dorei
GAGCACAAGCGGCGCTGACAGAGCACTTACGCTTGATTTCTTCAGGCTCAAAGTCCGTTGTCGTGGTTCCGTCTTCGACTTTGCCCTGACGATCAATAATACCGGCAGCGAAGAGCATTGCTTCCGTTAAAGTCGTCTTGCCCTCGCCGCCATGTCCCATGAGGGCGATGTTGCGAATGTTTGAGGTCAAATAATCAGCCATATCCGTTTCCTCCTTGTTATCATGGATTCCACCCATGGGGTATAGAATAAATCTTTGACTTTTATTCATCGACACCATGTTGTTGTGAGGATTATAACACAAAAGTGCCAAAAAGAAAAGCTTTGAATTGCAGCAAAGCTTATCTTTGGCACTTTTGTATAATGTTCGATTGTTTTATTTGGCTTGTTACAGGCCAGAAACTACAGATTGCTGCCTTGCAAGGGTCAGTAATTCCGCCATGCAGGCATGATCTTCTTCCTTAGGGCTGCTGGACAGCAAAAGAATGTCGCCTTCTCCATCATCACGGAGAAGGTTCTTGCCTTCCAGTACACGCCGCAGCTGTTTGGCAGTGCCGCTGTTGCCATCCATGACCTGAACATGATCAGGCAAAAGCTCTCTGAGAAGCGGACGCAGGAAAACATAATGGGTGCAGCCTAATACAATGGCATCTACAGCAGCCAAGTCATAAGCAGAAAGAGCTTGCTGCAAATAATGCTTTGCTTCAGTAAAATTCTTCTGCTCCACCAAATCCATAAGGCCGGGGCAGGGCAGAGGGACAGCACCTTCGCCGTAACGATCCATCAGAGACTGAAATTTCGGCAGGCTCAGGGTTACAGGTGTTGCCAGTACAAGAATAGCACCTCCGTGCCGAATCAAAGAAGCCGGTTTCAACGCAGGCTCCATGCCGATAATTGGCAGCGTCATTTCCTGCCGCAGGGTTGCAGCCGCTACACTGGTTGCGGTATTGCAGGCAATAACAACGGCCTTTACCTCTCTTGCAGTAAGCTCCTTCATGACCTGACGGACGCAAGCCATCACTTCCTCAGGGGTCTTCGTGCCGTAGGGAGCATGGAGGGTATCGCCGTAATAAATAAAATGTTCGTGAGGCAGTTCACGCTCCAGCTCGGCAAGGACGCTGATGCCGCCTACTCCGCTGTCAAAAACGCCAATGGGATTTTCTGCGTTCATTCCGTAAAGCTCCTCTTTCAAGATTGATAGGAATATTATAAAACCATCAGACGTGAAAAGCAAGTTTTTGAAATGATGAGGTTCAGATGTGCTTGCTTCATATCGTGGAAAATATCCCAGTGGCATTCTAAGTTAAAATATGATAAAATACCAACGATGGATGACCATGATTACGGCAGGAGGCGAAGCAGGTATGACGGAGGTAACCATCCTGCCGGATGAACGGGTAGATGAGCTGCAACTGGCCGGTATGCATATTCTGCAAAAGCAGAGAGGCTTCCGGTTTGGCATGGATGCTGTATTGCTGGCGGATTTTGCACGAATTGATTCGAAGGCCGTTGTAGCGGACTTTGGCACGGGCACAGGCATTTTGCCCATGCTTTTGTACGGACGGGGCAAAGGCTGCCGCTTTGAGGCCTTTGAGTGCCAGGATGATATGGCAGACATGGCATCACGTTCCATGAAAATGAATCATCTGGAGCATGTGATTCACATTCATCCCATGGACGTGGCCGCCGCTACTGATGTCATTGCCCCGGGAACACTGGATGCTGTCATTTGCAATCCGCCTTATGGCATTAACGGTACCACCATCCGCAACCCGGATGACACCCGATGCGTTGCACGGCACCAAGGTGAGGAAGGCATCATCGGCTGGTTTCGCATGGCACATCGGCTGCTGAAAGGCAAGGGGAAGTTTGCTATGGTTTATCCTGCGCCGCAAATGCTGCAGGCGATGAAAGATTTGGAAGCGGCGCACCTTGCCCCGAAGCGGTTTCGGCTGATTTACCCAAGGGCGGATAAACCGGCCAATCTGGTGCTGATTGAAGCATTGAAGGATGCAAGACCCATGCTGCACCCGGAACCGCCGCTGATTGTCTACGAGCATGACAATCAAATGACGCCTGAACTGCGCAGAATCTACCATGTCGATTAGCCTAATGAATTCGGCATGTCATATTTGCGGTGAAAACGAATACTTGGAGGATTGCTGTGAACAAGCATACCTTTGCCATTTGTGCCTATAAAGAAAGCCCTTATCTGGAGGAATGCATCCAATCCGTTCTTGCTCAGCATGGAGAAAGCAATGTGATTGTCTGCACCTCCACGCCCAATGAAAGCATTCGCAGCTTGTGTGCTCGGTACGATTTGCCTCTGCATATTAACCCGGCAGCAAGCTCCATCCACGGGGATTGGAATTTCGCCATGGCACAGGCAGACAGCGAATATGTTACCCTGTGCCATCAAGATGATGTGTATGAGCCGGGTTATGCGTCCGCTATGAAAAAGGCAATGGAGAACGGAGGCTTTGAACTGTTCTTCACGGACTATGCAGAGCTCCGAGGCACGGAAAAGACGACAAAAGGCAAATTGCTGCTGATCAAGCGGATTCTGCAATGGCCGCTGCGCTTCCGGCACCTGCAAGCACGCCCCTTTGCAAAGCGGTGGGCACTTCGCTTCGGCAACGGCATTTGCTGTCCATCGGTAACGTATCATAAAACGACATTGCCTTTGCCACTGTTTCAGGCCGGGCTGAAGAGCAACCTGGATTGGCAAACCTGGGAACGCCTTTCCCATGGCAAGGAACGGTTCTGCTACTGTCCCCAGCCCCTTATGTGTCATCGCATTCATGAAGGATCGGAAACAAGCCGGGTGATTGGGGAATTTCTTCGCACAGTGGAGGATGAGCAAATGTTCCGCCTGTTCTGGCCAAAGGGCATTGCCAAGATACTGACCAAGTGCTACAGCACCAGTGAAAAGAGCAACGATCTTTCTGCAAAGTAAGAGGAGTATCTCATGAAATTGATGCTTTTGATTCCGGCTTACAATGAGGAAGCCAACATTGAGCGTGTTGTCCGTGAAATCATTGATCACTATCCTCAGTATGATTATGTGGTGGTCAATGACGGCTCCAAGGATCGCACGGCAGAAATTTGCCGCAGCAACCATTTTAACCTGCTGGATCTTCCGGTGAACCTTGGGCTTTCCGGAGCATTTCAGGCCGGTATGCGCTATGCCTGGGAGCAAGGGTATGATGCGGTGCTTCAGTTTGACGGCGACGGTCAGCATGATGCAGCGTTTATCGGTGCCATGGAAAAAGCCATGGAGCAGGAGCATTGTGATATTGTCATCGGTTCCCGCTTTGTGACTGAACCCAAGCCTGTGACTAGCAGAATGCTGGGCAGCAGGCTCCTGTCCCACGGCATGAAACTGACCACCGGGAAGACATTGACGGATCCTACCAGCGGTATGCGTTTGTTCAGCCGCAAAATGGTTCGCCAATTTGCCATGGGAATGAATTACGGACCGGAGCCGGACACTATCGCTTACTTGATTCGCGGCGGTGCGAAGGTAACGGAAGTGCAGGTGGAAATGCACGAACGTATTGCAGGCACCAGCTACCTGAATCTGTCACGCTCTATTCTTTATATGCTGAACATGCTGTGCTCCATTTTTGTCTTCCAGTTTGCACGAAAGAAGGAGGGCTGATTCCATGTCCATGACGCTTCGAATTATCCTGCTCTCTGCCTCAGTGTTGACCTTTATTTGGGTACTGAAGAAGATTCGTAATGCTCAAGTGGCTCTGCAGGATGCCGTTTTCTGGCTGCTGTCCTCCTTGCTGCTGGTCATCATGGGTGCTTTCCCGGATTTGGTGATTGGCGCAGCAAATCTGGTGGGTGTCGCTTCGCCTGTCAATTTCGTATTCCTATGCATTATCTTCGTGCTGCTGGTGAAAGTTTTTTTGATGAGCATTAAGCTGTCCCAGTTGGAATACAAGCTGCAGCGCCTTGTTCAGCATGAAGCTATTGCAGAAAAGAAGATCGAGGACAAGGAGCAGCATGACACAGAACGTTAAGCGGCAATCCCTAGAGAAGAACATGCTCTTTAACTCCATTGGCTCCATGTTTTATTTGGTATGCCAATGGCTGATTTCCGTTTTGGCAGTCCGTCTGGCTTCCTACGAAGTGGGCGGTATGCTGACGCTGGCCATTTCCATTACCAATCTGTTTTATGTCATTGCTACCTTTTCGCTGCGGGTTTTCCAGGTGTCAGACACAGCATGCAAATATCCGGCAGGTCGTTATCTTTCCACCCGCTTGTTCACTTGCTTGCTGGGCTTTGTTGGCTGTGTCGGGTTTGTCCTGGTCAATCGTCCCTATACATCGACACAGCGCTTGTGCATTGTCATGTATATGGTCTTTAAGCTGAGCGAAGCATTGGTGGACACTTTGGCGGCAGAACAGCAAAAGGCATGGCGGATGGACTACAGCTGTTACTCCTTCCTGATGCGAGGCGCTGCTACGTTGATTTTGTTCATCGTCACCATGCTCCTGTGGCACAATCTTTTCCTGACCCTTGCACTGATGGCAGGGGCTGCACTCCTCATTGTCCTGTGCTATGACGTACCGGTGACCCTCCGCATTGTGCCCATTGAATTGAATCTATCCTGGAAGCAGTGTTTTCCTTTGCTACGTGAAGCATGGCCTATGATGCTGAATGGTGCCCTCATGGTGCTGTTGGCATCCATCCCACGCTATCTGCTGGAAATGTATGCAGGGAGCAGTGCTCTTGGCATTTACAGCTCCATTGCCATGCCAGCAGTGATTATTCAAACCGGCAGCAGCTTCATTTACAGCCCTTTGGTTGCTCCTTTGTCGGAAAAGTGGTCGGCAGGGGATATGAAAACTTTCCGCAAGGATGTTTTCAAAACGCTGTGCGCTATTCTGGCGATGGCACTGGTCGTCATCCTTGGTGGTGCTGTGCTGGGCGATTGGGGCTTGCAGCTGATTTACGGCGAAAGCATTGCCCCCTACACTTGGCAGCTGACCATCGTTTTGCTGTCTACCTTAAGCCTTGCCCTGCTGTATTTCTTTGAAGTACCGTTGACCATCATGCGCCGGCTTAAGATCATGTCCGTGATGCATGGTGTAGCCGTTGTGATTGTGGTGATTGCGTCCATGCTCCTTATCCCTCGCTGGGGCATGATCGGCGTAAGCTTTGCCATGATTATTGCAGCCGGGCTTGATGCCTTGGCCATGGGCATTACCACCTTTGTGCTTACCGGCAAAATGGTGCGCAAGGGCAGCGGAACCGCTGCATGAACGTTAGGCGATACAGAGAAGATTAAAGAGGATGCTTGAGAAAGGATTATCAGATGCCTGCTCCGCATCTGAATTACCGCCATGAACATGCTTCGCTTTTTGCTGATGAAATTTGCTGTACCCGTGCCGGACATTACGAAATATGATCGATTTCTCTTTATTGGTCCTCATCCGGACGATATCGAAATCGGTGCCGGTGCCACGGCTGCAAGACTTGCAGCAGAAGGGAAGACTGTCTGCTTCCTGATCTGCACAGATGGACGGTATGGCGATGGCTTCACGGAGTTGCGTGGCGATGCATTGGTGGATTGCAGAAAACGGGAGTCTCTTGAAAGTGCAAAGATGCTTGGCGTAAAAGATGTACGCTTTCTGGGCTTGAGCGACGGCGGCTTTTATGAAACGGATGCATTGATTCGTGGCATTGCGAAGGTTGTAGGGGACTTTCGCCCTGAGGTCATTTTCGCTCCCGATCCCTGCGTTGCCAGCGAGTGCCATCAGGATCACTTAAACGTGGGCATGGCCGCACGGAAAATCGCCTGCTTTGCCCCTTATGCTCCTATCATGGAGCATTATGGTGCCCATCATGCGGACGTGAAGGCACTGGCCTATTATTTCACAGCAAAGGGCAACTGCTTCGTTGGCACAAAAGGCTATAGGAACAAGCAGCTGGCATCCATTTTTGATTGCCATCAAAGTCAATTCCCTCCGGATGGTGCTGAAGGAAAATCGATTGCATTGTACCTGAAGCTTCGATCGATCTATTACGGCATCAAGCGTTTTCGGGGCAGTGCTGAAGCTTTCCGGGTACTTGGACAAACGCATATGCATTGTTTTCCTGAGGGCGGAAATTAAAGATTCCACCACGAGGAAAAGGCCGGGAACGACTCCGTATATTGGAGCTTGTTCCCGGCCTTGCTTATTTGGATGAATTAGTTCGTGCCTTCCAAGGCAGTTCCGTTCACATAAAGGGTATAACCGTTTGCGATCACCTGAGATGCATCACCGTCAAAAGAGGTAATGTAGCTGTCAGCCGTCAGCGTCCAGGTGCTGGTGCTGTCCAAGGTCACGTTAACTTCACCGACCTCGGTGGACACGGTTTCACCACGGCTGTTGGAGATTTCACCGGACACGCAGCCCGTCAGGGAAGAACCTTCCACCAGCGTCAGGTTCAGGGTAGAATCGCTGCCTACCAGAATCGTTCCTTCTAGTACCTGGTTCACGGCATTGAGTTCAGCCTGATTGCTGGCACCGTTCCAGCCGTCATCACATACGGACAGGAGTACGTTGGCTGCATCGTTGTTGGTGATGGCAACGCCATTCAGCGTGATCACTGCGTGCGTGTTGGTTACATGGAACACGTGGCCGCTGTTGCTTGTCAGGCTTCCGCCGGTCATGGTGAAGGAAGAAGTGCCCGAGTCAGCATCGCCGGACATGGACTGATAGATCATGATGGTATCTAGGAAGGTTGCATTGCCGTTGCATTGGGTGTTGGTGGCCGTCAGGTCGCAATCCGTCAGGGTAATGCTGTTCTTGCCTTCGATGCACACACCTTCAGACAGGTTGGAAGTGAGCGTTGCATCGGATACGGTGATGCTGGCGGTAGAGTAAATGGAAGGAGAGCCAAGGCCGTTGGTAGTATAGCTGCCGCCCTCCACCACGACCGTTCCGCCGCCACGGTCCGTACGAATAGCTGCGGAGGAACGCCCACTGGTTTCAATGGTCAGGTTGTTGGCATATGTTACGC
>CAVGBO010000041.1:0-12994 GCA_963627465.1 Phocaeicola dorei
TTCAATGGCGGCAACGGATAGGAAAATCCAGGTCTGGATTTTGATGGACATTGCAGCAGTACGGGAGTTGGAGGAGGACAGTGCACTCATACAACAATTGTCCGCAATGCAGGAAAATGAAAATGTTTTCTTGACCATGCTTTTCATTGGTGACACAGCCTTCTCAATCAACGGCGGGACGGCAGTAGCCGAACTGCTGAAACAGGCACCTGAAAGAACAAAATGGGTTCAACTTCAGCCGGACTTTTTGCAGCAAAAGGTCAATCAACAGGATACACTGCATACGGGCAACTGGTTTACAGCGGCGCTGTATGGGACACCGGTGGATCTTCCAACGACGGAAGTTGAAGGGGAACAATTCTTCACGTTTGACATGCCGGTCAACGGCTCGGTTGTGATTGTAACGCAACAAGATGGAACACTTGGAAAGCCGGAGATTAGCAGTGAGAATGAGAATTGCTCTGGAGAGACTCATTCCTTTCAGTACAGTGCAAACAACAGGGAAAAGACTGGCATTGTAGTGACCTGTTTGACAGGGCTTACGGCGAATAAACGGTATACAGTTTCTTACGGACAAGATGCTCGCGTGCTTTCGAATCGGGTCTACTTGATGGCAGATCTTGCAAAACTGGCACCTGCGCTGCGTCTGCCGGAGAAGCTGACACGTTCTGAACAAACTGCAACGCTTTCCGTGGGCGAAAATGCCTTTGGACAAGGCGAACGATTCCGGGTACAGTGGAACTGGAACGGTGCAGAAGTGAGCGGAAGCACTTTTGATGAAGCGTCCGGTAAGTGGACGCTTGTACAGACACCGGCAGAAAATGATACGTCTGTGCAAGTGAGTGCATCCATGAAGCTCTATGCAGAGGATGGGGATCTGCTGTATTCATGGAAGAGCGAAAGCTTGGAAAGGCCTGTTGTTAATTCCGAACTTACCACGACAGGCAACACAAAGGAACTGACGTTGTATTACTTTGCCGGTGATGAGCGACCTGATGCCATTTCCTTTGCACTTGGGGATTATTTATCCTATAACAAGAATGATGAAGTAAGCCTGAGCGTTAACGGTCATGATCTAACGGAAGGTACATTCTCTGTTGCAGACGGATTTACGCTGAGATATGATCAGGCCAATGGAACCATTACGCTGACCGCCGATGATGACTGGCAAGGTGAAGACGAATCTGTTCCGTTGAGACTGGAAGCACGGAATAAAGAACAGTCTGCACAGACGACAGTAACCGTACAAACGTATTGCGTGAACAACCTGGTGCAAAAGGCAAAGACGGAAATCCTTGACGAAGCTGGTCACAGTGTTTCCGGCACAGGCGACGATCCAGTGTATGAAGTGAAGGCAAACCAGACGTATACGTGGCGTGTTTCATTGAGCGAAAATGCAGCAACGATTTGGACCAAGATGCCGCAAACGGAAGATACCACTGGCATTCCACGTCTTGAAGACGTTTCCTTTATCGTAACGACCATGGATACTGAAGCAGTTACGGATGCACTGGCAACCTCTACGGATCTGCTTTCATTGAACAGCGAAGAAGGATCCGTAATGCAGCTTGAACCTCTTGCATTGAGGGAACAAGGAGGATACCTCTCGACATTTGCCTTGGAGAAGAATGATAATGGCACCTATCAGGGTGAAGCAGTGATTCGCTTTGCAAATACCTGGGCGAATGATGAAAGTATCGATCTGCACCTGTATGCGGTGTATGAAGACACTGCAACAGGCAGCAAACGGATCCTGACGGAACAAGCAGTACAGTGCCATGTCGGCAACGCAAACGTGCGCTTCACTGGCAAAGCGCCGACAGCGCCTAGCGAAATTCGACTGACGGGAAAGCCAAATCAATTGGAACCCAAGGAAGTCACCTTGCAGGAAGTCTTCGGTGTCAAAAGTTTGGCTGATCTGTTTACAGACGATGAAACACCGGATACCTTGACGTATTCCTTGCGGGTCAGCAGCACGGAAGGTGTAAGGGTTCAGCAAGCCCAACAGGAGCTTGAACCGACGGTTGCATCTGCGGAAACGGATTCCTCCGCACTGTATGCAGAAATTGATCCTCAGCAGCCGGTGATTGTCGAGTTCAGCACCAAGGGGGACGTTCTGATCACGCTGTATGCCAGTGACTTGGTGAACGAACCACCGGCAGAAGTGTCGATATCCTTCCATGTGGTATCCGAAATGGAGATTTGGGCGTTTTATGCAGTCTGCGGTGTAGCGGCCTTGGTCGTACTGGTCATTCTGATCCTTGTCATTGTGCGACTGAAGAAGCCTGCATTCGGCGGAGATACTGTTCGATGTGTGGCATGCGCAGATACACTGGCTGGCTCGGATATTAACAAGCTACTGATGCAAAGTCATGCGGTGAAACTTTATCCCTTCAAAAAGAACAAGATTCTCCTTTCCCAGCTGCTGGTGATGACACGACAGGCACCCTTGTCTCCTGACACGGCAATCGTTACGGAAGATATAGAGATTGCCCCCGGCGGCAAGAAGGGCATTATCTTGCACTATGGGAAAAAGGCCAAGAAGCAACTGGCGTGCAAGGGGAAAGAAGCGATTCCGTATGGCGGCCTGAAGGAAATCCGGCATGGCCATACCACCATCACAATTGAAAATGAATATTGATGGTAGCTTGCGAAGCTATCTGCTCACAAAAAGTCTCGCTGCATTGCAAAGCAGCGAGACTTTTTGTGGAGGAAGATAACAAGAATATCCCCCAGAACTTTTGAAAGAACCCTTGCATTTTTGAGAAAATAAGGTATAATGACATTGATGGATATTGTGAATTAGTTGACAACTCACAAGTCCGAGTATGTTATCTTGGGAAGGAACAAAGGAGGGTTTTCCATGAAAAAGATCATGGCAGTGCTGCTTGCACTTACGATGATCCTCACACTGAATACCTTCGCTGTGGCCGAAGGCAAGACCGCCATGACCCCCGGCACCTACACGGGTTCTGCACAGGGTCAGAATGGTGCTGTTACCGTGGAAGTAACGGTGACGGCTGATGCCATTGAAAGCATCGTTGTGACCGATCAGCAGGAGACTCCTGGTATCGGTGCTCCCCTGACTGACGCTGGCAACGAGGGCGATACCCCCATTGCCGTGCTTCCTGGCCGTATGGTGGAAGCACAGACCTGGAGCGTGGACTCTGTGTCCGGCGCAACCATCACCAGCTATGCGCTGCGCAATGCTGTGAAGGATGCCCTGACTCAGGCTGGCGCTGTAGCTGATGAATGGAAGAAGGACGTGGAGAAGCCCAAGGCTGACTTCACCGAAAAGACCTACGATGTGGTCATCGTGGGCGGCGGCGGCGCAGGTCTGGCAGCTGCCATCTCTGCAAAGCAGCAGGGTGCTGAAACCGTGCTGATCCTTGAAAAGTGCGGCGCAGTGGGCGGCGACACCTTGGTGTGCGGCGCTATCTACAACTGCCCCGATGAAGAGCTCCAGAGCGCCGGCACCCTAAGCGATGCCAAGAAGGCACAGATCGAATCCGTGCTGGCCAAGGAGACTACCACGGAAGATGAAAAGGCTCTGGTGGACGAAGTAGCTGCCGAGTGGAAGGTTTATCAGGATTCCGGCCGTACGGACATCTTTGACTCCGATGCTTGGTACACCCTGCAGACCTATGACGGCGGCGACCGTGTTGCCGACCTGAACCTGGTCAAGGTGCTGTGCTACAATGCCAAGGACGGCTATGACTGGATCAAGTCCTTGGGCATGGAATTCAATAGCGTGATTGGTCAGGGCGCAGGCTCTCTGTGGGAGCGCACCCATACCTCCACCATGAAGATGGGCACTGGCTTCATCTCCACCTATGTGAACACTCTGGCTGCTATGGACGGTGTGGATCTGATGACCTCCACCAGCGGCAAGGAACTGGTAACCGACGAAAACGGCGCTGTGACCGGCGTGAAGGCTGAAGATGTCAACGGCAATGCTTACACCTTCACCGCTACCAAGGGCGTTATCCTGGCTACCGGCGGTTTCGCTGCAAACGGCAGCATGATCGCTGAGTACAACACCTCCGACAAGTGGGCTTCCACCGACCTGAGCAAGGTGAAGACCACCAACCGGTACGCTTGCTCTCAGGGCGATGGCATCACCATGGCACTGGGTGCCGGTGCTGACCTGTACCAGATGGAGCAGATTCAGCTGCTGTACCTGGGCAACGTGAAGGATGGCCAGCTGACCAAGTATCCGCCTCGTGTGGTGAACGGCACCGACCAGGAAATCTTCATTAACAAGGAAGGCAAGCGCTTCGTACAGGAAGACGGCCGTCGTGATACCATCTGCCTGGCCGTGCTTGCACAGACCGACAGCATGTTCTACTTCCTGGAGAGCGCTGACGGCAACTACACCGACGTTGACACTGCACTGTCTGCTGACGGCTTCTCTCTCCGTTCTCTGGAAGAGCAGGGCTATGTCTACATTGCCGATACCCTGGACGAAATGGCTGAGAAGCTGGGCATGGACGCTGATACGCTGAAGGCTACCGTAGAGAGCTTCAACGAGTCCGTGGCTGCAGGCGAAGACAAGGACGGCTTCGGCCGCACCCTGTTCAGCACCCAGCTGACCAAGGGTCCCTGGGTTGCAACGCCTCGTACCGCTTGCCTGCACCACACCATGGGCGGCGTTCACATCGACACTTCCTGCCGTGTGCTGAATGCTGAAGGCAATGCCATCAAGGGTCTGTATGCAGCTGGCGAAATCACCGGCGGCATCCATGGCGCAAACCGTCTGGGCGGCAACGCTGTGGTTGATACGGTTGTGTTCGGCAAGCTGGCCGGCGAAACCGTTGTGGCTGACAACAAGTAATTTCGAACTGATTGGCAAGGGGTTGCTGCAGATTCGTAAGGGTCTGCGGCAACCCTTTTTTCTTTTTTCCGTCTTGAAAGCAGTCAAAACATGCAGTAGCACAGAAAAGGAAAACGTTCGGAGAACGAGGATAAAAGGGCGAATATTCGGCACAGAATGGAAACATGTGATATTTGGGCTGAAATGGGACAAAAACAAAATGCATAAATCCGAACTATTTTTTCAAAAAACACTTTCATCATTCGAGAAAATGTGGTATAATGCACAAGCTAGCATTATTTGAAGGAGCTAAGTTGCCGTGGAAAAGATTCGCCGTAATGAGCGCATGAGCGCTATGATGAAAATCCTTGCCGATTCACCTAACCATATTTTTACCCTGTCTTATTTTTGCGAAATGTTCGGGGCTGCTAAGTCTACCATGTCGGAGGATATTGATATTCTTCGGGATGTGGTAAAGACCTTTGGCTTAGGCGAATTGGAAACGGTAACCGGCGCCGCTGGTGGTGTTCGCTACCGTACCAAGGTTACGGCGAAGGATGCAATCGCTTATGTGCAAAGCCTGTGCGACCAGTTGAGCGGCACGGAGCGGGTACTTCCCGGCGGCTTCCTGTATTATTCGGATATTTTGTCCAACCCGGAGATTGTGCACCGCATGGGCAACATTTTGGCCACCACCTATTACGATGCTGCGCCGGATTTTGTCCTGACCATGGAGACCAAGGGCATTCCCGTTGCATTGGCTACGGCGAATGCACTGGGAGTTCCGCTGGTGATTGCCCGCCATTCTTCCCGAGTGTATGAGGGCAGTGCGGTGAACATTAACTATGTTTCCGGCTCTTCCCATGCCATTGAGACCATGAGCCTGAGCCGTCGTGCGGTACAGGAAGGTCAGAAAGCTTTGATCGTGGATGACTTCCTCAAGGGCGGCGGAACGGCCAAGGGCATGGTGGATCTGATGCATGAGTTCAACGTGACCGTGGTGGGTATGGCCTTTGTGATGGAAACTATTGCTCCTGAAAAGAAGCGCGTCAATGGGGAAAAGGCACTGATGACCCTGGAAATCAGCACAGAAGAAGACGATGCTGCTGTGATTCGTCCGGCTGCATGGCTGGCGGAAGAACTTGACTGATACGCAGGGTAATTGAACAATGATGATTACGCGAGAGGGGGCTTCGGCTGCCTCTCGCGATTTCGGATGTGCGGAATAAAACGAGGAGACGAGAATGGAAACGTATCTTGTAGTGGGGCTGGGCAATCCCGGCAGCCAATATGCCCATACCAAGCACAACGTGGGCTTTGACGTAACGGACTTACTTTGCCGCCGGTGGAATGTTCGGCTGGACAAAAAGAAGCTGGGTGGCATGCTGACGGAAACAACCTACGCGGGCAAGCGGGTGGTTATCTGCCAGCCTCAAACCTTTATGAACTTGTCCGGCGAATGTGTGATTCAGCTGCTAAACTGGTACAAGACGCCGCTGGATCATCTGCTGGTGATTTACGATGATATTGACTTGCCTATCGCCCATCTGCGGATGCGGAAGAGTGGCAGTGCAGGCACCCATAACGGCATGCGCTCCATTATTGCCCATGTGCCGGGGCAGGACTTTCCTCGCCTTCGGGTAGGCGTAGGTGCTCCGCCGGAAGGTTGGGATTTGGTACGGTGGGTGTTGGCTCGCTGCCAGACACGGGAGGAGCAATCTGCCATGGACGAAGCCTTTCAGCAGGCGGCTGCATGCGTGGAAACGTGGATCGAAAGCGGCACGGAAGCGGCCATGTGCAAGTTTAACCATAAGTAAAAGTACGGGGTTGTTGTAATGATCCAAGCATTGTTAGTCAAGGAGCAAACGGAACAGATTCGCAAGCTCTTTGAAAATATGGAAGGACGCATTCCTACAGCCGTCACGGGAATGACGGAGCTTCAGGGTGTTATCTTGGCGGCTAAGGCGGCAGACCGTACAGGTAAGCGAGTGCTGCTCATTGAAGCCAATGACCTGAAAGCTGGCAAGGCGGCGGAGGATGCGCAGCAAATTCTGGGTCAGCGGGCAGCCTATCTTCCTGGCGGCGAAATTGATTTAACCCGTGGCGCCAGCAGCCATGAAAGTGCCTGGCGGCGGCTGGAAACCCTGACTCGAATTGCCGATGGGGAAGTAAAATTGCTGGTCACCTCCATGGACGCTGTCATGCAGCACATGGGGAATCCCAATGCCTTCAATCAAGCCATGATTCGTCTTGCACCGGGGGATGTGATTCAGCCGGCAGAGCTGATGAATCGCCTTACAGCCATGGGCTACGAGCGGGTGGACATGGTGGAGGGCAAGGGACAATGCGCCATGCGTGGTGCCATTGTGGATTGCTATCCTCCGGCAGCCAGCGCAGGCTATCGGCTTGAATTTTTCGATGACGAAGTGGACAGCGTGCGCACCTTCGACTGCATCAGCCAGCGCAGTCAGGAGAAAGTCAAGCGTGCGGTGATTTCACCGGCAGGGGAAGTGCTGCTGAATCAAGCAGAGGGTGCTCAAGCAGCGGAAAGAATGCGGCGTGCGCTGCAAGGCCGTGATACAGCCCCTATGCCTGAAACGGAACTGTTTGCGGATCTTCCGCCCCTGCCTGACGATGATGATGAACTGCCGGAAATCTTCGATACCAAGGTAGCACCGAAGGCACGGAAGAAGGCTCAGGATGCAGCTCGGCAGCAGGAACTGGAGCGGCGCACTTCTCTGCTGATGCAGGATGCAGATCTGCTGGAAGCCGGTATGCCTTTCCGCCGCATTCGTGCCTGGCTAACGGTGCTCACCGATGCCCGGTATACGCTGCTGGACTGGTACGATGCGGACATGGTGTTCCTTTGGCAGCCGGATCAGCTGCGGGATCGAGCCAAGGAGCGCATCAACGGCTTCAATGAGGATCTTCACAGTGCCATGGAGCGGGGAGAAGCCGTGCAGGAGCAGGAACAGCTGCTCATGGACTGGGAAGAAGTGCTGCCTGTGCTCTCCGCCAAAGCACTGACGGCCATGACGGAATTTCTGCGGGGCATGGGAGGCGTAGTCACCCAGGATGTGCTTGACCTGGGCAGCAAGGGGATCGCCAGCTATCAAGGACAAATGAAGACCTTGGCAGCAGACTGCGAACGGTGGCGCAAAGAAGGCAACTGTGTCATGCTCCTTTCCGGTGGCGTGGCAAGAGGCAAGCGATTGACTCAGGCTTTGGAGGAACTGAATGCGCCTGCCACCTTTATGGAGGAGTGCCATAACCTGATTCTGGGTGAAACTTTGGTTTTGCCTATGACCCTTAGCCACGGTTTTGTCTGGCCGGATGCCAAACTGGTGCTTATTGCCGATACGGACATTTACGGTGCCGGGTATCGGAAGGCCAAGTCCCGTCGGAGCGCCGGTGAAAAAATTGCCGCCTTTACGGATCTGAAGGTGGGCGACTACGTTGTGCATGAGGATCACGGCGTGGGCATCTATCAGGGTACGGTCAGGCTGCAAAGCGAGGGCACTTTCCGGGATTATCTGCTGATTCAATATCAGGGAAATGATAAGCTGTATGTGCCTGTGGAGCAGTTGGAGCGGGTGCAGCGGTATATCGGCAATCCCAATCAGCCGCCAAAGCTGAATAACCTTGGAGGCGGCGAGTGGCAAAAGCAGAAGAGCAAGGTGAAGGAAGGGCTGAAGAAGCTGGCCTTCGACCTGGTGAAACTGTATGCCCAGCGAAGCCAGCATAAAGGATACGCCTTTAGCCCGGATACCCCTTGGCAGCGAGAGTTTGAAGATCAGTTCCCCTATGAACTGACCCCTGACCAGGAGCAAAGTGTCAAGGAAATTACCCATGATATGGAATCTGACCGGAACATGGATCGCTTGCTGTGCGGCGACGTGGGCTATGGTAAAACGGAAGTAAGCCTTCGTGCCGCCTTCAAAGCCGTGATGGACGGTAAGCAGGTGGCTATTCTGGCACCCACCACCATCTTGGCGCAGCAGCACTATAACACGGTGGTAAAGCGTTTCCATGGTTTTCCTGTAACGGCGGAGGTGATCAGCCGCTTCCGTACAACCAAGGAACAAAAGGATGTGCTGCAGCGGCTGAAGGATGGGCAGATTGACATTGTGGTGGGCACCCATCGGCTGTTGGCCAAGGATGTGCAATTCAAAAACCTTGGCTTGCTTATTGTGGACGAAGAACAGCGCTTTGGCGTAGGACACAAGGAAGTTATCAAAAACATGAAGAATCAGGTGGATGTGCTGACGCTGTCCGCCACCCCGATTCCTCGAACGCTGCATATGTCCATGGTGGGCATTCGGGATATGTCTGTGCTGGAAACGCCCCCGGAGGAGCGTCTGCCGGTGCAGACACACGTGGTGGATTACTCCGATGCGGTGGTGCGGGACGCCATCCTACGGGAACTGTCCCGGGGCGGACAGGTGTACTTCCTGTACAATCGGGTGCAGTCCATTGAACAGTTCTATGCCCGGCTTCGTGCGCTGGTGCCGGAGGCAAGAATCGGTGTTGCTCATGGGCAAATGAAGGAGCACGGCTTGGAAGACGTGATGATGGACTTCTATGCCGGCAGCTATGACGTGCTGCTGTGCACTACCATCATCGAAAGCGGGCTGGATGTGCCGACGGCCAATACCTTGATTGTCTTTGATGCGGATCGATTCGGCTTGAGCCAGCTGTATCAGCTTCGTGGCCGTGTGGGGCGCAGCAATCGGCAGGCCTATGCCTACTTCACCGTGCGGCCGGATAAAATGCTTTCCGAAACGGCGGAGCAGCGCTTGTCTGCCATTCGAGAGTTCACGGAGTTTGGCGCAGGCTTCCGCATTGCCATGCGGGACTTGGAGATTCGTGGCGCAGGCAATATTCTGGGGCCGGAGCAGCACGGTCACCTGTCTACAGTAGGCTATGACATGTACTGCAAGCTCATCGAAGAAACTCTTCATGAGGTACAGGGGCAGGATACGGGCAAAAAGCCTTTGGAAACCCGTGTGGATCTCAAAGTGGATGCCTACCTGCCGGGGGATTACGTGCAGGATGACCGGCAGCGGATGGAAATGTATAAGCGCATTGCCGCCATCCAAACCCAGGAGGATCGGGAGGACATTGAAGAGGAGCTGCTGGATCGCTTTGGCGAAGCACCCGTGACGGTAGATGCTTTGCTGGACATCTCCCAGCTGCGTGCCATGGCCAATTCCCTTGGTGTCATGAGTGTCACGTGGCGCAAGGGAGAACTGGTCATGCGGGTGGATAATCGCTATATTCCAGAACCTGCCATTCTGCTTCAGGCCATGCAGGAAACGGATAAGCGGCTGGTGGCCAGCAACGGCGTTCCTCCGGCCATTCTCCTCAGGGATCCTGCCCTGCCGGTGCGGGATATGCTGAAGGAAGCTGTGAAGGTTATGAAGAAGCTGACGGTAAAAGTAAAACAGCTGGAAGCGGAACAAAAAGAGAAATAAAAACAAGCAGAGACTGTGAAGACAAATCGCTTCACGGTCTCTGCTCTTTTTTGGCAAGCTGGATTGCTTACGCCTCCAACTTTTTCATAGCTTTCCTGAACTGAATGGTAAACAAGACAATCGTAAAGGTAATGGCGAAAACATCGGCAACCGGCTCTGCCAGATAAACGGCGGTGGTCTTGTCGGCAACAAAGTTGGGTAGGATGTAGATCAGGGGCAGCAGCAGCACAAATTTCCGCATCACCGCCACAATGATGGAACACACTGCATTGCCGATGGATACAAAGGTCATCTGGCAGGCAATCTGAATACCGAAGAGCAGCAGCACGGCAAAATAAACGTGCATGGCGTTGGCAGTGAAATTCACCAGTGCTGAATCCGTCGTGAAAATGCCTGCAAACACCTGGGGCATCAACTGGATGCATCCCCATAACACGGTGGAATACACCGTGCAGGAGATGAGCAGCAGCTTGAAGGTTTCCTTCACACGGGAGGCGTTCCGTGCACCGTAGTTGTAGCTGGAAATGGGCTGTGCACCTTGGGCAATGCCCTGCATGGGCAGCATAGCAAACTGCATCACGCTGGTGAGGATGGTCATGGCACCGACGGCCATATCGCCGCCGTAACGCAGCAGGGAGGCATTGAAGCAGACGGAAATAATGCTCTCGCTGCCCTGCATAATGAAGGCAGACAAGCCCAAAGCCAGGCAGGGAAGAATCAGCTTGGGTACAATGGGAAGATTCTCCTTCTTCAGGCGAAGCGATGTCTTCTTGCCGCTGAGGAAGGAAACCACCCACACGCAGGAAACTGCCTGAGAAATCACCGTGGCCAGTGCCGCACCCTTGACACCCATGCCGAAGGCATAGATGAACAGGGGATCCAGCACAATGTTGATCACGGCACCGATCAGCACGGTCATCATGCCGGTTTTGGCGAAGCCCTGCGCTGTAATGAAGGCGTTCATGCCCAAGGTCAGCTGCACAAAGATGGTGCCGATGGCATAGATGTTCATGTAATCCACGGCGTATTGGATGGTGTTTTCACTGGCACCAAAGGCAAGCAGCATATCACGGTTCCATAGGAGCAGCACTGCGGTAAGGATCAGCGACAGCAATACTTGGGTGCTGAAGCAGCTGCCCAAGGTCTTCTCGGCGGAGTCCATATCCCTCTTGCCCATGTAAATGGAGGCTCTGGGCGCACCGCCGGAGACGATTAACGCGGCAAAGGCACTGACAATCATAATCAGCGGCATGCATACGCCTACGCCGGTCAATGCCATGCTGCCGTCACCCGGCATGTGACCGATATAAATGCGGTCAACAATGTTGTAGAGCATGTTCACCAGCTGTGCAATAACGGTGGGAATAGCCAGCTTGAACAGCAGCTTGCCTACCGGGGCTGTGCCCAGTTCAGAACGTTGATTGCTTTGCATGAGAAGACTCCTCCTTATTTCCGATCTGTTTCAGGTTTTGATCCACAATGGCAAGGCAGCGCAGGATGCAGTCCGCATCCTCCTTGGTTAAGCCTTCATTTAGCTTGTGCCCGAAGGCTTCCTGCTGCCTGCGCCCTTCTTCAATGATGGATGACGCTGCCGGCGTGCAGACGAGCCGATCTTTCCGCCGATCCCCGGGGACACTTTGCCGCTGCAAATATCCGGCTTGCACCAGCTTCTCCACGGTAATGGACACAAGCCCGGGTTTCAATTGACGGCAGCGGCAAATGTCCCGTGCCGTATCCTTGCCGGGATTGTTGGCCAGAAAAAGCAGAATATCCAGACCGTTGGGCGGCAATTGATGCTGCTGATTCAGCGGCTGCATCCATGCAGCGTAAGCATCGGAAAATCGCCGCAGAAAGGCACCGATTTCGCTTGCGGTAACCACCATGGCAGAAACTCCTTTATTCATAGATAGTTCAAAAGTGAACGGTCTAATTATAGTGAAATGTATATGACATGTCAAGCATCGATTTATAGGCTGAAAAACTATAGGCTATCAACAAACTAGCGTCGGAAGGCTTTCAGGCCTTCCGACTGCTAATCGGAAATCGGTGACATGCGCGGCGATTTTTGCACGATTTCGTGAGAAATCGTTTCCTTACACGAACGAATGGCCGGGAGAACGGCGAAGCCGTTTGACCAATGAGTGAGTGCAAAACTCGACAAAGTGGCTTTGCCACTTTGTCGATACACGAACTTTGTGATATAATACCTGCAAGGAGGGATGTTCACGTGTCAGATGAGCAGAAGACCCCGAGTCGCCCCCGCCAATTATGGAATCAGGCGGTTAAGGTGGTGAAGGGCGACAGCACGGAGCAGCTGATTGAGCAGTTCACCGCAGAAATGACCTTGGTAGCGGAAGGACTGTGCGATGATCAGGGACGCCTGCGCAAGGAGGTGGAAACCCTCCGCACCGAGCAGGATCAAACGGCGCAGCGGCTGCAAAGCGAGCAGGAAGCGCAGGAAACTGCCCTGCTGGAAGCCCAGCGGGACATGGATCGCCGGCTGGATGACATCAGCCGCCGGCTTACTGCCATGGAAGCAAAGATGAACGCAAAGCCGCCGAAAGAGAAAGAACCTGCAAAGAAGCAGCTAAACCTGGTGGGACAGCTCACCATTTTGGCGTCCATTATTGCCGGTGCTTGGGTGCTGGTCACCATCCTGAACCTGTTTAAGTGAGGTGAAACGTCCATGAAGACATATGAGGAAATG
>CAVGBO010000041.1:13216-14276 GCA_963627465.1 Phocaeicola dorei
AAGGACGGGGCTTATCGCATGGTAAAAAGCGGCGTAGCCATGGGCGTAGGCGGCGCAGTTGCGGCGGCGGCAGGCTTCTGGGCAGCGCTGCCGGTGACCATGGGCGTCCGTGCTATGTTTGACCACTATCGTTCCCATGCACTGACGGGGCACCGGGTGCAGGGGCGCATCAACCGGTTGAAGGAACTGCAACGCTTCCTGAATGAGAACACGGAAAGCTTGACCGTGCAGGAGGAGCATTAAAGAACGGATGATGCTGCTCGTACAAAAAGATTAACCGCAGATTGAAACAAAATTGGTCTTTGCCTCGTCTTATCTTATGAAACCGGAAAGGAAGTTTTCCTCGGAAACTTCTTTTCGGGAAGAAAATGCACCGATGAACCGTTAGATAGATGAGGTGAGAGCATGGCTAAGATTGTGATCCTAGAGTCGGAAGGTCGGCTTTGCGACAAGATGTGCAAGACCCTGATCCGTGCAGGGCATCAGTGCTATGTGGTGGAAACTGCCGCAGACGCTCTTGCCATGATGCGGACTGCCGAGGAGAAGATGCTGACGGTCATCAGCACCAAGGTGAACTGGACGGACAGCTATACCCTGCTGACCGAACTGCAGAAGAAAGAATGGCCTGTGCTGTTCATTACCCGGAACATTGCCAGTGCCGATCATTTGAAGAGCCTCTACCGGGGCGAATGCGCTGTAATGCCTGTGGCTTTTGATAACAAGAAGCTGGCGGAGTGCGTAGCGGAGCTTTTCCGCACATCGGAGAAGAAGCTGACCGTGGGTGCCTTGGCCATGGACGTGGAGGAACATAAGGCAACCCTCGGCGGGAAAACGCTGGAGTTGACTGCTCAGGAGTTTGCACTTTTGCAGGCACTGATGCAGTCGCCTAATGCAGCACTGACCCGGGAACAGCTGCTGAAGACTGCATGGGGCTACCTGTGTATGGGCGAAACAAGAACAGTAGATGTTCACGTTCAGCGTCTGCGGAGAAAGATCGGTATCAACAGCATTGAGACCATTTATCGCTTGGGATACAAATTAAGCATGGCGTAAAGTCGAA
>CAVGBO010000042.1:0-11555 GCA_963627465.1 Phocaeicola dorei
ACAGCAATGAGGAAGATGCCCACATCCTTGCGGACGCCCTTCTTGCCTACTGCTGGATGAGGCGTGGTTGCCGCCGGATCCGTAATCGGCTGATTCAACGTGCCGGAAAAGCCGATGCCCAGCACCCCCGGTGCCCCCCGGCCGTACCAGTCCGTTGCATCATCTGCTCGATCCACGCTAACGTTAATGCGGCTTGCGGAAGCTCCTCCCCTGCGGATGGTTGCATAGCTTCCCCGCTTCGACAGCTTCGCACGGGAACCCGAGCGATAAGCAATGTTGCCAACGGAAGTCATGCTTCATCATCCTTTCGTGTTTGGGGAGGCGTGCTCCATATTCTGCATCAGGAGATCGATACGATCCAGCAAGCCAGGCAGGTCATTCTTGAAGGCCTCGAACTGTTCCTCGCTGGCAGGTTTCGCCACGATACGAACATGGTCGTTATTACCTGCAATCTCCACTTCGGTTTCATCGCCGAGAATTCGCTTGCGGATTTTTGCCGGCAGCAGAATGCGTCCCTGACTGTCGCACTCCTGATCCCGGTAACTCATGGCGTCAAACTGTTCCAGGTAGCGCTTCAGGCCACTGTCAAACTGGCTAATCTTAGCGTATCCGTCACGCATCTTCGCCCACACCAGCCGAGGATACAGGCAGATACCTTCGAAATTGAAGCTGGGGCCAATGCAGAAAACCTTGCCAAGCCCTTCCCGGAAAGAAAGTGGAACGATCATACGTCCCTTACTATCCAGCGTATGAGAAAAGGAGCCGATAAAAATATGGTCATATTTTTCCAGCAATGCCAGTTCTTCTTCTGTCTGCGGATCGCACGGGAGCGATGTCTTCTTTTCCTGCTGCTCGTCCACCGCCCTCGCCTCCCTTTTCCGCCACAATTTCTCCACGTTTGCTCCTTACTCCCCCATTTTATCCCACATTTTCATCCTTGGCAAGGGGGCGAAAAGGTTTTCCGGCTGATTTTTCAGCAATGTCTTTTAATGAAATGTAATCTTTTTGAAATATTTTTGTTATATTTATTATTGTTCTTTTATCCTGTTTTTCTTGAACTGTAACAAAAAAGAAGCGTGCCCGCATCTCTTGTGCGAACACGCTTTCCATGCATTTTTCTATGTGGAAACAATTCTCGTCTGCAAAACGTAACAAAATTATTTTTCTTCCCCTGCCAGCTGGATCTCTGCCAGTTGAAAGTTCAAGGCATCACAGGAAACCAGTCGATAATGGATGTCTTTCCAATCCCCATTGAAACCGGCATGGATGCCCGCCCCGTGCAGATGGCCATACACCACTGTATGCACAGGAAACTCAGCAAACAGTTCTGTCACCGGTGTGTCACGCTCTGTATCCAGCAGTGGCGGAAAGTGGGTCATCACCACCAGCGGCTTTCCCGTATGCATGGCAACAGCCGCTTCCATAGACATCCTCAGCCGCATCAGCTCCCGATGAAAAATCTTTTCATCCTCTTCCGACAAGGCCGTCTCCCCTACCGGCAAAAGCCAGCCCCGGGTGCCGCAGATCACAGCTTGTTCCGTCTCGATGGCATCATGTTGAATCGCATACATGCCTTCCGGCAAATGAGCACGCACCTGACTGATTGCGTTCCACCAATAATCGTGATTGCCCTTCAGCAGCACTTTCTTCCCAGGGAGCTGACCGATCATCTCCAGATCAGGAACAGCGGCTCGAAGCTGCATGGCCCAGGATATATCTCCGGGGATCAATACCGTGTCTTCCTCGCCTACTCTGCTCCGCCAATCCTCGCTGATCCGTTCGAAGTGATGCTCCCACTGGGTGCCAAAGACGTCCATGGGTTTCTCTTCGCCGCCGGGTAAATGCAAATCACCAATGGCAAACAGCCGCATGCATGCTTCCTTTCCAAAAGGCGTTCAATCCTTAAGCCTTACTGGTCGTCCTCGTTCTCATCGTCATCTTCCTGGTTTTCCTCATCCTCACGGACGCTCTCCAGGCTCAGTTCGTTTTCAATTTCCCCGTACTCCTGAGAAGGAATGTCATCCTCGATTTCGGGCATGATTTCATCCATGCTATTCACCGCATCCATGGAGGACATGGAAGAGCTGTCGCCCTGCTCGCCGCCTTCCTCCTGCTCGTGACCGTCATCCCCGCCCATTTCACGCAGGCAGAACAGGCACACATCCCGACCAGGCAGCGCCGGTGCTTCATTACAAATGCTGCACAGCTCTACTTCTTCCTTGGGGGTTTCGCCCTTCATTTCCCGCAGGCAGACCTTGCAATACTTTTCATTTTCCGTGATGTAATTCAGTTCACACCGGGGGCACTTCACCAGTTTCATAAAAATCCTCCTCAACGTTCCCATCAGGGATTCCGATTCATTCTTAAGCTATGCCGTCTTCTGCCTCAAAAAACGTTGCAAGCAAGGCGGCTATCACACATTTTCCCACCACTCTGACGTTTCTTCCCACTATGATGGTCAAAAATGTGCCTGAACAGTGATTTCATTCCACAAAGGAGTATCTCGCAGCCACCATGTAGGTTCTTATTCCCACGCAGTGACCATCATCATCCACCATCCAGCAGTAAAGGCAAACAAATACCATGCCTTGATCCCCTCGGAGGAACAAGACAAGATTTGTAAGGCTCCTTCCATGGATTGTGATTATACTACCGTTTTCCCAGGGATGCAAGAGAAAAAGTAGGAAACTTGCGAGCAAAGCTTCATATAATATAAGTAATATAAGGTGCTGTGTTTAAGGTGCAATATGCAAATTGGTGTATTTGTGTCCTTTCAGTGTCACGTGACGCTGTCGGTCGTGCGGGTTATGGGGTGACGGGAACGAAGAAGAAGATGTACCGCACGCTTGTCATCACGACAATCGTGTGGTACAATAACCGCGGACTACCAATGATCAACCTCTATGCGCCAGTCTGCCGCGATAAGACCGAACGCAAGGACGACGTACAGCTTGGAGAAAACGGCACGCACGTCCAACAGGTCAATGGGCTCGGTTACGTGAATGGTCAACGTTACAGCGGCTCGATCCGCAAGGCAGGCATAAAGCTCACGCTTTAGCTCGTCCAGCGCGATGAGCGCCTCGCTGTTACGATGAAGCGCAAACACGTGCCGATGCCCAACCAACAGGTTGAACACCATTGGCAATCACCTCCTTCCTGGAGATGACTTCGCCACCCATGCTGGCTGCATGGGCAACAGAGGCAAGGGCTGGTTCTACTTCCACCAGCAAGAGGTTTCTGTTTCGGCTCATGCCATCATCAGGGAACGGACTTGTACCGCCCGACAGGACGTAGCACACCCTTGCTTTTGCGGCATGGGTGTGCTACAATGGAACTATCTTAGTCGTCACGCTGGGTATCGTGTCCGGCTAAGACCAGCACGGCAAGCAGCTTGCGGTGTCGTTCGAGGACGAGCAAGGCTTCTTGCCAGCTGATGCCGTCCATCCGAGAGACTCGAACTGACGGACGGCTTTCCGACTCAAGCTCATCAAAGAGAGCGGATTTCACGATGCCGTACGGGACATCGCTCAAGCCGTTCATCGAGATGAGCAGGCCGGTTCGCGTGATCCGGATCCAAATCACGCCAATCACCTCCTTTCCTCAGGATAGGAGGCTGCCTCTCTGTCTTATGCGGTCACATAAGACAGAGACAGGGGCTCCCCAGAACACCTGCGTACAGGTGCTCTACGGAGCCTCTGCCGTAGGGCAGAGGACGTGGGTGGACTTGCTCCGTCAAACCGTGCACAGAATGGCGGGGCAGTTTACGCCTGAAAAGTTTGCAGGTCAGAAAACACTCCGGAAGGTTCTGTTCCGTCTTTGATTCCCGGCGGGGTTGCCGGGATTTTTTCTTTTTCCTATATTGCATATGTCAAAAAAGTATGATAGACTACAGGGTAGTGTGTTCTGCCCTGGGCAGAGGACACCCTTAATGTGGGCAAGAACTGCCCCAGGAGAAACACAGGAGGGGTTTGAATGAGCTATACCTATGAGAAAATTTCCGGCAACAAGGCCAAGCTGACCTTTGTTGTGCCGGCTGAACAGTTCGACAAGGCACTGCAGAGTGCATATTTGAAAAATCGCGGCAAGATCATGGTGCCCGGCTTCCGCAAGGGCAAGGCTCCCCGGAAGGTCATCGAGACCATGTATGGCGAGAGCGTATTCTATGATGATGCGCTGGAAGCAATCTTCCCCGACGTATACGGCGAGGCTGTTGACGCAGAAAAGCTGGAAGTCGTTGATCGTCCTGAGCTGAAGAGCGTGGATGAGATCGGCGAAGGCAAGGATCTGAAGTTCACCTGCGAAGTGTTTGTTCGCCCTGACGTAACCTTGGGCGATTACAAGGGTCTGACCGTGGAAGTGGAAAAGCAGACTGTAACCGACGCTGACATCGATGCCCGCATTGATGCAGATCGTCAGAAGGCTGCCCGCACCATCGATGTGGAAGATCGTCCCGTAGCAGATGGCGACACGGTAAACCTGGACTATGCCGGCACGGTAGACGGTGTAGCTTTCCAGGGCGGCACGGCAACCCAGCAGACGCTGGTGATTGGTTCCCATCAGTTCATCCCCGGCTTCGAAGAGCAGATGGTGGGCATGAGCATTGGCGAAGAGAAGGATCTGAACGTGAAGTTCCCCGAGGAGTATCACGCTGAGGATCTGGCCGGCAAGGACGCTGTGTTCCACGTGAAGGTGAACAGCATCTCCAAGGTGGAAATGCCTGAGCTGGATGACGATTTCGCCGCTGACGTCAGCGATTTCAACACCTTCGACGAGTACAAGGCCAGCATCGTGAAGGAGCTGGAAGAGAAGGCTGCCAAGAACAACGATATTGCTGTGGAGAACGCCTTGGTGGAAAAGGCTGTGGAGAATGCCACGATGGATATCCCCCACGCCATGATTCACGAGCAGCTGGACTACATGATGCGTGAGATGCAGATGCGCATGGCCTATCAGGGACTGCGGATGGAAGACTATCTGAAGTACACCGGCCAGACCATGGATCAGATCCGTGGCGCATACCACGGTGAAGCAGAGCATCGCGTGGCTGTGGAACTGGTGCTGGAAGCCATCCGCAAGGCAGAAGGCATTGAGCCCACCGAGGAAGATGTGGAGAAGCAGACCGCTGAGCAGGCTGAACGCCTCGGCAAGGACGTTGAGGAATTCAAGAAGTCCCTGACGGACGAGCAGCGCAAGTACATCTCCGACACCGCTGCCATTCAGAAGGTTGTTGACATGATGAAGGCTGACTGCACCGTAGAGGAAAAGAAGCCTGAGGAAGCAAAGGAAGAAAAGACCGAAGACGCTGAGTAATTCAGACGGCATCGGCAAAATCATATCGACCGCCGGCAGATGCAGGGTGGCCGCAGCAGGCGAGAGACGTTTTCAGCGGCAAGGCTGGCAAGCGTCTCTCGCATCTGTATATTCAACGATGAATCAGAAAAGGGGGTTCAGCTTATGACGTTAGTACCTATGGTTGTGGAACAGACCAGCCGTGGAGAACGTTCCTACGATATTTATTCCAGGCTGCTGAAGGATCGCATTGTATTCCTGGGCGGCGAAATTGACGATAATGTGGCCAATCTGGTTGTGGCGCAGCTGCTCTTCCTGGAAATGGAAGACCCTGACGCAGACATCAGCCTGTACATTAACAGCCCCGGTGGCTCCGTAACTGCCGGCATGGCCATTTATGACACCATGCAGTATATTAAGCCCCAGGTGCGCACGGTGTGCATTGGCATGGCAGCTTCCATGGGTGCCTTCCTGCTGATGGCAGGCGAAAAGGGCAAGCGTCTTGCTCTCCCCAATGCAGAAGTCATGATTCACCAGCCCTTGGGCGGCGCACAGGGGCAAGCAACGGATGTGGCCATTCGTGCAGAATGGCTCATGCGCACCAAGACCAAGATGATCGGCATGATGGCCGATATGACCGGTCAGCCCCTGGACAAGGTTAAGCAGGACTGCGAGCGGGACTACTTCATGTCCGCTCAGGAAGCCCTTGACTATCACATCATCGACGAAATCTATCAGCCCCGCGAAAAGCAGGGAAGTAAGTGAGGTAATCATGCCTAAGGATGAAATGCCGCCCCGCAGCGGCAAACTCCATCGGTGCTCCTTCTGCGGCAAGACCCAGGATCAGGTCAAGCGGCTGGTCGCCGGCCCCAATGTGTTCATCTGCAATGAATGCATTGAGCTTTGCGAAGAGATTCTTGGCGATGAGGATCTGATGGAAGATGAAGCCCCCAAGCTGGAAAACCTGCCGACCCCTGCTGAAATGAAGGCAGTGCTGGACGATTATGTGGTGGGTCAGGATCGAGCCAAGCGAGCCCTGTGTGTGGCTGTGTATAACCACTACAAGCGCATCGACCGGAAAACCAAGAAGGATGACGTGGAGCTGCAGAAGTCCAACATCCTGATGGTAGGCCCTACGGGCTGCGGCAAAACCTTCCTGGCGCAAACCCTGGCCAAGGTGCTGCAGGTTCCCTTCGCTATTGCAGATGCCACCAGCCTGACCGAGGCTGGTTACGTTGGCGAGGACGTGGAGAACATCCTGCTTCGCCTGATTCAGGCAGCGGATTACGATATTCAGGCAGCGCAGCGTGGTATCATCTACATTGACGAGATTGATAAGATCGCCCGGAAGAGCGAGAATCCGTCCATCACCCGGGATGTCAGCGGGGAAGGCGTGCAGCAGGCTCTGCTGAAGATTCTGGAAGGAACCCTTGCCTCTGTGCCTCCTCAGGGCGGGCGGAAGCATCCCCATCAGGAGATGCTGCAAATCGACACCACCAACATTCTCTTCATCTGCGGCGGTGCCTTTGACGGCATTGCCCCCATCATTGAAAGCCGTGTGGGCAAGAAGCTGCTGGGCTTTGGTGCCGAGCTGCAAACCAAGCATGACACAGATGTCAGCAAAGCACTGAAGGATCTTCGTCCGGAGGATCTGACCAAGTACGGCCTGATTCCTGAATTTGTGGGTCGTCTGCCTATTGTGGTCACGCTGGATCAGCTGAACGAGGACGCCTTGGTGGAGATTCTCACAACGCCTAAGAACGCCCTGTGCAAGCAGTATCAGGCACTGCTCGATATGGATGGTGTGAAGCTGACCTTCACGCCGGATGCCCTCCGTGCCATGGCTAAGCAGGCCATTGAGCGGAAGTGCGGCGCACGCGGTCTTCGCGCCATTATCGAGGACATTATGCTGGACACCATGTTTGAACTGCCCGGCGATAAAACGGTAACGGAATGCCGCATTGACGAAAGCACCGTCAACGGCGGAAAGCCTGAGTTGATTCACGGACAGTCTGCCAAGGAAACAGTATCTTAATCAGATTGTATCAGTGAGGTACGGCACGTAGAAAGCCGTACCTCCTTTTGCGTTCAAACCCTTGCCAAAGCTGAACGTTTCCGTTATACTGTAAACTTGCCGGGATAATCCATTTCACCGGTATTGGTGCCTGCGCAGCGTGTAGGCAGGTGCTATTGGAGGATAATATGCCGAGAGCAAAGAAAAAGAAAAGCAATGTACTGCCGGTGCTGGCCATGCGAGGGGTCATGATTTTCCCTCACACGGTGCTGCACTTTGATGTTGGCCGTCCCAAGTCTGTGGCTGCACTAGAAAAGGCCATGGCCGAGGATCAGAAAATTTTTCTAGTGACCCAGCGGGATGCAGACGTGGAAGACCCGGATTGGGATGATCTCTCCCCCGTCGGAACCGTTGCCACCGTGAAGCAGGTCATGAGCCTGCCGGGTAATGCCCTTCGTGTATTGGTAGAAGGCGATTGCCGGGGCACGGTGCAGTCTGCCGAGCAGGCTGAGCCTTACATGGCAGCGGATATTGCCGTCTACCCGGATGAACACGTTTCGGAAGACGATGTGGAAATGAACGCTCTGGTGCGCACCACATTGGACTACTTCGAGGAATTCGCCACCGCAAGCCAGCGGGTCGCCCAGGAAACCGTCAATTCCATCCGTGAGCTGGAAGCACCGGAATGCTTGGCGGACGTGATTGCTTCCAATGTGCTGGTGCGCATGGACGACCGCATGAAGGTGCTGGAAGCACTGGACTTGAAGGCTCGCCTTCAGGAGCTGTGCGGCATTTTGGCACGGGAAACAGAGCTTGTGGGCGTAGAAAAGCAGGTACAGGCTCGCATTAAAAAGCAAATCGAGAAAAACCAGAAGGATTACTACCTGCGGGAACAGATCAAGGCCATTCAGACCGAGCTTGGCGACACCGAGTCCACGGATGTGGATGAACTGAAAACCCGCATGGAGAATACGCCTCTCAATGAGGAGGCCAAGCAAAAGTGCGCCAAGGAGATTGAACGGCTGAGCCGTATGGCGCCCGGTACGCCCGAAATCGGCGTAAGCCGTACGTACATCGAGTGGATTCTTGACCTGCCCTGGGGCAAAACTACCACGGATAATCTGGATCTGAAGCGGGCACGGAAGGTGCTGGCAGAGGATCACTATGGGTTGGAAAAGGTCAAGGAGCGGATCATCGAATATCTTGCCGTGCTGAAAATGAAGCAGGATATGAAGGGACCGATCCTCTGCTTTGTGGGTCCTCCCGGTGTGGGCAAAACCTCTATCGTCCGTGCCATTGCAAAGGCTGTGGGGCGGAAGTTTGTGCAGATGTCTCTGGGTGGCGTACGGGATGAGGCGGAAATTCGTGGTCATCGCCGCACCTACATCGGTGCCATTCCCGGCCGCATCATCTCCGGCATGAAGCAGGCAGGCACCATGAATCCCGTGTTCCTCTTTGATGAAATTGACAAGATGAGCAGCGACATGCGTGGAGATCCTGCCAGCGCCATGCTGGAAGTACTGGATGCCGAGCAGAACGATGCTTTCCGGGATCATTACATGGAGCTGCCCTTCGACCTGAGCAAGGTCATGTTCATCACCACCGCCAACTCGGTAGATACCATCCCCGCTCCCCTGCTGGATCGGATGGAGATCATTGAGGTGCCTTCCTACACGGAGGAAGAAAAGCTGCAAATTGCCAAGCATCACCTGCTGCCCAAGCAGATCACGGCACACGGCTTGAAGCCGAAGACCGTCCGCATGAGCGATAAGGTACTTCGCGAGCTGATTGAAGGCTACACCCGAGAAGCAGGCGTCCGTACCTTGGAGCGCACGCTGGCCAAGGTGGTGCGGAAAGCCGCTGTCACCATGCTGGATACTGGCGTGGAGGAAGTCAGCGTCACCAGTGCCGTGCTGAAGGACTATTTAGGCGCAGTGCGTTTCATCCGTGAACAGCCAGAGAAGGAACCCCGTGTCGGCGTAGTGAATGGGCTTGCCTACACCACCGTAGGTGGCGAAATGCTGGAAGTAGAATGCGCTATCATGCCGGGCAAGGGCACCCTGCAGTTGACAGGTCAGTTAGGCGACGTGATGAAGGAATCCGCCGAGGCTGCCTTTACGTGGGTTCGCTCCCACAGCCAGGTGCTTGGGCTGAAGGATGACTTCTACAAGGACAAGGATATTCATATTCATGTGCCGGAAGGCGCTGTGCCCAAGGACGGCCCCTCCGCAGGCGTTACCATGACGACCGCCTTGGTCAGCGCACTGACAGCCATTCCCGTGCGTCAGGACGTGGCCATGACCGGCGAGATCACCCTGCGGGGTCGTGTCCTCCCCATCGGCGGCCTGAAAGAGAAGAGCCTTGCTGCCTATCGGGCTGGCATCCGTACCTTGGTCATTCCCAAGGAGAACACCAAGGATTTGGAAGACATTCCGCCCTATGTGCTCAGCCAGTTCCGCATTGTAGCCACCGATGACATTCAGACGGTGCTGGAAACTGCCTTGACGCACATGCCGACAGAGGAGAACAAGTGTGGAGATTAAGACAGCGGAATTCATTACTTCCATGGCCAGCTACGGCGATTTCGCAGGCCGAGGGCTGAAGCAAATCGCCGTGGTTGGCAAGAGCAACGTGGGCAAAAGCAGCCTGATCAACTGCCTGTGCCGCCGCAACAAGCTGGCACGCACCAGCTCCACCCCCGGCAAAACAAGGCTGATCAATGTGTTTCAGCTGAACGGCGAAGAAGGCTTTCACCTGATTGACTTGCCCGGCTATGGCTTTGCCCGGGTGGATAAGCAGGAGAAGGCACGTTGGGGACAGATGATGCAGGACTACTTCATGAAGGCCGAGGAATTGCAGCATGTGTTCTGCCTGGTGGATATCCGCCATGAGCCCACGGAAGATGACAAAACCATGAACACCTTTCTGCGGCAGATGGATATTCCTTTCACGGTGATTGCCACCAAGTCGGATAAAATCAGCCGCGGTGCACGGCAAAAGCAGCTTGCGCCCATCTGCCGAGCTCTCCTTGTGCAGCCATGGGAAATTATCTGCTTTTCCAGCGAAGACCGCACAGGGCGTGAAGAGCTTTTGCAGCGGCTGGAAGAAGTGCTGACAGCAGAAGAAGAGACCGACGAATAAAAGCATATGATGCTCAGCATCAATGAATTGATATGCTCCCTTTATGAACAGCAGTGGAAGCTGAACATGAAGGGAGCGTATCTTATCAGGAATCAACCCTGTCTTTCCAAAAAGTCGTTTATTTCTCCATCAAGCCAAGCGAAGAGGGGCGAAAGCAATGGAATTATTTGATCATTATAAAGCAGTGTTACTCCCACAAGAGAATAAAATCCTCATCACAAGTGAAAGCGGCTACATTTACTATGTATATGACTGCCAAAAGAAATATTGGTATAAATATGAACGTGCTGGCAACGTCCAAATTACCATCGATCATTATCCTGCTGTAAGCAAAGAAGTGCTTATCGAAGCGATGCATGGTGTTATGCCACAGAAAAAAGCCGATTTCATAAGGCTATGTCATGCATTTCAAGATGTTTCTGATATAAGTGCGATACTTGAAGCAGATTATCCAGACCTAATGGCAGACTATACAATTATGAAGCTGGCTTTGGATTTTTTGAGAGAATCACCTGTCCGCTATTCATCGTATCTAATGTTAAGAAAAATATTGGACGATTCTATTGCTACAGAATGCGACAAGCAACACCTTGCTGCGCAAATTAAGCGACTTAGTTACATACACATAGGCAAAGACATTTTCAAGCAAGAACTTCGCATCTTTGATAACGTCTACCTATGCGGTGGTTTTCATATCATGCCAGCCAGATTGATTGGCAGTTTGGATGGACAATATCCAAAAGATGATATTGCAAAAATACGCTGCATTGCCATCGGAATTGATGAAGATGATGTTTGGAACTATCTCTCCCCTTTTCTTTGCAAGCACTATGCAAAAGACTTAGAAGCAAACAAAAGAAACTACGCTGAAGAAGGTTTTGATTGGTATAGTGACAATTACTATACCTTCGCTTCTATAGTATCCATGCTGAAAGATATCAATGACACGATAGATGCGCTGCGTTCAGGTAAAGAAAATGAATTTACCGTATGCCTTCAGAAAAGAGTACCTCATGACACATATGCAAATCACGATGCGGAGGTAAGCTGCATGCTTGATTTTTATCATCGCTTTATCTATCGTATGGACTATATGATGCAGATCGCCAAG
>CAVGBO010000042.1:11565-17492 GCA_963627465.1 Phocaeicola dorei
GCCATCTTCTTTCCTAATCATCCTCGCCACAACAAAGAACTTTTCATGCGCAACAGTTTTCGGCTCATTCCTATTCCCTGACTTTCTGTAAAGAGGGCAAAGAGCTTGATCATTTCGTTGTTTCTTCATCCTCACCTGCATAAAGGATGCAGGCAAGGATGAAAAATCGGTTTTGTTCTGTTTGGGGTAAAATTCGGGGTATTTGGACGCAAAAAGACCTTGCGTCTATTACGATGCAAGGTCTTTTCAATGTCTGGGTGGAGAGATTCGAACTCTCGGCCTCTTGAACCCCATTCAAGCACGCTACCAAGCTGCGCTACACCCAGATATCTTGTGTTCGTCTGTTTCATCAGCGAACGTTTATTATTATAGCATCTAGATGCCCTTTTGTCAAGCACTTTTTTAGCTTTTTTCAGGTCATTTGCCAAAGAAAGTGCAGCAGTTATATCTTTCCAGCATTGTTTCTATTTTTCCACACAAGTACCCCACCGACAGAACAACATTTCCGCTTTTCCATCGGTGGGGTTATTGTTTTTCCAAGGGTAACCATGTTTACTTTTTCAATTTACCGGCTATACTTCGGCCGCACCGTATACGTGGTATGCAGCAGCTCGTGTGCCTTGTGGCTATTGGGTTCACCCAGGAAGTCCGCATAAATCTTCTTGATTTCAGGGTTCTCGTGACTCTTCCTGATGGGCTTATCTGCATCCTCCTTGTAGAGGGCAGCAGCACGGAGCACACGAGGATCACAATCCATGCGCTTTTGCGCCGACACAATGGGCTGGCCGCCGCCGGTAACGCATCCGCCGGGGCATCCCATGATTTCGATAAAGTGATACGACTTCTTGCCGGCACGAATGCTGTCCAGCAGTTTGGCCGCATTCGCCGTGCCATTGACGACCGCCACATTCAGCATGGTGTCTCCAAGCTGAATGGATGCCTCCTTGATGCCCTCAATGCCACGAACCTGATTGAACTCCACCTGCTCCAGTGTTTCCCCTGTTACCGTCTCGTAGGCAGTGCGGAGTGCCGCTTCCATCACACCGCCGGTAGCACCGAAGATTACCGCAGCGCCGGTGCTCTCCCCCAGCAGCGAATCGAACGTTCCGTCCGGCAGGTTGGCAAAGTCAATGCCTGCCTCCTTGATCATCCGTGCAAGCTCCCGGGTGGTGATAACCTCATCCACATCCTGCATACCATCGTGCCCAAGCTCCGGACGAAGGGCTTCGTACTTCTTTGCGGTGCAGGGCATCACCGATACCACAGCAATTTGCTTCGGGTCAATCCCTGCCTGCTGTGCGTAGTAGGACTTAATCATGGCACCTTCCATCTCATGAGGAGACTTGCAGGTGGACAGGTTGGGGATGAAGTCACTGTAATAATGCTCGCAAAACTTAATCCAGCCAGGAGAGCAGGAGGTAATCATGGGCAGCACGCCACCGTTTTTCAGCCGATGAAGCAGCTCCGTCGCCTCTTCCATAATGGTCAGGTCTGCGCCGAAGTCCGTATCAAACACCCGGTCAAACCCAAGGCGATGCAGTGCCGTTGCCAATTTTCCCGTTACACAGGTGCCCATGGGCAGACCAAATTCCTCACCCAAGGCAGCTCTGACCGCAGGGGCAGGCTGCACCACCACATGCTTCTTGGGGTCTGCCAGCAGTGCCCACACCTTGGCCGTGGAATCCTTTTCGTGCAGAGCACCCGTCGGGCAAGCAGCAATACACTGGCCGCAATTGATGCAAGCCATATCCACCAGCTTCATATTCCACGGTGACTCGATGGAGGTGACGAATCCACGATTCACGGGGCCAATCACCCCTACCGCCTGGGTTTTGTTGCAGGCAGCCACGCAGCGGCGGCAGAGCACGCACTTATTGTTGTCCCGAACGATGGAAGGAGAAAGATCGTCAATATCATACTTGTTCATGGAGCCGGCAAAGCGATTTTCATCATCGACCCCCAGATCATGGCAAAGCTGTTGTAATTCACAACTTTGATTGCGAGTGCAGGACAAGCAACTCTTATCATGATTGCTGAGCAGCAGCTCCAGATTGATTTTTCTAGCTTCACGAATGGCCGGCGTGTTGGTCTTCACCACCATGTTGGGGCTGACAGGCAGCACACAGGCGGCCTGCAGTGCACGGGCACCTGTATCCACCATGCAAAGGCGGCATGCGCCGATTTGGTTAATATCCTTCAGGTAACACAGCGTGGGGATTTTAATGCCCGCCTGCTTGGCTGCTTCCAGCACAGTCGTCCCCGCAGGGACTTCTACCTCTACGCCGTCAATCGTCAGTTTCATCAGCTGTTCCATTGCGTATTCTCCTCCCTTCTTAGTTCTTGGAGATAGCACCGAAGCGGCACTTCTCAATGCAAGCACCGCACTTCAGGCACTTGCTGGTATCAATATGGTGCTGCTTGCGGACTTCGCCGGAAATAGCTCCGGCCGGGCATGCCCGAGCGCACAGGGTGCAGCCCCGGCACTTGTCGCTGATCACATAATTCAGCAAAGCCTGGCAGTGATGCGCGGGACAGCGTTTTTCCTTGATATGGGCTTCATACTCATCCCGGAAATAATGCAGGGTGGAAAGAACAGGGTTAGGTGCCGTCTGACCCAAGCCGCAAAGTGCCGTAGCCTTGATGTTCTGAGCCAGCGTCTCCAGCTTTTCAATGTCCCCTTCCTCACCCTTGCCGTTCACGATGCGCTCCAGAATTTCCAGCATTCTACGTGTGCCGATACGGCAAGGTGTACATTTGCCGCAGCTTTCATCCACGGTGAAGTCAAGGAAGAAGCGGGCAATATCCACCATACAGTTGTCTTCATCCATGACGATCATGCCGCCAGAACCCATCATGGAACCAATCTCAATCAGGGTATCGTACTCGATGGGCACATCCAAGTGTTCCGCCGGGATGCATCCGCCGGAGGGACCGCCGGTCTGCACGGCTTTGAACTTCTTTCCGCCAGGAATGCCGCCGCCAATGTCATAAATAATGGTGCGCAGAGGCGTGCCCATAGGGATTTCCACCAGACCGGTGTTGTTGATCTTTCCGCCTAAGGCAAACACCTTAGTACCGGCAGAACGTTCCGTGCCGATGGAAGCGTACCACTTGGCACCGTTGAGGATGATTTGGGGAATGTTGGCGTAGGTTTCCACATTGTTCAGCACCGTAGGCTTGCCGAACAATCCCTTGACCGCCGGGAAAGGGGGACGGGGTCTGGGCTCGCCCCGCTTGCCCTCGATGGAGTTCATCAGTGCCGTTTCCTCGCCGCAGACGAAAGCACCTGCGCCCAAGCGGATATGCACATCAAAGCTGAAATCCGTACCGAAGATGTTCTTCCCCAGCAAGCCATAAGCATGTGCCTGCTCAATGGCCACCTTCAGCCGCTTCACCGCAATGGGATACTCTGCACGAACATAAATGTATCCCTCGCTGGCACCAATGGCGTAACCGCCAATGGCCATGGCTTCAATGATGGCATGCGGATCACCTTCCAACAGTGAACGATCCATGAAGGCACCGGGATCGCCCTCATCCGCATTACAGGCAATGTATTTCTGATCTGCCTGGCTGTTGTAGCCAAAGAGCCACTTCTTGCCTGTAGGGAATCCGCCGCCGCCACGTCCACGGAGGCCGGAATCGATGACTTCCTGAATCACCTGCTCCCGGGTCATTTCCGTGAGTGCCTTGGCCAATGCCTTATAGCCGTCAAAGGCAATGTATTCCTCAATATTCTCCGGGTCAATCACGCCGCAGTTCCGCAGGGCAACACGCTTCTGCTGCCGATAGAAACCAATCTCATCCAGTGCCATATTGACGCTGGATTCGTGGGTCACATGATCCACATACACCAGGTGCTGCACCTTGCGTCCCTTCAGCAGGTGCTCCGCCACAATCTCATCCACGTCCTCTACCTTGACGCGGCTGTAGAAAGTCCCTTCCGGGTACACAATCACTACAGGACCGGCTTCGCATAGGCCAAAGCATCCGGTATGCACGACCTTGACTTCCTTGTCCAGTCCTTTCTCCTTGATTTGCTCCTCAAAGCGCTGAACCAACTGCTGGGAGCCGGACGACGTACACCCGGTACCGCCGCAGACCAGCACATGTGCGCGAAAAAAATCCATGGATGTTCCTCCTCACCTTGTACGCTGCTTTACGCCTTCGCCGTCTTCAGCTGCCATGCCTCCACAGGATGTCCGCCGATGATATGCTCCTCCACAATGCGGGACACCATTTCCGGCGTTACATGCACATACGTCACTTTCTCTTTGCCGGGGTCATTGACCTCCACGATGGGCTCATACTCGCACATGCCGGCACACCCTGAAATGGCCACGGTGACGTGATCCATGTTTCGACTGCTGAACTCCTCCAGAAACTTCAGCATCACCGGCCGTGCCCCTGCTGCAATACCGCAAGTACCCATGCCCACCACCACATGCAGCGCATCATGCACCTCATGGCGCATGGCTACATGGGGCAGTGCCTCCTGCCGCAAGGCTTCCAACTCTGCTACTGTTTTCATGTCATACCACCTCCAAAGATGGGATTGATACTTCGATGTACTTCCTGCTGCATGGCTGTCATCAGCTTTGCAGCAAAAGAATTTTGTTCCTGCAATTTTTGTTTTACCTTGCGGGTATCATAGACGCACGTGCCCTTTGCCGTGCTTCCTTCAAAACGAATCTCTGTGGAATCATTGGCGAAGGACAAGGCAAGCAGCGTCCCTTCAAGATCCCCCAAGGGCAGGCAATCAATGTTGTTCCGATTCATGGTAACCATTAAGGTTGTTCCTGCCCCTACGGCACTTTGCACCTGCATGCTGCCGCCTGCTCGCTCCGCATTGGCCTGCATCAGAGAAAGCCCCAATCCAATTCGTTTCCCCCGCTTGGTGGTAACGAAAGGGTCGCTAGCATGATGAAGCATGTTTTCCGGCATGCCCATGCCGTTATCCGAAATGGTCATGCTTAACGTTCCATCTTCTTCGATGCAAAGACGAATGATGACCAAGGTGGCCTGGGCAGTCATGCTGTTTTGTGCCAGATCAAGGATATGCTGCGACAGATCCCGCATGATGATCACCTGATTAACGATACTTCGCCATGATTTCCGGCACTTGCTCCGGCGTTAAGCGTCCATAAACTTCGTCATTCACCATCATGACCGGCGCAAGACCGCAGGCACCCAGGCAACGGGTTGCGTTCAAGGTAATTCTGCCGTCCGGCGTGGTTTTGCCCACGGGGATTTGCAGTACCTCGCTCAGCTTATCCAGCACCTTTTGAGAACCCTTTACATAGCAAGCTGTGCCCAGGCAGACACCCACCACATACTGCCCCTTGGGTTCCAGTGAAAACTGGGCATAAAAAGTGGCTACCCCATACACTTCCGCCAACGTTGTACCCAAGCCGTCGGCAATGATTTCCTGCACATCCATGGGGACATAGCCAAAGATGGACTGTGCTTCCTGCAGCACCGGCATCAGTGCGCCCGGTTCTCCCTTGTGACGCTCAATAGCCTGCTGCAGCTGTACATACTTTTCTCTCATGTCAGGCATGATGATCAGCTACCTCCTTTGCGTCGTTTCCTACCCGGAAACGTCAGCCTGTCAAAATAATTGCCATTATTTTAACATAGATAATTTGGAAAAGAAATAGCCAATAAGGCCATTTTTGTGCCGAAACAAAAAAATAGCTGAATGCACAAATTTCTATGTGCAAATTCAGCAAAGTTTTTCTAACGAAACTTTTTTGAGCATATTTTCCATTGTCGTCAATCCAGTTATTTTCCCGGAATGCCTGCCGCTGCCATCTTTGCGCAGGCTTCGTACGCCGTAAGGGGCGTGCTCAGCACGAGAATCCCCTCTTCGCCGGCTTTTTTTAGCACCGTCTCATCCATCGTAAGGCCCTCCGGCAGGATGACAG
>CAVGBO010000043.1:0-18110 GCA_963627465.1 Phocaeicola dorei
TTCGAAAACTGGCACAGCGCACTGGAGATGAAGCTGTACATTCAGCGGTACATCCACCACATCGGCGGCCTGCCTGACTTCACCGCCCTGCGCTTCACCAAGTACAACCAGTACGAGTCCATGATCCTGCCCATGATCAAGTATCTGGAAGGCTTCAATGTCCAGTTCCACTACGGGGTGCAGGTCACCAACGTGATCTTCGACTGCTCGAATCCGGAGCACAAGCTGGCCAAGCGCATTGAGGTGCTGGAGGACGGCAAGCGGAACAGCATTGACCTGACGGAAAATGATCTGGTGTTCATCACCAACGGCGGCTGCGTGGAAAACTCCTCCACCGGCAGCCAGAACACTCCCGCTCCCTACAACACCGAGCTGAAAGAGGGCGGCGGCTGGGATATGTGGCGGAAGATTGCCGCACAGGATCCTTCCTTCGGCCATCCCGACAAGTTCTGCCACGATCCCGAACAGACCAACTGGATGAGCGCCACCGTGGAAACCCTGGATCAGCGCATCATCCCCTACATCAAGAAGATCTGCAAGCGTGATCCCCTCAGCGGCCGTGTGGTCACCGGCGGCATTGTGTCCGTGAAGGATTCCAACTGGCTCATGAGCTGGACGATTAACCGTCAGCCCCAGTTCCGTGAACAGCCCAAGGATCACTGCCTGGTGTGGGTGTACTCCCTGTTCACCGACAAGCCCGGCGACTACATTAAGAAGCCCATGCGGGAATGCACCGGCAAGGAAATCTGCATGGAGTGGCTGTATCACCTGGGCGTGCCGGAGAACGAAATCGAAGACATGGCCACCAACAGTGCCAACACCGTGCCTGTGATGATGCCCTACATCGATGCCTTCTTCATGCCCCGTGCTTACGGCGACCGTCCCGACGTGGTGCCGAAGGGTTCCAAGAACTTCGCCTTCCTGGGTCAGTTCGCCGAAACTCCCCGGGACACCATCTTCACCACCGAGTATTCCATGCGCACCGGCATGGAGAGCGTGTACACCCTGCTGAACATTGACCGGGGCGTGCCGGAGGTGTGGGGCAGTGTCTATGACGTGCGCTGCCTGCTTGATGCCACCACCAAGCTGCGTGACGGCAAGAAGGCTACCGACATGGAGCTGAGCCTTGTGGAGAAGCTTGCCCTGAAGAAGGTGCTGGGCAAGATTCAGAACACGGACATCGAAAAGCTGCTGAAGCAGTACGGGCTCATTTGATCCTCACATCCTTTTCCCTGGGGCTGTCTCGTCAAGGCGAGGCAGCCTTTTCGTATGCAGACAGGTATAGGAAAACGCCCGAAGCTTTGTAAACTTCAGGCGTTTTTCTATCGGCATAGCCGCTTTGTCAACACGATCTTACTCCTGGTAATCCTGCAAGCTGACGGAAACCATCTTGCTGACACCCTGTTCCTCCATGGCTACGCCGTACAGAGAGTTGCACCGCTCCATGGTGCCCTTACGGTGCGTCACCACCACGAACTGGGTGCTCTTGCTGTACTCTGCCAAGTAGTCTGCAAAGTAGCCGATGTTGGCATCATCCAGGGCAGCCTCGATTTCGTCCAGTATGCAGAAGGGCGTAGGCTTCAGCTTCAGCATGGCAAAAAGGATGGCGATGGCCGTCAGTGCTCGTTCGCCGCCGGAAAGCAGGGACAGCAGCTGCAGCTTCTTTCCCGGAGGCTGGGCGTTGACCTCAATGCCGCAGTTTAGGGGATCGTCAGGATCCATCAAGGACAGTGCCGCATGACCGCCGCCGAACAGCCGGGTAAAGGTTTCCGAGAAGTAACCTTGCAGCTTGGTGAAGTTATCCACAAAGGTGGTCTTCATCTGTTCAATCAGCCGCTCGATCAGCTCCCGCAGATCCTTTTCCGCCTGCTTCAGATCCTGCTGCTGGGTGGTCAGTTCGTCAAAGCGAGCCTTGGAATCCGCATACTCCTCCACGGCGTTCACGTTCACCGGCCCCAGTGCCCGAATCTGGCTGGACAGTTGTGCCGCCCGCCGATCTGCACTGACCGGGTCAAAGCCCTCCGTCTGACGGAATTCTTCCGCCCCGGCGTAGGTCATTTCGTAGGTGTTCCAGATTCGATCCTGCAATTGCTTCAGGTCGCTTTCCACCTTGGCTCTGGCCAGCTCCGTGCGGTGGACACGGTCGCTGTCCCGGGAGAAGGACTGGTGCAGGTTCTCCATATCCGTCAGGGCTTCCTTCAGCTGGGTCTGTTCCCCGTTGCGTTTTTCTTCCAATGCGGAGATAATCTGCTCCTGCCGCTTCTGATCCAGCTTCCGCAGTTCCACCCGGGCGGAAGCGTCTGCCGCACCGGCTGCATCCCGGCGATCCTGCTCCTCCATATCCCGCAGCTGCTGGGCACGCTTTTCCTGATCCTGCATGGCCTGAGCATAATCCTGTTCAAAGCGGCTGGTATCCTTTTGCAGGGTGTCCAGCTCGTGCTTCAGGTCGGAAAGCTGCAGGGTGCGCACCATGAAATGATCATTGGCATCAGCAGCCTCTTCCCGTGCCTTGGTCAGTGCCTGCTGAAGCTCCAAGGTCTTCTGCTCCATGGCCGCCTGATCCGTTTCCACGTCTCCGCTCTGCCGGGTAATATCCTGCAACTGTTCCGTAATCTGCTCAATGGACTCCCGCAGCTGCACCCCTGCCTGTTCCGTTTCCTCCATGCGCAAGCGATGAGATGCCAGCTCCGAGGCGGCGTTGTCCGCCCGTTCATGCTCACGTGCCACGGCAATCTCCTGCTGATGGAGCTGACTTAGGGCTTCCTCCCCTTCCCGGCGAAGGGTTTCCTTCTGTGCCTGCGCCTGCTGCAATTCCTGCCGCATCCGCTCAAGACGGGTTTTGCCCAGGTTCATGGTGTCCGTCAGTTCCTTCAATTCCCGCTCCCGTCCCAGCAGATTCACCGCCCGGGACTGGGTGGAACCGCCGGTCATGGAGCCGCCGGAGTGCATCACATCGCCCACCAGAGTCACCAAGCGGAAGGAGTGTCCGCCGGCACGCATGATAGCAATGCCCTTGTCCAGATCCTCTGCGATGACGGTACGCCCCAACAGATTCTCCACAATGCCCCGATATTCCGGTGCGCACTGCACCAGTTCGCTGGCTACCCCCAAGCATCCGGGGAGCCGCAGCGCCTGCCGTTCCCGATCCGTCAATAGCTTGGAACGGACGGCAGACATGGGCAGGAAGGTGGCACGACCGAAACGATTCTGCCGCAGAAAGTCAATGAGCTGCTTGGCGGTTTCTTCGTTATCCGTAACAATGTTCTGCTGTGCTGCCCCCAGTGCCATATCGATGGCGGTTTCGTACTTCTGGGGCACAGAAATCAGCTGGGTCAACACGCCCTTGACTCCGGTCATCTGCCGCTGAGAAGCATACTGCACCGCCCGGCGAACGGACTGGTTGTAGCCCTCCATCTCCCGGGTCATTTCGCTGAGCAGCTTGTGCCGGCTCTGGGCATTCTGCAAGGTGGAGGATTGCTGATCCACCCGGGTGCGCATGTCAATGACCACGGCATCCTGCTTGTTGAAAGCCGCCTGCTTTTCCCGGAGTGCTTCCGCCAGCTGCTTCTGCGCTGCTTCCTCCTGCTGCACCCGGGCTTCTGCCTTCTCATTTTCTTCCGCTAATTGCTTTTCCTTGGCGGACAGCTCATCCCCGGAGGCATTGATTTCCTCCAGGCGCTGCTCCATCTGGGTGCGCATGGTTTTCAGCCGGGTCTGGTCATTCTGCACCGCAGACAGGCGGTTCATGGCCTGCATCAATGCCTGCTTGTGCTCCTCCAGTGCCTTTTCTGCATCGGCAGCAGCGGCATCCGCCTGCTCGGCACGAGCCTTGGCTTCTTCCAGCACCTTTTCTGCCGCGGCCACCATGTCATCCTGGGTGGATGTTTCATCCTGGCTCTTATGCAGCAGCTTTTCCAGCTCAATCAGACGATCTTCGCCTTCCCGCTGTTCCTGGGTCATCCGCTCCCGGTTTTCCTGCCGGGCTTCCCGGGCGGCGGTGAGCGCCGTCAGAGTGCTTTGGGCTTCGTGCACCTGATCGGCACAGTCCATCAGGGCATCCCGTGCCCCGGTCAATTTTTCTTCCAGCTGGGCAATGTCCGCCTGAATGGCATCCCTGCGTTCCGTCTTTTCTGCCAGGGCAGCCTCCGTATCCTGCAATACGGTGCGGATGTTCATCAATTCGCCATCCAGCTCCGCCAACCGTTCCTGGGCCTTATCGGAGCGGATCAGGAACAGATTCATGTCCAGCACCTTGAGTTCACCGGAAAGCTCGATATACTCCCGAGCCGCCTTAGCCTGCTCCTCCAAGGGACCCAGCTGCCGGGTCAGTTCTTCCAGAATATCATCAATGCGGTCGGCATTCTCCAGCGTCCGCTGAAGCTTCTTGTCCGCCTCTTCCTTCCGTGCCTTGAACTTCACAATGCCGGCGGCCTCTTCAAATACCTGACGGCGATCCTCACCCCGGCGGGAAAGGATTTCGTCAATACGTCCCTGGCCGATGATGGAGTAACCTTCCTTGCCAATACCTGTATCCCGGAAAAGGTCGATCACGTCCTTCAGCCGACAGGCGGCACGGTTGAGATAATATTCACTTTCACCGTTCCGGTACACCCGGCGGGTCACCATGACCTCCGCAAAGTCCATGGGCAAAGCCCGATCTTCATTCTCAAACACCAGCGAGACTTCGCAGTAGCTCAGGGGCTTGCGCTTCTGGGTGCCGTTGAAGATAACATCCGACATGCTGGCACCCCGGAGGGTTTTTGCGCTCTGCTCCCCCAAGACCCACCGCACCGCATCGCCGATGTTGCTCTTGCCGGAACCGTTCGGTCCCACAATGCCCGTGATTCCCTCATTAAAAACGATTTCCGTCCTTTGGGCAAAGGACTTGAAGCCGTATAATTCCAGCTTTTTTAACCGCATACTTCCTCCTGCGCTGCCCTAGGCTTAACCGATTTATTATAACACAGCCATAGAAGAATCGTCCAGAAGAAAGTGGCAAAAGAATTTGCATAAATATTTATTTTAGCCATTGACAAACGAATATTTATGCAGTATAATACCTCTCGTAACGAAGGAAAGGATGGTGCTTCTCATGTTTCACTTCTCCGGCAAAAAGGTTTTGGCAACGGCACTGGCATCCCTGATGTGCATGGCTTCCGTAGGCGCATCCGCCTGCACGGCGGTTTATGTAGGCGCTGACTTAACGGCGGACGGAACCACCATGTTTGCCCGCTCGGAAGACATTGCCAACAGCTACAACAAGATGTACTTTGCCATTCCCGCCGGTGTACATAAAGCCGGTGAAGTGTACAATGGCTGCTACGGTTTCACCTACACCTTTACCAAGGACAGCTACAGCTACACCGCCTTCCAGGATGATAACCTTTCCGGTGTGGACAATGTTTGCCCGGACTGCGGCGGCACTCACGCCCACACCCCCTATCAGGCAGCCGGCACCAATGAAATGGGGCTGACCGTTACCGCTACGGAAACCATCGGCTGCTCCGATGTCATTGCCGAGGCAGACCCCTATCAGGATGCAGGCATTGAGGAAGCAGAAATCCCCACCGTACTGCTGAGTGAAGCCGCCACCGCCAAGGAGGCCGTGGAACTGCTGCTGAGCATCTATGACAACGCAGGCTGCGCCGGCGGTTCCGGCATCTTTATTGCAGACGACAAGGAAACCTGGTATGTGGAAAATGCCAGCGGCACCCAGTACGTGGCCGTGAAGCTAAACGGTTCTTTGGTGTTCGCCCAGCCCAACATGTCCGTCATCGGTCTGATTGACATGGACGACACGGACAACGTGATCGTATCCAAGGATCTGGTGGCCGTGGCAGAAAAGGCCGGCACCTACGTGGGCGACAAGGAAGCCAACACCATTGACTATGTGGCCTCCTACAACAGCACCCAGACCGCCGGTTCCCGGATGGTGAATGCCTTGGCCTACTTCGGCGAAGCCAATGCCAAGGAAGAGCCTGCCGCTCAGGATTACACCATCTCCAACGTGAATGCAGCAGGGGAGATTGTTCCCTTCTACTCCAACATCACCCTGGATCACGCCTGGACCGTGGCAGACGTGGTGGGCTACTACCACATTGCAGGCATCGGCTCCACCCGGAACCTGGAGACCCACATCTTCCAGATTTCCGCTGAGGACAGCATCACCGACACGGTGGAATGGGTCTCCCTGGACGACGCCGCCATCAGCGTGTTCGTGCCCTACTATCCCATGCTGACCACGGATACTTATGCAGGCTATCAACTGAGCACCGCCGAGGCCACCTTCGTCACCGAAGCTCCTGCCGAGGGTCTGTACTACGCCACCACCGTCAACAAGCGGAACGAAGCCGGTGAACGGGTGCAGGTGGAAGGCTTCAAGGTACTGCCTAACAACTGGGCAGATTCCTACTACTGGACCTTCGACGCCCTGTCCAACCTGTACGAATACGGCACCCTGACCGACGAACAGAAGGCAGACGTGGATGCCCAGCTGGCACAGCTGCAGGACGAATGCTACACCGTGTTCGAGCAGATGAAGACGGAAGTGGCTGCCGCCGACTCCACCGAGGCTGCCGCAGCCGCCGCCACCAAGCTGAGCATGGACGCCGCCCAGAAGGTACACGAAGCCGCCGTTCAGCTGGTGAACAGCGTAAAGTAAAAAACAAAGAAAGCTTAAGAAGGCGCATCCTCCGATTTTATACCACGGAGGATGCGCCTTCCTTTATTGTTTGATGCCGTATTTCTTCATTCTCCTGTACAGGGTTGCCCGGCTGATGCCCAGCTGTGCCATCACCGCTTCCCGGTCGTAGTGATGCTGATGCAGTGCCATGCGAAGTTCTCTTTCCTCGTCGCTACTGACCACCAGCACCTGTTCCTTTTCCCCGGCTTTTTCCGGTTCATCCAGATGAAGCAGTGAGGATACAAAGTCCGCATCCATTCGGTTGGTCAATGTCAGCAGGAAGGCCTTCTTCAGGAAGATTTGAAGTTCCCGATGATTCCCCGGCCAGGAGTAGCCCAGCAGCAGCTTCATGGCCTCCGGGGTAAAGACGGCAGGCTTGCCGGTCTGAATCCGTGCCTCGGTAATGGCTTCATCAATCAAGCGGGGCAGATCCTCCGGACATTCCCGGATCGGAGGAAGGCGAAGGCAGTAGTCCTTCAGCCGAGCCAGCAGCACCGGGGAGAAAGTCCCCTGCTGCACCCGCTGCTCCAGATCCTCATCCACCGAAGCGATAATCCGCACTGATGCCCAGGTAGGCTTGGACTGCTTGGGAGGATAGTACTGCTCATTCAGGATCACATTCAGCAGTTGATGCTGACTTTCCTGAGTCAGCAGCTCAATATGCTGGATGTACAAGGTTCCCTTATGGGCGTTATACATCAGGCCATTATTGGTCGCCCTGCCGAAGAGGAGCTCTGTCTGGCTCTCCAAGGGCATCACGCTCAGATCCGCCCGGATAAATTGCTTATCCCGCCGCAAGCTTTCATTGTGAATGGACTCTGCCAGCCGAAGCCGCTGGGTACCGGGCTCCCCAATGATCAGAATGGGCAAATCAAAGGGCGCGTACCGGCTTGCAGCCTCCAGTGTCTGCCGCACCTTAGGGGATTTGGCCTGATACTTGCTGAATTGTCCCTTGGCCTGATCCCCCTGCTGCACATGTTCCTGCCGGATGGTCTCCTGCATGGTATCCACCGTGCCGAAGGCGTACAGGGTCAGGATATAGCCGAAGTTCTGCCCCTGCACGTCAATGCAGGCAATATTCATCAGATACCGTTCATTGCGGATGAGCACCACGCTGGCATACAGGTTTTCCTGCTGGGTCATGGTCTTCGTCACCATGTCGGAGAGCTTCATATCCGGCAGCTCGGTAAACTTTTTGCCGATGAGCTGCTCCTGAGGACAGTGGAACACGTTTTCCGCCACGGTGTTCACAATTTCGATGCGTCCCCTGGCGTCCAGCTTCAAGATCGCATCGAAGGAATAATTCAACAAGGAAGTAAACTCCACCGTCCGCCGCTGCTCCACCCGAATGGCATCCATGGCCAGCAAGGCACGGCGGAGAGCGTCCCGGAGGCAATCCACAGATTCATCCACGAATACAGTGGGAATCCCCTTTGCAGCGGCGTACTCACAGGCATTCTCGCTGCCGATGATGACCTCTGCCCCGTTCCGGATGGCGTTCTCCGTCACGGGGGCCACCATTTCCGAATTGCCGGCATAGTGGATATGAATATCCGCCTGTGCCAGCTCCCCAATGTTCTCCACATCGGAATACATGTGATGGAAGCCAATGAAGGCAATCTTCGGGTGGGGATGATGCACCAGATCGCAGGCACGCTTCACGAAACCTGCCATTTCCTGCCCGGAGAAGATGATCTCCGACACTGGGAATTCCACGTTCCGCTTCAGCAATTGCGCCTGGTTGCCCCGAGCCACCACAATGCCCGTGCAGCCTTCCATGCTCTTGGTCACAGCCTCCACAACTTTCTTGGAGGTGGTCTGGATCACTTCCACATCCGGCAGGGCGGCCTTGGTCAGGCGCACGGCGGCATCGTACACAATGGCATTAGGGGTAACCATCAGCAGTTTAATCATGTTGCTTCTCCTGCACGCTTAGTACCCCCATTGTATCACCGCATGAGACAGCAGGTCAACCTTTGCGACAAAGGAGGCGGGGAAATTTGCGTGAGGGCACTTTTGTGTCAAAAGTGTCCTCCCGCACCCACCCGAAAACCAGCTATAGTCATTAAAAGAACTTCTCATTGCAGCTGCCCGGTTTTGTGTCATATGCACAGACATTTTTTGCACCATCGATGCGAGTCCGCTTACTTGCCACTTACTCCCACCCGAAAACCAACTGATGGCTATGCCAAAAAGTTTAGGCGCTGATTACTCGTTTTCCAGTTCCAGCATTTGCGCCAAATGATCCAGTTCCTTCACGAATTGGTCCGTGGTAATCTCACCAAGAGCATACTGTTCTTCTAGGCGACGAACCCTTTGTCCATCCTCCGTATTCGGATCAAAGACGCTGGGACCTTGGAAATACAGTCGATCACCATACTGCTTGTAAATTGCGATATCCTCCGGGGATATATCATACATGCCAGCCGGATCAGTCACTTTGGCATATTGCGTCTTCTTCGCTTCAAGGCGTTCATTCAAGGCAGCCCGCTCTTCTTCCGTTAGGTTATCACTGTTCAATTCTGTCTCTAAACCAGCAATTGTGTCCGCCAATGCTTCTGCCAAACGCTTTTGGTTTTCATTTTCCACAGGCTGTGCCTCAGGATAAAAGTATACCGCATCCCCATCGTTCATGTCCTGAAGCTTTTGTCCCAAATACTCCTTTGACAGCTCAATTTCCTGACTGCGGATGTTGATAAAGCCTGCAATGATGGTTGCCTTCAGTAGGATGGGCTGGTCTTCCGTCAGGCGAAGAGGAACATAGTAAAGCAAAGAATGCAAGGAAGAAGCATCCGTAAAAAGAGAGTAGGTTCCGTTTTGTGCCGGTTCGCTGGCGTAAAGGTCTTTACCGATGCTTTGGCACCGTTCAAGCAAAGCCTTAAACGCATCGGTATCAAAACGAAGAGGCTGTTTGCTGTAATTACTTTGCAGAATATGCTGATCCATCAGCAGCTGTACCAGATACAAGATGTAGCTGTCAGCTCCATATTGTCTTTCGTCGAAATAACCGCAAACGCGGATGTCATTCTCCGGTTTCTCTTGAATGCGGAGTACCCATCGTTCCAGAAAGTCCAAGTAGCTTGTGAAGGAGGTGGGCACATCCTCTGCCGTAAATCCTGCTGCAACCCACGCATCAGGGTCGTAAGCATAATAGGATATGCTGCATCCATAAGAAACGCCGTAAAGGACACCCTCGTAACTGAGCTGTTCCCGGAAAGGTGCATACATGCTTTCCATGGCGGATTGTATGCTTTCATTGTCCGTTACCGGTGCCAGATAGCCCTTTTCCATCAGTGAATAAATATCGAAGCTATCCGTCGACAACGTAAGGACGTCGTAGGGCATTTTACCGGTAATAAAATCATTCAAGATCTGCTTCGTGTTATAGTAGACCTTTTTATTTTTACGTACTTTTACGCCAGGATGTGTCTTAACAAAGGAAGTATACCCTGGTGAACGGGAGTTAAATCCGTAGAAACAAACACTGCGCTCACCGAAAGCATTTCCAACCAGCAAGCAGAATATCAGAACCAACAAGAATAGTCTCCTTAAACGCATACATACCTCCGATTGTTCTGTTCGTAATGAGAATGTTCATTTTGCTGATGCAGAGGTTTATCGAGTGGTAAACTCATGCATGTTTTCAGCCTGTTCAGACTGACCCTTTTACCAACGGAATCACACCTTTCGATTACGCAGACATCATCTGGCCGTATCTTCCGACAAAGCATCCGGCACTTTGTTGCCTCCGCCTCACTGTCATCCCGAAAAAAGGCTTGTCCAACAATTTCCCTTCACTTTCTATAGTAAGTCAGAACCCCAAAATGTTTATTGCCCAGAAAAATTTTTTTGCGTTTTTTCTACCATGATCGTCATTCGTTTAATGCATCATCAAGTGAACCGCCCGAGTCCCCATTTGCATGCATAAAAAAAGAGCGTCTTTCGACGCTCCTTGGTTTATTCGTTGGCACTTTGCCTAGCTTCTTCCGTTTGAGGGGTACGCTCCTTGGGTGGGCGGTGGCGGATCATGAGAATCCCGGCCACACCGCAGGCCATCAGATGAATGGGAATCACCGGGTACATGAGGAAGCTGCCCACCGACATGGCGGAACTGGTCACCACCATGAGCATGCTGTGATTGTGAATCAAGGGCAGGCACACCAGAATGATCACCGCCCACAGAGGTGCCAGCAGAATCTCCGGCATCAGGCCGATAAGCACTCCAAAGCTCGTGGCAATGGCCTTGCCGCCCCGACCGTTGAACAGCACCGGCCAACCGTGCCCTGCCACAGGGGCAAGCACCACCGGCACCATGTACCACAGGGGCAGCTTTGCCACATGCATGGCCAGGTAAACAGGCACGGCACCCTTCAAGATGTCCAGCACGGCGCAGGCAATGCCCATGGGCAAACCACAGGCCACCGTGGCGTTGGCAGAGCCCGGGTTCCGGTCTGCACCATAGTCCCGCACATCCACCCCTCGAATCCACTTGGGCAGCCAGTAGGCGTACATGATGTTTCCCGACAAATAGCCGCCTACCGTGTACACCAGGCACAGGAACAAATCATGCATGCAATGTCACCCCTTGGGGGCTTTCTCCCATTCTTCCGTCTTCTGAATCAGGCAGGCGGCAATCTTTCGAGCACAGTCCGGGTCAATCTCCCGGTGCTGGGCAGCCACCATGGCATCTCTTGCGGTGCTATTGTTCAGCAGCATCCGGGTCAATTCCGTAATATCCCCGTTGTTGTGGGCATAGGCCGCCATGCCCCGGGCAGCAAAGAAGTCCGCATTAGCAGTTTCGCAGCCGCTGATGGGATTCACCACCAGCATGGGCACGCCGATGGTCATGGTCTCCGTGGATGTTAATCCACCGGACTTGGTAGCCACCAAATCCGCCGCCGCCAGCAGAGGATACAGGGGCGTTACCTTGCCCAGCACGGTGACACGTTCATCTCCCCGACACCTAGCTTCGCATTCTGCCCGAACTTCCTCATTGGTGCCGCAGACCACCAGCAACCGATCCGCCTGCTCCATACCAGCAAGCACGGCGGTTAGGGTTTCCGGCAGACTTCCTGCCCCCATGGAGCCTCCTGCCAGAAGCACATACTTCCTATCAGGATCCAGCCCGGCATCTTCCTTAGCCTGCCGCTTATCCGTGCAGGGGCGGCACTTCAGGCTCACCGGAATGCCCAGGGGCACCATGGTTTCCTTGGGGATATGCTTATCAATGCATTCCTGCATCACCCCGGGATGGCTGACAATCAGCACATCCGCCTGAATGTCTTCCATGAAGGGGCTCAGGGTGTAATCCGTCATAATCATGGCCAGCAGACCCCGAAATGCGCCCCGGCGTTTCAGGTGGGTCATGCTTTGCCCGCCGAACATATGGGTGCAGACCACCAGATCCGCCCCGTAGTCTGCCAGCTCTTTGGCCATTTTCCGGGTGTAGGTACTGTTAACCAGATAGACGGGGGATTTCCACTTGGGCGTGCTGAGCATGGCACCCAGCCGGTACACCTTCCCGAATCCCTCCGGGGAACGCTGCACTGCCCGGACATACGCCTTGGATACCGCCCGGCTGAACCATTCGCCACCGAAGGCAACGCAATCCATGACCTTGCAGGTTACGCCGGCTTCCGTCAGGGCTTCCTCCATGGCATGAGCGGCAGCGTCATGTCCGCCGCCGGTGTGGGTGGAAAGAATCACAGCCTTCATGGTGCTTTGCCCCCTTCCGCCAGGTGTTCATCAATGATTTCGCAGGCTATGCGGATAATGTTGGCACAGGGACGGGAGGCGTAATATTCCTTCGTCCGGGGATCCGGCACGGGAGGTTCCGCCCCTTCCGGCTTGCCCAGTAATTTGGCACAGTTCACCGTGCCCAGCCGGGCTACAAAGTCGCCGTACAGCCGCTGCACCCTTGTATACAGCCGTACCCGGTTTTCCGGGGCTTCGCTCGCCCCCTCTTCCATGGCGCACACCAGCATTACAGCGGCGGAATACGTCCCGCAGTCCCGGCGCAGCCTGCCCATGCCGCCGCCGAACCCGGCAGCAAGGCGCAATGCCTGCTCCCGGGTCAGGTTCATCACATCCGCATAGGCGGCAAGCACGGACTGGGCACAGTTGCACCCATCAGCGAAGTTTTGCAGGGCGGTTTTGCTTCTCTCCGTCATCACTGGGTAATCTTAATGGTGGAGCGCATCTTGCTGTACACGTTATCCACATAGGTGTCCCGATAGCCCCGGGGATAGGTAATGTGCACGGTATACAGCACTTTGTTCAGGCAGGTGGCATGCACACGACCGGCTACCTTCGTACCATCGCTGAGGGTGCCGGTGTAGTTGGCATACACGCCGGCCTTATCCAGCAGGGTACGGGAAGCGGTGTTGGACGGGCTGAAGGAGGAGAAATCCATGGAGGATTTCACGTTGCTCAGCATGTTCTTCACTTCGCTGGTCAGCTGACTGGAAGAATAGTCGCTGGTGACGGAAGCAATGTGAATGGTCATGCTGGCCTGATAGTCCGCATTGGAACTGGTATTGGTAATAATGAAGGTATCGCTGCTGGTGTCGTCCACCGTCCAGCCCACAGGACCGTCAAAGCTCAGGTGGAGCTTGGTGGCATCGTAGGTGGTGTACTCAAAGCTCAAGGCAGGCAGAGGCGTGGCCGTCGGCTTGTCGATGGGGTCAATGACCACGGGAGTCGCACCTGCATACTCGCTGCGAATGGTGGGCACAGGGGTTTCTTCATCCGTGTCCGTCAGGGGGATTTCCACCACGCCGTCCTCTCCCACGCCGGAATCTTCCTCGCTGCTGGGATCATAGTCGCCGGCATCGTAGTCCGTTTCATCCGTGTCGTCCACCGTCAGGCTAACGGGGGTGTTCGTAGGAGCCTCCGTAGCCTGATTGCCGTACAAATTCTGGGAAGTGTTAGCGGTGGTAATGACCGAATAGGGGCTGTTGGAAGTATTCGAACTTCCGCAGGCGCTCAACGCCAGCACGCACACGCACATCAGTGCAAACAGACGGAACTTTTTCATCCTGTTTCCCTCCATTTCGTGAAAACGATTGTTAAAAAGGCAGATCCTCTTCAGAGAATGCTTCCTCTTTTGTTGCTTCCGCCGCCGATGTTTCCTGCTCCGGTGCTTCTTCATCGGCTGGCAGAGCCTCCTCGTACCGGGGATGATACAGCCGCCGATCCAGACTCCACACCTTTTCGGAGAAAGCCCCCTCCGGCAGCCGATCCATAATGCCCTTCATTTCATTCATCCGGGCATCCAGCAGGTCAATCCAGTGGAGCACTTCCGCCTCCGGGAACATGGGCTTTCGGGGACTGCCGAATTCCGCTTCCCCGTGGTGGCTGATGATCATATGCTCCAGCAGGAGCACCAGTTCACCCTCCACCCCCACGTTCTTGGCAGCTTCCTGCAGGGTAGCAACCCCCCGCACCAGATGGCCCAGCAACAGTCCGTCCGCCGTGTAATCTCTCACACTGCCTGAAGCGTCGCTGTCCATTTCCTGAATCTTGCCCAGGTCATGCATAATGACCCCGGCACGGAGCAGATCCCCATTCAGGAAGGGATAAGCCTTGATCATGTGCTCTGCCGTACGAAGCATGCCGGTGGTGTGGTGGAGCAGTCCGCCGTATTCGGCGTGATGGAGCCGCTGGGCAGCCGGGAAGTACATCAGCCGATCCCCTGCCAGGCGGAGCATTTCCCGGGTCAGCTTCTTCAAGTCGCTGCTCTCGAATGCATCCACCGTGCGGTTGATTTCCTCCATCATCACCTTAGGCTCTTCCGGGGCGCAGGGAATCAGCTGCCGCCGATCCACCTCGTCCTCTTCCGCCGCAGGACGGATTCGCTCAATCTTCAGCTGAATCCGTCCGTTAAACTCGGTAATGGAACCCCGTACCTTGATGATGGTGCCAGAGGCGAAGGGGTCTGCATTCCTGTCCCACAGCTTGCATTCCATTTCGCCGCTCTGGTCACTGAGCTTCATGTCCAGGTAGTTGTTGCCGTTTTTATCCTTGCGCTGCTCGCAGGAACGCACCAGCAGAAAGCCTTCATACCGCATTCCCGTTTGCAGCTGTGCCAGGGACAGCTGCTCCATAGATGATTCTCCTTTGTCCCCTCATGGATTAGAAGGGAGCGCTTTCTGCGCCGAGGGATCCCCCCGGCAGGTCGGTATAGGTGGTATACTCACTGAGCCAAGCCACCTTCACCGTACCCAAGGGACCGTTTCTCTGCTTGGACACGATGATTTCACCGATGTTCTTATCCTCGGTATTGGGGTCGTAATAACCTTCCCGGTGAATGAACATCACCACGTCCGCATCCTGCTCGATAGAGCCGGAGTCACGCAGGTCGGAAAGGGCAGGACGCTTATCCGTACGGGTGGTTGCCGCACGGGAAAGCTGGGCGCAGGCGATCAGCGGTACCTTCAACTCCAAGGCAATCGCCTTCAGAGAGCGGCTGATTTCGCTGACCTCCAGCTGCCGGTTTTCCGCCCGGGTATCCGAGTGCATCAACCCCAAATAGTCCAGCACAATCAGATCCAGTCCCTTGTCCATCATCAGCCGTCTGCACCGGCTGCGCAGCTGGGAAGGGGAAATGCCTGCCGTATCATCAATATACAGGGGTGCATTGGACATGGGGCCAATGGAGCGTGCCAGCTTCATCCAGTCGTCGGTGGTCAGGGTGCCCTGACGAACCTTCTGCATATCCACCCGGGCGTCAGAGCAGAGCATACGCAGGGCAATCTGCTCCCGGGGCATTTCCAGGCTGAACACCGCCACGGATTTGTTGGCCTGAAGCGCCGCATGGGAGGCAATGTTCATGGCCAGAGAAGTTTTACCCATGGAAGGACGGGCACCCAGGATAATCAGCTCACCCTCATGGAGGCCGGTCAGCATATTATCCAGTCCCGTAAACCCGGTAGGCACGCCGGAAACCTGACCGTGAAGCTTGCTCAGCTCCTCAATCTTGCCGTAAGTGCCGTAAAGGACTTCCTTCACATGCACCAGCGAATCGCCGCTGGCTCGGTTCATCACGATATCGAAGATGGACTTCTCCGCGTGATTCATGATCTCCTGCAGAGGGTTCTGCTGGCTGTAGCACTCCTGTGCAATGGTCTGTCCGGCCTGAATCAGCTTCCGTAGGGTGCTCTTCTCCGCCACCAGATTGATATAAGCCTTTACGTTGGCGGTGGTGGGCACGTACTGGCTCAGCTCAATCAAGTAGGCCGTGCCGCCGATGCCCTCCAGCGTGCCCCGACGGCTTAATTCACTGTCGGTGGTCACCAGATCCACCGGGCTCTGCTCCCGGTACAGGCTGATCATGCAGTCGAACAGTTCCCGGTGAGCAGGCTGATAGAAATCATCAGGCTGAAGACGTTCCGCCGCCTGCATGACGGCATTTCCGTCCTGCAGCATGGCACCCAGCACGGAACGCTCTGCCTCCACGCTGTTTGGCGGTGTAACGCCGCGCAATTCGCTCACCTGCTCACCTCCCCTGCCAAAACTCTGGTCTTACTTGGTGACCGGCACCACATGCAGGGTCATGGGAGTGGTTACGCCGCTGTAGAGCCACACGGTCATCTGCACATCCCCTACCTGACGCACGGCTTCGGGCAGGTCGATCTTCCGTTTATCCACCTTCACGCCATGCTGCTGCTCCAGTGCTTCCGCGATTTCAGCGGAGGTCACGGAACCGTACAGACGACCCTTGTCGCCGCACTTTACCGTCAGGGTTACGGTTTTGCCCTTCAGCTGCTTTGCCTTTTCCTCGGCTGCTGCACGGCGTTCCGCTTCCCGGGCTGCCTCAGCTGCACGCTTCCGCTCCACTTCCTTGGTGGCACCGGCAGTAGCTTCCACTGCCCACTTCTTAGGAAACAGGAAATTACGGGCATAGCCGTCGGATACATTCAGGATTTCGTCTTTCTTGCCAACACCCTTTACATCAGCCAACAGAATCACTTTCATGGCGATGCCTCCTTGCTTGTATCAAAGGTCTTGACCCGGCTGCTTTCCGCCGGACAAGGCCATAAATAGTCAACTTATTATATGCGATTGAGCTGGAAAAAGCAAGGGTGAGTCAATTTGCCACGATACGGCTCCAATGTTGCGCCGCAAAACAATTACCAAAAAAAGGATTTGCTGCCTATTTTGTCGAAATCACTATCGAAGTAACCAACATTCGGGCGTTTTTACGCAAATGTGCGTAATTTGCACATTGTGTCCGTGGCTTTCGTCCTTTTGCACGTGTATGCAGTTGAGAGGAAGGGAACGGAAAACAGGAGGTGGTTGATTTGATTGTTTCATAAAGGGATTTCGTAGGTGCTTCTGTTGGTGAGACTGCTTCTTGTAAGAGCAAGCTCCTGAAAAGACTGAAAGGCATGATCGTGCGTTTGTGCAGCTTGCTGAGCAAGGGTGCAAACAGTCCGTATGCCGGAAAATGAGGAGGATGGGATCGTCGTGAGAACATTGCGAAACAACAAAAAGCTGCTTGCTGCAGCGATCATTGCAATATTGGTTCAAGTTATTACATTTGCATGCGTGAGCTACTCTTACGGGTATTTCGCATCAGAAATCGCCTACCAGATATGCAGGTTCATTGCTCTTTTGCTTGTGGCAGGCAGTTTTGTTTTCTTCCTCAACAAAAAGTCAAAGCCTGCAATTGCTTGTGCTACGGCTTCTGCATTTGTTGTGATTATTGGCTACTTACTTGCTATTTACCTTAACTATCGTGATACTTACTTCGATGATTACTCTTTGGCTTGGAGCGACTTTTTCGGTTGGTGTTTGCCGGTAACCCTTTTGAGTATTTTACCGCAAATCATGCTGCTCGTGTTCTTGCTAAAGAAACCAAAGAATGTACGCCCATGGGCATGGGTTGCTGCACTTCTCCCCCTTCTTCCCTCATTGATAAACCTGCTAGGTTCGAAATATTGGTACACTTCGCTTGATGATGTACTCAGACTTTGTTCCGATATTTCTCTTGCGCTCTTATATTACTTCGGCTTTACCAGCACCGATACTGCTCAACAAGCAGGCACATTCAAGAAGATAAAGTCACAATTATCAGATTTTTGTAATCATAACAAAGGAGTGAACGGAATGAACAAAATGTATACAAACATTGGTGGGAAAATCAAAACGCTGGCACAAATCGTTTGCCTCCTCGGAATCATCGTGTCTGTTATCTATGGCATTTGCGTCTTTGCCACCTTTTATTGGATGCGTGGCATGGGCATCCTGATTGTGATTGGTGGTCCCCTTCTTTCATGGGTCAGTTCATTTTTTATGTACGGCTTTGGCGAACTAATTGAGAAGACGACTGTGATCGCAGAGGCAGTGTCGAAAGCCGATGTCAACAAGGATGCAGCAGAGGCAGCGTCAAAAGCCGATGCTGAAAAGGAAACAGTCGAATAAGTGG
>CAVGBO010000044.1:0-22123 GCA_963627465.1 Phocaeicola dorei
GCAATCGGTTAAAGGAACTTGGCTATGAAGTTGATGATAGAACATAAGCGTTAATCAACTGCAATAAGCTTGAAAAAGAGAAGCAACCCGGTTTGCTGCGTACAACAGCGCCGGGTTGCTTCTCTTTGTTTGTTATATATTACCCTTCCCCCAACTGACTGAGCATCTCCCGATCCACCTTCCGGAAGAGGAGCAAGCAGATGGTCAGGGAAACGACCTCCGCAATGGGGAAGGACCACCAGGTGGCGTCCAGACCGATCTGGCTAAGCAGCCAAGCGGCAGGAATCAGCACCACCAGCTGGCGGCACAGGCTCATAATCAGGCTGTACGTGCCCTTGCCCACGGCTTGGAATACGGTGGACAGGGTAATGCCCACAGCTGCAATCACAAAGTGGGTGCAGATGATCCGCAGTGCCCGGCAGCCAATGTCTGACAGCTCCGTGCTGCCGCTTTGCTCAAACAGCCCCATCAGCGGGCCCGGAATGACCAGGAACAGCAGCGTACCAATGGCCATAATGACCACCGCATACACCAAGGCAACCTTGATACCCTCATACACCCGCTGTTTCAGCCGGGCACCGAAATTGTAGCCGATGATGGGCACCATGCCGTTGCTCAGGCCATACACCGGCATGAACACAAAGGACTGAAGCTTGAAGTAAACGCCCAGCACGCTGACAGCAGCGTTGCCAAAGGGCATGAGAATCAGGTTGAACAGTACGCTCATCACAGAGGAAATGGACTGCATGATGATGCTGGGAAAGCCCACGCCAAGGATGGGCTTAATGATGTTGCCATCCACATGGAAGCCCTTCAGGCTCAGGTGCAGCTCGTGGTTCCGGGTTTGGTTCAGGATGAAGCCCAGGAGCATGCTGGCAATCTGTCCGATGACCGTGGCAATGGCGGCACCGGCAATGCCCATTTCCGGGCAGCCCAGATAGCCGAAGATCATGATGGGGTCAAGAATGATGTTCACCACAGCGCCGGTCAGCTGCATTACCATGGACAGCATGGTGTTGCCCGTAGCCTGCACCAGCCGCTCGAAGGTGACAGACAGGAACAAGCCAATGCTCACCGCAGATGCAATGGAAAGGTACTCCGTGCCCAGCTCCTGAAGGGTCACGTCATTGGTCATCATGGCAAAGAAGGGACGGGTGAAGAACAGACCGAAAATCAGGAAGAACAGGTAGCCGATGAGCTCCAGAAAGATGCCGTTTCGTGCCGCATCAATGGCTTCGTCATTCCGCTTTTCGCCCAGCTTCCGGGAAATCATGCTGTTGATACCCACGCCAAGGCCGGTGGATACAGCGATCATCAGCATCTGAATGGGATAGGCCAGGGACACGGCAGTCAGGGCATTCGCATCGTACTGAGCCACAAAGATACTGTCCACCACATTGTACAGTGCCTGCACCAGCATGCTGATCATGATGGGCACGGATACCGTAGGCACCAATTTTTTCATTGGCATGGTACCCAGCATTTTTGATTTTGCACGTTCTTCTGCTTCCATATTTCCTCCAACAAAAAATCCGCCCCAAGCTGACAGTTCATCAGGATAGACGGATTCACGTCCCCCAGCCAGGTGGATCAATTCTTTTTGCGGCTCCTGAGCGCCTGAAAAATGATAGCATATCATAAGTTGGCATGTCAATGTATGTGCAAAAATAAACAAAGGAAACCGGGGATCGGAGCTGCATGGGGAATGGACGGAAAATCTTGCCGGGAAGGCGTTCATTTCACGGCGAACAGCTTGCAGAAGGTAGGGGAATTTGCTATAATGTTCGTTGCACGTTTGGCAGTTTTGGAAGGAGAGATACCCCAATGAAGCAGATCACCTCCGCGGAGCTGCGGGAAATGTTCCAGAAATTCATGGAATCTAAGGGACATCACCGTATCCAGTCCGCTTCCGTTATTCCTGAAAATGATCCTACCGTGCTGTTTACCACGGCCGGTATGCATCCTTTGGTGCCTTACCTGATGGGCACGCCCCACCCTGCCGGAACCCGGCTGACGGACGTACAGAAGTGCATCCGCACCGGCGATATTGACGATGTGGGCGATGCCAGCCACCTGACGTTCTTTGAAATGCTGGGCAACTGGTCCTTGGGCGATTATTTTAAGAAGGAAGCTATTTCCTGGTCCTGGGAATTCCTCACCAGCCCTGAATATCTGGGACTGGATAAGGATCGGCTGGCTTTCACCGTGTTCGAAGGCGATGAAAACTGCCCCCGGGATACGGAGAGCCATGACATTTGGCGTTCCATGGGCGTGGCAGAGGATCATATTTTCTACCTGCCCAAGGAGCATAACTGGTGGGGTCCTGCCGGCATTACCGGTCCCTGCGGCCCTGACACGGAAATGTTCATCATCACCGATAAGGAGCCCTGCGGCCCCGATTGTTCTCCTGCCTGCTCCTGCGGCCGTTATCTGGAAATCTGGAATGACGTGTTCATGCAGTACAACAAGCAGGCCGACGGTTCCTTCATCCCCCTGGCAAAGAAGAACGTGGATACCGGCATGGGTCTGGAGCGTACCATCGGTGTGCTGACCGGCAAGAAGACCGTGTACGAAACGGATGCCTTTACCGACATCCTGGCAAAGATTGCTGAGCTGAGCGGTCATACCTATGGGGAAAATGATCAGGTCACCAAGGCCTTCCGCATCATTGCCGACCATATGCGCACTTCCACCTTCATCCTGGGTGATGACCGTGGCGTCAGCCCCTCCAACACGGATCAGGGCTACATCCTTCGCCGCCTGATTCGCCGGGCTGTCCGCTATGCTATGCAGCTGGGTATGCCGGAAGGCTTCACCTGCGAGATTGCCAAGGTGATCATCAACCAGTACAAGGCCGCTTATCCTGAACTGGAGCGGAACAGTGCCTTTGTGCTGGAGCAGCTGAGCCTGGAAGAAGGCCGCTTTGCCCGTACCCTGAAGCAGGGCGAAAAGGAATTCGACAAGGTGTACAACACCATGCTGCAGACCAAGACCCTGCTGGAAAGCATCCTGGCAGCAGAGGACAAGGCTGCCTTTGCCAAGAACCTGGCAGAGACCAAGAAGCTTCGTCCCTCTCCGGACATGATGCCCATCATCGAGGCCGCCAATCAGGGCGACAGCGCCGCTGTGGAGGCTGCTGTGAATGCCCGCATGGCATCCCTGAGCGTAATGGATGGCCGCAGTGCCTTCAAGCTCTACGATACCTTCGGCTTCCCCATTGAAATGACCATGGAGCTGGCCGGCGAAAAGGGTCTGACGGTGGATAAGGCTGACTTTGATGAGCGGTTCAAGAAGCATCAGGAGCTGAGCCATCAGGGTGCTGACCAGAAGTTTAAGGGCGGCTTGGCCGACCACAGCGAGGAAACCACCAAGCTGCACACGGCCACTCACTTGCTCCATGCCGCACTGCGGAAGGTGCTGGGTGACGAAGTGCATCAGAAGGGTTCCAACATCACCGCTGAACGTCTCCGCTTCGACTTCACCTTTGGCCGGAAGGTAACGCCGGAAGAGCTGCAGCAGGTGGAGAAGCTGGTCAATGAGGCGATTCAGGCACATGTGCCCGTTGTCTGCCGTGAAATGACCGTGCCGGAAGCCAAGGCACAGGGTGCTATTGGTCTCTTCGAGAACAAGTACGGCGAGAAGGTTCGCACCTACAAGATGGGTGACTATTCCTTCGAAATCTGCGGCGGTCCTCATGCAGAGAACACTGGTGATTTGGGCTCTTTCCATATTCTGAAGGAAGAGTCTTCCTCCGCCGGCGTACGCCGTATTAAGGCTGTGCTGCAAAAGTAAGCCTTCTTTCTGGAAAAAACAGCAACGCACGACTTCATGCAGGCCGTGCGTTGCTTTGTATCGAGGATTTCTTTGACGACATGTCGATGATGAGGTTACCATGGCTCGCACGAAAGATTTGACGGAAGGCAGCGTTACCAAGCTGATTCTCCTCTTTGCCCTGCCTATTATTGCAGGCAACCTGTTTCAGCAGATGTATAATCTGGTGGACACGCTGGTGATCGGCCGGATCGAGGGCGTTACGGCACTGGCTGCTGTATCCTCTGCCGGATGGCTGGACTGGGCGGTGCTTTCCATCGCAATGGGTCTGGCACAGGGCTTTGCTATCATGATTGCCCAACGCTTCGGCGCACAGGATCACCCGGGACTGAAACTGGCTGCCGGGCAAAGCATCATGCTTTCAGCGGCAGTGGTGGTACTGCTGGAGATCATCTCCCAGGTGCTGCTGGTGCCCATTCTGCACCTGCTGAACACCCCAGAGGATACCTTTCAGCTGACGACGATTTACTTGCGGATTATCTTCGGCGGCATTCCCATGGTCATGGGGTTCAACCTGTTTTCCGGCTTCCTCCGATCCGTTGGAGATAGCCGTACGCCGCTGATTGCCATGATTTGCGCCGCTGCCACCAACATTCTGCTGGACATTCTCTTTGTGGCAAAGTTCCACTGGGGTGTGGCAGGTGTCGCTGTGGCTACGATTATGGGACAAAGCTTGGCCTTTGCCATCTGCCTGTCAACTTCCCTGAAATTGCCTATGATGCATCTTTCCTGGCAGGACGTGAAACCGGACAGGGAGGAGATTGGCCGCTTGTTGGTGCTGGGTCTGCCCATCGCTTTTCAAAACCTGATCATCGCCATTGGCGGTCTGGTACTGCAAGGCGTGGTCAATGCGGAAGGTTTTATCTTCATGGCAGGCTACAGCGCAGCATCCAAGCTGCAGGGCTTGGTGGAAGTAGCAGGCAACTCCTTGGGCTCGGCTGTGGGCACCTTCGCCGGACAGAACCTTGGCGCCGGCAAGCTGGATCGGGTCAGAAAGGGCTTGAGAAGATCGGCACAGATTGGCGTCGCACTGGCTGTGCTGGTAGCTTCCATTGTGCTGCTGTGGGGCAAGCCTCTTCTGGGGCTCTTTGTGCAGGATGAGCCGGAAATGGTGGAGCAGGTGCTGCGCTTCGGCTATAATTTCCTTGCGGTCATGGGCTGTGGATTGTTTTCCCTGTATCTGCTGTTCGTTTACCGTTCCACCCTGCAAGGCCTGGGGGATACCATGATTCCTATGGTGTCCGGCGTTGTGGAATTGGCCATGCGAGTGCTGTCCGCCATGATTTTGCCGGGTCTGATGGGGGAGTGGGGCATCTATCTGGCGGAAGTATTTGCATGGATTGGCGCAGCCATCCTGCTGATTTGCGGTTACTATCATCGAATTCATCAACTGGAAAACGAGCTGAAAACAGCATAAGAAAAACTCGGCAGCGTTCAATGAATTTTGCTGCCGAGTTTTTATTTTGTGCGGATCACGGTGGTCAGCATAAAGCCCACAAAGGCACACTCTGTCATGATCACGGAACCGTGGGATGTGGCGAAGGCACGAAGCAAAGGGAGCTGCATCTGTCCCGTACTGTGCAGGTATTGATAAACCACCACCAGCCCCAGCACCAAGGCAGGCACCCACAGCAGATTGCCGAAAGGTTCACGCATTCGGGAAGCACCGGACAGGGGCAGAAGCAGCGCCAGCGCAATGCCCAGCAGGCATCCGGCGATGACCCACAGGAAGAATCCCATGGTATTCATGGCAGACACAGCCAGGCAGACGCCAAGGCAAAGCAACAGGGGAACAACAATCACGGTCAGCTTTCGCAGGAACATGGTTCCGTCACCTCCAGCATAGCTCGCTCCTTGGGGGTCAGGGTCGCCTTCGCCAGCAGATCTGGGCGGAAACGTTTGGTGGCTTTCAGGGATTCCAGCCGCCGCCAAGCCTTGATCTTCGCATGATCGCCGCTGAGCAGAATCTCCGGTACCTTCATTCCTCGCAGTTCACTGGGGCGGGTGTATTGAGGATATTCCAGCAGCCCGTCGGAAAAGGATTCCTCCTCCGCACTTTCACTGGAGCCCAGCACGCCGGGAATGAACCGGGCAACACAATCGGTAAGCACCATGGCGGCCAATTCACCGCCGGTCAGGATATAGTCCCCGATGCTGATTTCCTCATCAATGCAGGTATCCAATGCTCGCTGATCCACACCTTCGTAGTGGCCGCACAGCAGCACCAGATGTTCCTCCTTGGCAAGCTCCCGAGCCTTGGCCGTGGTCAACGTTGCCCCGCGGGGACCCATGTAAATACGCTTCCCATGGAAATCATCGCCGGTGACCTGTGCCATGGCATCCATGATGGGCTGCGCCAGCATCACCATGCCAGCACCGCCGCCAAAGGGATAATCATCCGTGTTTTTATGTTTCCTGTCGGAAAAAGGACGAATGTCCACACAGTTGATTTCAATCAGTCCCTGTTCCCGTGCTCTGCCGAGAATGCTGGTGTTCAGCACGCTTTCGAACATTTCCGGGAAAATGGTGAGGATGTCAATCTTCACGAACGGCCACCTCGTCAAGACGCTGACTGTTGACGATGATGCGTCCTTCCGCTACGTCAACGGTGGGGAAGACTTCCTTCAAGGCAGGAGCCATCATGCTTCCTTTAGGGGTTTTGAAGACGTACACGTCTACAGCACCGTGCTGCAGCACGTCCGTCAGGGTGCCAATGACCTGTCCCTGTTCATCGATCGCTTGGCAGCCAATCAGATCGCTGATGTACACTTCATCTTCTGCAAGCTCCATGGCATGATCACGGTCGATGTATAGCTGGGTGCCACGGAGCTTCTCCACATCCTGCGGCGTGGCACAGCCTTCCAATGTCACATAAGCAAAACCGTCATGCACACGGGAGCACTTGGCAGGAACGGGAAGATAGGCTTCATCCTGCTTGCGATAAAGGGTCGTCCAGCGGCAAAAGTCATTCAGATCAGCAGCGTAGGACTTGATCTTTGCCTCGCCGTGAATGCCTTGGGGCTTCAGCACCTCGCCGATCATCAGGTAGTCGTTCATGGGTTGCACTCCTTGCCGTATATCTGTGAAAAAAGCGGGAAGGCACGTGGCCTTTCCCGCCTGAACATTATTGAATCTCGACGAAGACGGGCTTGCTGTTCTTGGCAGTAGCCGCCTTAACCACCGTACGGATGGCCTTGGCGATACGTCCCTGCTTACCAATGACTTTGCCCATGTCATCCTCGGCCACATTCAGTTCGAGAATGATGGCTTCAGGTCCTTCGGTTTCCTTAACCACGACCTGCTCAGGATGCTCCACCAGGGACTTCGCCACAAAGGTAACGAGTTCTTGCATGGATATTCCTTTCTGCCATGGAAGAAAGCGGCTTACTTCTCTTCGATGACGCCGGTCTTCTTCAGCAGTACACGAACGGTATCGGTGGGCTGTGCGCCGCACTGCAGCCAGTACTTGGCACGCTCGCCATCAACCTTCACCTCGGCAGGCTTCACCATGGGGTTGTAGTAGCCGATCTCTTCGATGAAGCGGCCATCGCGGGGGCTGGTGATGTCAGCAACAACAACACGGTAGAAAGGCTTCTTCTTCATGCCCATTCTCTTCAGACGGATCTTGACAGACATTGGATTTCCTCCTCAAAATTCTTGGTGGTAATGTATATGTAGATCATGGCAGAGCCATGGACCCACGCAGTGTTACATGCCGGGGAAGCGCATCCGCATTTTCCCCTTGCCCTTCATGTTGGCAACCTGTTTCATCATCTGACGTGCCTGATCAAACTGGCGAATCAGCTGATTCACATCCTGCACCGTGGTGCCGCTGCCGGCAGCAATCCGCTTGCGGCGGCTGGCATTCAGAATGCCGGGATTCCGGCGCTCCTGAGGGGTCATGGAGCGGATGATGGCTTCCGGCTTCTTCAAGGCGTTTTCGTCCACATCCAGATCCTTGCCGGACAGGCCGGGGATCATATTCAGCATGGACTTAATGCCCATTTTTTTCACACTCTGCATCTGTTCCAGGAAGTCGTCCAGGGACAGATCGGAAGTGCGGCTCTTCCGGGCAAGCTTTTCCACATCCTGAGCATCAAAGACTTCGGAAGCCTTATCGATCAGAGTCAGCACATCGCCCATGCCCAGGATTCGGCTGGCCATGCGGTCAGGATGGAAGGGCTCGATGTCGGTTAGCTTTTCGCCAATGCCGCTGAACTTGATGGGCTTTCCGGTTACTGCCCGAACGCTGAGGGCAGCACCGCCACGGGTATCACCGTCCAGCTTGGTGAGAATGACACCGTCCACATTCAACTTGTCATTGAATGCCTTGGCCACATTCACCGCATCCTGACCGGTCATGGCGTCCACCACCAGCAGGATTTCCTGGGGCTTGACGGTTTCCTTGATGCGCTCCAGCTCGTCCATCAGTGCCGTATCGATATGCAACCGACCGGCGGTATCGATAATCAGCACATCACGGCCGTAGTACCGGGCGTATTCAATGGCTTCCTTGGCAGTCTTCACCGGGTCTTGTGTGCCCTTTTCGAACACAGGCACATTCACCTGCTTGCCGACCACTTGCAGCTGCTTGATGGCAGCGGGGCGGTAAATGTCGCAGGCGGCCAGCATGGGCTTCTTGCCTTGCTTGGTCAGGTATCCGGCCAGCTTGGCGGCCATGGTGGTTTTACCGGCGCCTTGCAGACCGCACAGCATATAGATGGTAGGAACGCTGCTGGACCAGGTCAGCTTGGCGTTGCTGCCGCCCATCAGCTCCGTCATTTCCTCATTGACGATTTTAATGACTTGCTGACCGGGGGTCAGGGAGGAGAGAACCTCCTGTCCTACACACTTCTCGGTAACCTTTTTAATGAAATCCTTGGCAACAGCGTAGTTGACGTCGGCTTCCAGAAGAGCCATGCGGACTTCCCGCATACCTTCCTTCACGGTCTGCTCGTTGAGCTTGCCCTTGCCGGTCATCTTCCGCAGTGCGTTTTGAAGCTTTTCGCTTAAGCCTTCAAAGGCCATCGTTTTCCTCCCGATCCAGCCGAATCAGGTTTCCAAGCACCTGTTCCGCTTCGTCATATCGCTTTTCCTGCATCAGCTGACGGCACTTTTCCAGCCCGTCATCCATTCTGCTGAATCGCTTAGCCATGCCAAGCTTCTCTTCCATTTCAAACAGGTTTCTTGCCGCCCGGGCAAGCATTTCGTGCACGCCCTGTCGGCTGACCCCTGTTTCCTTAGCAATTTCGCCCAAGGACATATCTTCCTCACAGTGAAGCCGCAGCGCAAGCCGCTGCTTCTCCGTAAGCATGCCGCCGTAGCGTAAGCATGCCGCCGTAGAAGGCCATGAGCCAAGCCAGCTCCACCTTGCGGGACAATTCTTCCTGTGCCATGATAACCTCCACTGTCAAGGCATACTCGTTGACACACGGACTATTATACACATTTTCGTTTGGCTGTCAAGGGAAAATCCTTGAAAGCTGGTGGCGGCATGACCAAAATTTTTGATAAAACGATTGCAATCACGCCCGAAGTCCTGTATAATGGGCAGGATAACAAAAGGGAGGGGACAGGCGTGAGGACACTTCTTCAAAATGGCTTGGTGTGGTGCCGTGGTCAGCTGACGCCTATGGATCTCATCATCCAAGACGGTCGTGTTTCTGTTCCGAAAAACAGTTTTCCCCGAGAAAATGCGGATCGTGTTTTGAATTGCAAAGGGCTTGTTCTTTTTCCTGGCTTTGCAGATGTGCATGTTCACCTGCGTGAGCCGGGATTTTCTTATAAGGAGACCATTGCAACAGGCACGAAGGCGGCTGCACATGGTGGCTACACGGTGGTGTGCGCCATGCCGAACCTGAATCCGCCGCCGGACACCCCGGAGCATCTGGCGGAAGAGGAAGCCATCATTCGCCGGGACAGCGTCATCCGGGTACTGCCCTATGGCTGCATTACCATGGGGCAGAAGGGCGTTGGTCAAGTTACTGATATGGCGGCTATGGCAGACCATGTGGCTGGCTTCTCGGATGATGGCCGTGGCGTGCGGGACGAGGACACCATGCGTGAAGCCATGAACAAATGCCGGGATGCGCATAGCCTGATTGCAGCCCACTGTGAGGATATGAGCCTGATTCCTGCAGGCGGTGCTATTCATGCCGGGGCATATGCCGCTGCGCACGGCATTCCAGGAATTCCATCCGAAAGCGAATGGAAGCCTATTGAGCGGGATCTTCGCCTGGCAGAGGAAACAGGATGTCCCTATCACGTGTGCCACGTCAGCTGCAAGGAATCGGTTCAGCTGATTCGTGAAGCCAAGCGGCGGCATGTGAATGTGACCTGCGAAACAGGCCCCCATTACCTGCTGATGTGTCAGGATGACTTGCAGGATGAAGGTCGATTCAAAATGAATCCTCCCCTGCGGGATAGGGCAGATCAGGAAGCCTTGCTGGAAGGAGTGCTGGACGGCACTATTGACATGATTGCCACGGATCACGCACCCCACAGCATGGAAGAAAAGAGCAAGGGGCTGCGCAGCTCCGCCATGGGTGTGGTGGGGATTGAAACGGCTTTCCCCTTGCTGTACACCTATCTGGTGGAGACAGGAAAGATGTCCCTTGAACGGCTTGTGACCATGATGACCGATGCACCCCGGAAGCGGTTCCGGCTGGATGGGGGTATTGAAGAAGGTCAGCAGGCAGAAATTACGGCCTATGATCTGCACACGGTGGAAAAGATTGATCCGGCGAAATTCCTGTCCATGGGCAAGGCTACGCCCTTTGCAGGCTGGGAGGTTCATGCAGCCTGTCGGTTCACCCTGCTGGGGGATACGCTGGTGTACGGAGGTGAAAGCTGATGCAGTTTACCATTGAGGAAAATCGGGCACTGACGCCCTGGGTATGGAGCATGACCCTGAAAGGTGAGAACAGCGGCATTACCCGTCCGGGACAGTTTGTACAGCTTCAGTTGCCCGGGTTCTATCTGCGGCGGCCGATTTCTGTCTGCCAATGGGATGCAACCCATCTTCACCTGGTGTACAAGGTGGTAGGCCAGGGCACAGAAGCCATGACTGGTCTGCAGCCCGGCACAGCGCTGGATGTGCTGACCGGACTGGGCAACGGTTTTGATGTGGAAGCTTGCGGTGCATCTCCTTTGCTGGTAGGCGGCGGCGTTGGTTTGCCGCCTTTGGTGGGGCTTGCGGCAGCTTTGCAGCAGGCAGGAAAAAAGCCGCAGGTTGCTGTAGGTTTCGGTACGGCGAAAGAAATTTTCTTGAAGGATGATTTAGAGCGCATGGGCGTGCCGGTGCATATTGCCACCATGGATGACAGTGCCGGGGTGCAGGGACTTGTGACCCGTGCCATGGAAGGTATTTCCTTCGATAGCGTGTGCGCCTGCGGTCCTGAACCCATGCTGAAGGCAGTCTACAACTTTGCGGATGTGCCCGGTCAGTTCAGCTTCGAAGAGCGCATGGGCTGCGGCTTCGGTGCCTGTATGGGCTGCAGCTGCAAAACCAAGTATGGTACCAAGCGCATCTGCAAGGATGGCCCGGTACTACGCAGGGAGGAGATTCTATGGTAAAGGATCTGCATGTTACCCTTTCCGGGGTGGAGCTGCAAAATCCGGTGATTCCGGCCAGCGGCACCTTCGGTTTCGGTCAGGAGTTCCGTCCTTATTATGACATCAACATGCTGGGCAGCATTTCCTTTAAGGGAACAACCCGGGAAGCACGCTTCGGCAATCCCACGCCTCGCATTGCGGAATGTCCTGCCGGTATGCTGAATAGTGTCCCACGCCTCGCATTGCGGAATGCCCTGCCGGCATGCTGAATAGTGTCGGCCTGCAGAATCCCGGCGTGGATCACGTGATTGCAGAGGAATTGCCTCATCTGCGGGAAGTGTTTCATCAGCCTATCATGGCTAACATCAGCGGCTTTTCCGTGGAGGATTACGTAACCGCCGTGGAGAAGCTTACCCAAGAGGAGCAGGTGGCACTGCTGGAGATTAACATTTCCTGCCCCAACGTGCGGCATGGTGGTATGGCCTTCGGCACCAGCCCGGAAGCGGCAGCGGAAATTACTCGGGCAGTGAAGCAGGTGGCCACCAAGCCGGTGTACATGAAGCTGAGCCCCAACGTAACGGACATTGTGTCCATCGCCAAGGCCTGCGAAGACGCCGGTGCAGACGGCTTGAGTCTGATCAACACCCTGCTGGGGATGCGCATTGACCTGAAGCGGAGAAAGCCAGTGCTGGCCAATGTTATGGGCGGCTATTCCGGCCCCGGCATTTTCCCGGTGGCACTGAGGATGGTGTATCAGGTGACCGGCGCAGTCAAAATCCCGGTCATCGGCATGGGCGGCATTTCCTCGGCACGAGATGTGCTGGAAATGATGATGGCCGGTGCCAAGGCGGTGGAAGTGGGTGCGGCGAATCTGGTAGACCCCTATGCGTGCAAGACCATCATTGAAACCCTGCCGCAGGAAATGGAAAAGCTAGGCATTGAGCGACTGACGGATATTACCCGTGTAGAATAAAGGAGGAATCAGCCATGGCAAAGGACGTTATCATTGCACTGGATTTTGAAAACAAGGAGAAGACCCTTGCCTTTCTGGATCAGTTTCACGGACGGAAGCCTTATGTGAAAATCGGCATGGAACTGTACTATGCGGAAGGGCCGGACATTGTTCGGGAAATTAAGGCACGGGGGCATCAAATTTTCTTGGACTTGAAGCTTCACGATATTCCCAATACGGTGAAGAAGGCCATGCATGTGCTTTCCAAGCTGGATGTGGACATGACCAACCTGCACGCTGCCGGCACCATTGCCATGATGGAGGCGGCTAAGGAAGGCCTGACCCGCCCTGACGGAAGCTGTGCCGTGCTGCTGGCAGTGACCCAGCTGACCTCCACCGGCGAAGAGCGGATGCAGAAGGAACTGCTTATCAACGCCACCATGGAAGAAACGGTGAAGCACTATGCCCTGAATGCCAAGGCGGCAGGCCTGCCCGGCGTGGTGTGCTCGCCGCTGGAGGCGGCACTGGTGAAGGAAGCCTGCGGCAAGGATTTCCTCACCGTGACGCCGGGCATCCGCTTTGCTGACGGGGATGTGGGTGACCAGGTGCGCATCATGACCCCGGAAAAGGCACGGGCAGCCAGCGACTACATTGTGGTAGGCCGTCCCATTACGGCAGCGCAAGATCCTGTGGCAGCCTACGAACGTTGTGTCAGAGAATTCCTAGGCGAATAATCGATACGCTTGTTGCATGCAACCATGGACGAAGAAAGGAAGAGAGAACGATGAAAAAGAAGATTGCTAAGGATTTGCTGAAGATTGGTGCTGTGTTCCTCCGCCCTGACGAACCCTTTACCTGGGCCAGCGGCATTAAGAGTCCCATTTACTGCGACAACCGGCTGACCCTTTCCGCCCCCAAGGTGCGCACGGATGTGGAGGAAGGCCTGAAGGAAACCATTGAAAAGTTCTACCCGGATGTGGAAGTGCTGATGGGCACCTCTACCGCCGGTATCGCTCATGCGGCTATTACCGCTCACCTGATGGGGCTGCCCATGGGCTATGTCCGTGGCGGTGCCAAGGATCACGGCCGTGGCAACCAGATCGAAGGCAAGCTGGAGAAGGGTCAGAAGGTGGTTGTGGTGGAAGACCTGATTTCCACCGGCGGCAGCGTGCTGGAAGTGGTGCAGGTGCTGCGGGATGCCGGGGCTGAGGTGCTGGGCGTTGCCTCCATCTTCACCTATGGTATGCAGAAGGGGCTGGATCGCCTGGCGGAAGCCAATGTGGAAAACCATAGCCTGAGCAACTTTGATGTGCTTTGCGAGGTAGCTGCCAAGGAAGGCTACATCAAGGAAGAGGACGTGGAGCGGCTGAAGCAGTTCCGTGCCAATCCTTCTGATGAGAGCTGGATGAACAAGCCCCAGGACTGATGCGGAAAGGACGAGGGTATGAGAAGCTTGATTGACATCACGGATTTTTCCGTGGAAGAAGTGACCAAGGTGCTGGATTTGGCCGATGCAATGATTGCTGATCCGGCACGGTGGCGTACGGCCATGCAGGGGAAAATCTTGGCGACCCTGTTCTTTGAGCCCAGTACCCGAACCAGACTGAGCTTCGAATCAGCCATGCTGAGCCTTGGCGGCAGTGTGCTGGGCTTTGCCGGAGCAGATTCCTCCTCCACCACCAAAGGGGAAACCCTGACGGATACCATCCGGGTGGTCAGCGGCTACTGCGACATCATTGCCATGCGGCACCCTAAGGAAGGCGCACCCATGGCGGCTAAGCTGTGCAGTGATGTGCCCATCATCAATGCCGGGGACGGGGGGCACAATCATCCCACCCAAACCCTGACAGATTTGATGACCATCCGCCGGGAAAAGGGCAGGCTGGATCACCTGACGGTAGGCCTGTGCGGCGACCTGAAGTTTGGCCGCACGGTGCATTCCCTCATTGGCGCCATGAGCCGCTATCCCGGGGTGACTTTTGTGCTGATTTCCCCTCCTGAATTGCGGACGCCGGATTATGTGCTTCAGGCATTGCAAGATCAGGGCATTCCTTATCGTGAAATCGAGAGCCTGGAAGAGGCTATGCCGGAGCTGGACATTCTGTACATGACCCGTGTGCAGAGGGAGCGGTTCTTCAATGAAGCGGATTATGTCCGCCTGAAGGATACCTACATCCTTGATCCGGAGAAGCTGCGCACGGCCAAGGCGGATCTGCGGATTCTGCATCCCCTGCCTCGGGTGAATGAAATCTCTACCCGGGTGGATGCGGATCCCAGAGCGGTTTACTTTAAGCAGACCCGCAACGGCCGGTTTGTCCGCATGGCACTGATCAAGACACTGCTGGAGGATATGCAATGAACATTGACGGCATTAAGCGTGGCATTGTGCTGGATCATATCCAGGCAGGCCGCAGCATGGAAATTTATCATGACCTGCATTTGGATGAGCTGGACTGTTCCGTGGCATTGATCCGCAATGTGAAGAGCGATGCCATGGGCAAGAAGGACATCATTAAGATTGATGACGATATTCAGGTGGATCTGGATGTGCTGGGCTATTTGGATCCTGGCATTACGGTGAACATCATTGAGGATGGCCGGGTGGTGGAAAAGAAGCACCTGGCACTGCCTGAAAAGCTGGTGAATGTGGTGCACTGCCGCAATCCACGGTGCATTACCACTGCGGAGCCTGCCTTGGATCAGGTGTTCCGACTGACAGACGCTAAGCGGGGCGTGTATCGCTGCATGTACTGCGATGCGGAGTGCCGGCGATGAACGAAAGCTTCTGGGATCGCTTTGTGACCTACTACGCCTCTACGCCAAGCCGCAGGAGAGGCCGCAGGCGGGACGAAGTGCTGACCTGCACAGGAGTGGGGTTGCTTTCTGATTCTCCGGAGGAAAATGATCGCCTGCTGGATGAAATCCTGTCCAAGCGGCGTACAGCGATGATTACCTTGCAGGCAGACTGGCCGGAAGGCAAGGAGTTTCCTCATGCGGAGGAATACCATGTGCTCATGGATAGTCAGGGGCAGGAACGCTGCGTCATCCGTACGGGCGGGGCATACCTGACCACCTTCCGGGACATGCGGGAGGATTTCGCTTTGGCAGAAGGGCGTGCGGAAAGCATGAACGCCTGGCGGAACCGCACCCGGGAGACCATCAAGCACTGGTGTGCCGTTCACGGACAGCCTTTTTCCGTGGATATGCCCATGGTGGTGGAAACCTTCACCATGGTCTACTGGGAAGAATAAAGAAACACTGACGGAAACGCTTTCAAAGAATAAGAAAGCCCCGGGATTCCTTTGATTGGACAGGAATCTCGGGGTTTTTGCATAGCGTTGTTGAAGGGTCTGCGCCATGCTTCGAAGGTATCCCTTGTTTATTGCAGGAACTGTGCCTTCAGAAACACCAGCAAATACACAAGGACAATGAACGAAATGACACTGATCAGCAGGATCCGAAGCACCTTCCGCCAAGGAGCAATCTTCCTTATACACAAGCACAACGAACGAAATGACGCTGATCAGCAGGATCCGAAGCACCTTCCGCCAAGGAGCAATCTTCCTTCTTTTGCTCCGCCGCTTTGCCGAAACCTTTCGTCTTGACTTCGATGCTGCTTTTTTCACAGGCATACAGGAAAGCCTCCTTTAATTGAACCGGATGATCCATTCTGGGGTAGGGTAGGAGGTAACAAGCAGATTGGTCATCAGCACCTCGGCATTGCTTTGGGCTGCCTCCAGAATGCCCATGTTCAGTGCCTTTTCCTTGCCCTGCTCTTCCATCAGCTGTTGATTGGCATGCTACCTTTACAATGTTCAGCAAAAGCTTGCATTTCAAGGGTTACAGGATTTTTTTCTGTGTCGTTTGAATCCCACTTTGAATCCTTATCGACGTTTTCCACAAGGTTTTCCACAAGTTTGACCATGGCTTCGGTGGATTTTTGCACACGGATGTCGGATAGGTGATCATAGATTTTCATGATCATGGTTGCGTCTGCGTGTCCCATCCATTTCTGTGCGGTCTTCATGTCTACGCCGGAGTCAAAGAGCATGACGCAGTAGGTGTGCCTGAAGTCGTGCATCCTGATGTTGACGTTCTGCCATGGGGGCAGCGTGCCACCCTGAGCGATGATAGCCTTGTGTTCTTTTGTTTGGCCATACCAGCGTTTTTGTGAGACACCGTTCAATTCGCATTCCATCATGCGGATGAAGGATGCATACTGCTTTTTGCAGATGGTTTCCGTAGCATATTTTGTGTTTGTGCCGGGAAGAAGAAGCCCGTGCCTGCCTTCAAGGAAGCGTTCCAATGGCGGAAGTAAAGGGATGTCCCTCTGGGCATTGTAGGTTTTGCCCTTGGTCAGCACAGGCTTGTTGCCTTCAAAGGCAATCGCTCCGCAAACGTGAATAACCTTCGTTTGAAAATCAATGTGCTTGTCGATGTCCAAGGCAAGTGCTTCACCACGCCGGAGCCCGGCAAAAAGCATCGTCATGGCCATTGCACCAAAATGATGTTTTGGTGCGGTGTCAAGGATCATCTGGATTTCTGCTTTCGTCAGTTCCCGATGAGTGCCGCTTTTCCCTTTGGGTGGTTTTAATCCGCTGGCAGGGTCACGGACGCAAGCACCGTCAGCAAAGGCACAGGCACAGATCCGGCGCAGGGTCATGCTGTACTTCTTCAGGTAGCTGTCCGAGTATCCGTCAACATGGTTGTAGGCGGTGCGGACATCGCTCTGGGTCAGATCCCGCATTTTGATGGAGCCTATAACTTCGCACATCTTCTCTATTTTGGATGCATAGTCATTATAGGTTTTCAACGTGCAGGATGTGCGATAGATGGGCAGCCATTGGGAAGCATATTCGTGGAAGGTCATCCCTGCATTCTTTCGTTGGATACCTTGGGCTTCTTCGATTTTATAGGCTTCACGCTTTTGCAGGGCTTCGCCGGCTGTACTGCCGTAGAATTGGATGCCTTTATATTTGCAGTAATACCTGCCGTCCTTGCGCTGTTTCAGGGTCTGCTTGGGCAATGACTATCGCCCCCTCTGTAATTCAAATTCTACGCCAACAAAAAAGGTATAAACAAGAAAAGAACGTAGGAACTAACGAGTAAACAAAGATGTTTTTGTCTGCATCAATGTTCAGCCCCAAAAGAACCGGCAGACGGTCGTGAACAAAAACGCACAGCAAAGGAAGTGGTGAGCATGGAGATTATTCAGAAGCGGCTGGATGAGATATAAAAAGAACGGCAGCGCATCCTAGAAGCCAAGGAAGCCCTGCGAAAGACGTCTAGCCCCTACATGCGGAGGGATCTGAAGAAGTTTATTGCCCGGGAAGAACGGAGCATCCGGCAGGCGGAAAGGTATCTTCAGGCAGCAACCAGAACGGATTGAGAAATAAATACCTCCTCACATAAATACGTATTGACTTTATACGTATTGTACGTTATAATAGATAGCGAAGGGAGGAAATGGAATGCCAAAGAAACCAAGAGAAATGGAGCGGGAAATATTGCAGGATGGCTGGGTCTTCAAGGAACAAAAGGGAAGCCATAGACAGTACATTCACCCGACTAAAAAGGAAAGGTGACGATCCCGTTCCACTCAAAGGAACTAGACAAGGTGACCGAGGAATCCATCAGGAGGCAAGCGGGGTTGAAATAACCCCGCCCTCCACCCCTTCAATTTTCAAAAGGAGGAAGAACTGCATATGGTAACAACGTATCCAGCAATCTTCTGTAAGAGTGACCACGGCATGTATTCCGTTCTTTTTCCTGATTTCGGCTGTGCAACGTGCGGCGACAATCTTGAGGATGCCATGGAAATGGCTATTGATTGTATGGCAGGGCAGGTACATTCTATGCAGATGGATAAGGAAGAGCTGCCTGCAGTGTCTGATCCATCACAAGAACTGCTGGAAAAAGAATGCAGAGACGTGGGTGCAGACCCGTCACAAGCATTTTGGAATTACGTATGCGTTGACGTGGCAGCATATGCAAAACAGCATTTCACAAAGAGTGTAAAGAAAACGCTCTCCATCCCTCAGTGGATGCAGGTGCTGCAAGAAGCACTTGCCGAAAAACTGGCGGAAGCGTGAAGCCCATCATCATCCGACGACCCTCCCTTCACTGGAGCAGTACCGCATAAAAGCGGCTGCTCCTTTTTCATACACATAGAAGTATGTATGACATATATCTACAAGCTAGTATATATAATATATAATATGTGTATGTGTATATCTATCAAGTAGCTTATCAAGTATAAAGGATAATCAACCAATCAATCACAGGGAACGTGGCATCATCTGCCGCCTTCCCTATTTTTGTGCGCTCCTTTTCCCCTTCCTTCCCACAGCAAGCACCCGGGAGACACACACAGGAATGATAAAAGCAAAGCAAGGGTCGAGGTAGAATCTGTAAGATTATGGCAGCATCCTTCGCCCCTCATGGGCAAGATAGTGAGGTGGTGAACCGTGCCGAGAGATGGAACCCCTAATCTCATCCCGATGAACCAGCGAAGCGAGGAAGAAGCAAAGAACATGGGAGCCAAGGGCGGCAAGAAATCCGGCGAGACTCGCCGCCGCCAGAGGGATGTGCGGAAAGCATGGGAACAGGTACTGAAGGCACAGCCCCAGCTGAATGACAAGCTGGTGAATCAGTTGGAAGGGCTGGGCATCAAGGGCAAGGGGAAGAACGGACGCAAGTATGACGTGCTGACCGTTTCCCTGGCTGCCCTGGGCAACAAGTGCATGGCAGGGGATGTCCGAGCGCTGCGCCTGATGCTGGAGATTCTGGGGCAGGACAGCAAGAGCATGACCGCCCGGGAGCAGATGGAAATGAAAACCGCCGCCGAGCCTGACCAGAACGCCGCATCCCCGGCTTATACGTCCTTCCTCCGAGCCTTGAATGAGAAAGCAGGTGACGCCTTTGACGATGACGACCTTGACGGCGAAGACGTCCCGGCAGGGCTTGACGACACGCCCAGTGGGGAATGATGAGGGACTGTTCAAGCCCTTCTCCACCCGTCAATTAAAGGTGCTCACCTGGTGGACGCCGGACAGCCCTTATAAGGACTACAACGGCATCATTGCGGACGGTTCTATCCGTTCCGGCAAAACATTGTCCATGTCCCTGTCCTTCGTGATCTGGGCAATGGCCACCTTCAACGGGCAGAACTTCGCCATCTGCGGCAAGACCGTGGGCAGTCTCCACCGGAACGTGATTCGGGGGCTGCTGCCTATGCTCACCGCCCTGGGCTATGATGTGCACTTCCGGCGCACGGATGGCATGATTGTCATCACCCGGGAGGGTGTGCAGAATTACTTTTACTGCTTCGGCGGCAGGGACGAATCTTCTCAAGACCTGATTCAGGGCATGACCCTGGCGGGCATCCTCTTCGATGAGGTCGCCCTCATGCCGGAGAGCTTTGTCAACCAGGGCACAGGCCGCTGCTCTGTAGCGGGGAGTAAGTTCTGGTTCAACTGCAATCCCGGCGGCCGCCTGCATTGGTTCAAGGTCAAGTGGATCAACCGCTACCGTCAGTCAAGGCTCATGTACCTGCATTTTACCATGGAGGACAACCTTTCGCTGTCCGAAGATGTGAAAGCCCGGTACCGTTCCATGTACACAGGCGTGTTTTATCGCCGGTACATCGAAGGCTTGTGGTGTGCAGCCGAGGGCATTATCTACGACTGCTTTGATAACGATCTCAACTCCTTCACCTGGCAGCAGGGAGATCCGCTTCCCTTCCTGCCGGGCAGGGCAAGGCACTATGTGGGCATCGACTACGGCACTACGAATCCTACCGTGTTTCTGGATGCCTGGGACGATGGGAACACCTTCTGGATCATGCAGGAGTATTACCACGACAGCCGAGCCCTTCAGCGGCAGAAGACCGCTACCGAGTATGCCGAGGATCTGGACAAGTTCCTGCAAGGGGATCATTCCGCACGCATCATCGTTGACCCTTCTGCCGAGGCCTTCAAGCTGGAGCTAAGGAACAAGGGCTACCGGCTCATCAATGCGGACAACGAGGTGCTGGAGGGCATCCGCTTTACCGCCGCCATGCTCCGTTCCAGGCGCATCAAGATTGAGCGGAGCTGCACCAACATCCGCCGGGAGTTTGACTCCTATGTGTGGGATGAAAAAGCCGCTCAGCAGGGCACAGAACGCCCGGTGAAGGAAAATGACCACGCCATGGACGCCCTGCGCTACATCATCAAGACCACCGTTAACAGAAGGAGGCTTGCCCAATGAGCAAACGAAACAGGAATGCCAGACGGCGCATAGCCGCCTCTGATCGCAAACCCCAAACCATCACCCAAGCACCAGCCAAAAGCGCCGCCCTTACATCCCGGCTGACCATGGACATGCTGCTAAACCAGGCGGCACGGCTGGGACCCAGTGAGAATCTTCTCAGCCAGAATCGCTACATCGCCGATCGGCTGACCCAGAACTTCGCCCTCATGGATAGCCTGTACCGCTCCGACTGGATCGTGAACAAGATCATCAACACCGTGCCGGAGGATATGACCAAGAACTGGATCAAGCTGACCTGCCAGGTAGACCCTGACCAGGATAACGAGCTGAAGCGGCAGGAGCGGAAGACCCACGTGAAGGCGCAGGTGCTGGAAGGCTTGAAGTGGGGGCGGCTCTATGGTGGTGCTGCCGGGGTCATCGTCATTGACGGGCAGGAAGATATGCTGGATCAGCCGCTGGATCTGGATATGGTCGTGCCGGACAGCTTCCGGGGCATTCTCATCACTGACCGCTGGAACGGGGTCTATCCTTCCGGGGAGATCGTCACGGATATGCGAGACCCGGACTTCGGCTTGCCCATGTATTACACCTTCGGAGCAGATCAGACCAACACCGCCCAGGGGGTGCAGGTGCATCACAGCCGGGTGCTACGGTTTACCGGGCGAGCCCTGCCCTATATGGAGCGGCTCAGTGAAAGCTATTGGGGCATGAGTGAGGTGGAGCACGTCTATGAAGAGCTGAACAAGCGGAATACCGTCAGCGCCAACATTGCCCAGCTCATCTTCTCAGCCCACTTGAGAATCCTCAAGATGGAGGATTTAGGTCAGCTTCTTGCCATGGGGGACGAGCAGAGCCAAAGAGACCTGTACGCCACCCTTCACGCCCAGAACATGCTCATGAACAGCATGTCCCTTCAGGTCCTCAGCAAGGATGACGACTTCCAGACCTTCGATTATTCCTTTGCCGGCCTCAGCGACATCTATGAGCAATTCATGATGGACATTGCCGGAGCCACGGAGATTCCCGCCACCAAGCTGTTCGGACGTGCCCCTGCCGGCATGAACGCCACAGGGGAAAGTGACCTGCGGAATTACTACGACACCGTGCGGCAGAACCAGGAAGCCATCCTTCGCCCCATTTTGGAAAAGCTGTACCCGGTGATTTGCCTCAGCGCATGGGGAGCCGTGCCGGATGACCTGGATTTCGAGTTCAACCCCATCCGGGACACATCGGACGAAGAGCGGGCGAGCCTGATTCAGCAGACCGCCAGTGCCATTAACAGCGTGTTCCAGTCGGGCATTATTTCTCAGCAGACCGCCCTGAAAGAGCTGCGGCAGGCAGGTGCAAGCTTTGGCATGTGGACGAACATCACGGATGAAGACATTGAAAACGCTGCTGACCAGCCCCAGGGCGGGGAGGAAGAAGGCGGCGGCGAAGAAGGAGCACCCGGAGGCGAAGAGGAAGCCGAGGGCGGCGGCATGGAGTCCCTGCTGCAAGGACTGGCAGGAAAGGCCGAGGAAAGCCCGGAACAGG